>PNBO01000367.1 GCA_003136095.1 Myxococcales bacterium
AAAGATTCATAAGTGCGTCCCCAGCGGATGTCGCGTGCCGCTGCCACGGTGGGCGCGAAGGCCCAGTTGTTGCCCACGCCCAGCATCTCCAGCGCGGTGAGGCGTCCGACTTTTTCCACCAAGGCGGCATTCCTCGAAGCCCCGAGCCCTATGTGGTGGGGGAAAATCACCGCGTCTTGCACGTTGTTGTTCCCGTGGATGGCGTCGGTGCCGTAAAGCAGTCCGGTGTGGGGATTGTAACCGATCGTGATGTTCAGGTACGACGAAACCAGGCGCGTCCAGTCGGCGATCTGGTTGCCCGACGGGGGATCCGAACTGCCGCCGCTGAACACCGAGCCGAGGAGTTGCGTGGTGGCTTCGCTGACCGTGAGACCGTTGCTGTCGACAGTGGTCATTTGGCCGTAGCGCTGTGACGGCGTCATCGCGGCCACCAGGGCCGAGGCCCGACCGACGCAACCGGTGGACGGTCCCCAAGCCCCGCCGTCGATGCCCGCCGCGGCCCATCCGCCGAGGCCGCCTGCATCGTACCCGTACGCCAAGCTGCCGCTCTGCCCGCCCAGGTTGCCACCCGTGGCCCCCTCGCCGGCGCTTCCGTCGGGCGACGGCGAACCCGAGCACGCGATCAACGTGATGGGAACGACGAGTGCCGTGACCTGTAAAACCGAGGTGCGCAAGACGGCCCGTCTTTCGTACTGTGTGTCCGGATCCAAACGGGGTGCCGCGCTCAACAAGAGCGCCGCCTCGAGGTTATCAGGAACCGGCGCCATCTCGTACGACCAAGGCCGAGCAGACCGGCCGCCACCATCAGAATGCAAACGAGTCCTGGGCAGTCTTCTTTCGAAAAGGACATCATGGCGCAGCCGCCGGAGCTACCACTGTGAGTGCCCGAAGAGCCTCCCGTCGAAGCATTTCCTGCACCACCATCATAGTTCGATGTTCCACTCGTGCCGTCGTCGGCGGGTGGCGATCCCGGATTACCTGTCGCATTGTCGGCCGTCAGGGACAACACGGCGATACCGTCGACGAAGCTCACGTTGTCTGGACTGTGGGTCGAGAGATTGTAGGCCGAGGCCCAGTTTCCGACTGCCCAGCCCGCCGGTATCGCGGAATCCTGGAACTCCTCGCGCCACTGCACTTGGAAGTTCCCATTGTCGTACGAGGAGTACTGCACCCAACTGATGTACTCGTGTACCGGCAGGGTCGTGTTGTCGATGTTTCCGCCAAAGCTGGAGTTGCCAGGCCACATATTGAAGTGAATGGCCATGCCAGCGGGTGCATTCTGACTGTAGGCGGTGGCGGCGTCGCCCGTGTCGCGACGGAATTCGGAGCCGTCGACGGCCCACGCGATGTAGTCTGGCGTCCACTCGATTCGGTAGTCGTGATATTGGGCGCAGTTGTTGCCTCCCATCGTGGCTATCTGCGAGTGGTTCGCGGCGGCCGTGCCGTACCGGGAGTTGGTCTGCATGCGGCAGTCGGCTCCGAACTTCTCGATATCGAGCTCGTTCCAGTAGGCACCCGAAACCTCGGATCCGTCTTTCCACAGGAAGAAGGAACTGACGACGCCGTCGCCGGGCGCGTGTTGAACGCGCGCCTCGAAGCGCCCGTACCGATAGGCCTGCGTTGTGTATAGCTCGGCGCTGGCCATGCCCATTGCCTGCACGGGAACTATCGTGGGCAGGCCCAACAGCGCGAGGATGGTCAATTTGCGGGTCATAGGTTTGCCTCCTAGGTCTGGGTGGGCAGCACATACGAAAGATGAAGGTCTTGTAAACGATCTTCGAGTGCGCATCCCGAGGAATCCCAAGAAACGCGAACAACGCAGCGGGATGCGCAATCGACACTGCATGAACCTTTACGGACTCGCTTGCGCCCGAGGACGACGCGGCCGGCCGGCGGGGTCGGCGGAGTAACCGCCGCCGAAGGCCGACCGTACGCCACGGTCACTTGCAGCCGGCGTTGAAGCGCTCGGTGCCGTTCCAGTTGCAGGTCCCCAGGATGCAGTCGGCAAGGTTGTTGTTCCAAGACTTGGAGCCGATGTCCCACACCTTGAACCAGCCGCCGTCGTCCCAAAGCGAGGTGGGGATGCCTCTTGGTTGCGCGTTGTCCTTGTCCATCTTCTGGTACCAGGATCGGATGTTGTTGCAGTCCATGGTGGTGTAGCGGCTGCCCCAGCCCACGCCCCATTCACCGATGTACACCGGCATGCCCTTCCCGGTGGATTGCGACCACGCCAGCATGGTGTCCATCGGCCCCGAGAGGTTGGTGTCGGTCCAATTGTCGTCGTAGGTCCCCTGGTTGTCTCCGCAGAAGGTCCATGGGTCGTAGTGGTGGAAGGTCGCCATCACGTAAGGGTCCTGCCCGTCACCCACACCCGACAGGTCGCTCCACACGTTCGCCATCTCGGCGGCGGCGAACCACTGGTTACCGCCGATGATCACGATGCGCTGGGGATCCACGGCTCGGATCTTGGCGTAGGCCAGCTTGACCATCGCGCGCAGGTCCGCTGCCGGCAAAGGTGAGTTCGAGCCGTCGGACCGGTGCGGCTCGTTCAGAAACTCGAANNCCCGACTTGCCGAGCGCGTAGTCCACCACCTGCTTGATGACCGCCAGGCGGGTGCTGGATCGATTCACGTCACCGACGGTGGCGCTGCCCACGAGGAGATCGCCACCCACGGGCTCGGTCCAGGTGATGGGGATGCGCACGTTGCGGAAGCCCTTGGCGTAGTAGGCGTCGATCTTCGCCGACACCGCGGCCAGCGAACGTTCGTTCTGCGTGGTTTCGAAGGTTTGCCCTATGTTCACGCCCTTGCCCATGGCCGCGGCAGCCTGCGCGGCGGTCAGCGAGGTGGCTCCGCCTGTCGCCGAAGATCCGCCCGTCGCGGATCCACCCGTCGCCTTGCCCGCCGTGCCGCCTTGTCCGCCGGTCGAGACGCCGCCGGTTGCGATCGTCCCGCCGGTGACGGCACCGCCGGTGCCTGGCCTTCCCCCGGTAGGGGAGATACCGCCCATCGCAGTCACGCCGCCCGTCGCTACCGCCCCGCTGATTGCCGTGGTGCCCCCTGAGCTGACCCGGCCGCCCGTCGTGGTGCTTCCGCCCGTGTTGGCAGCGCCGCCGGTCTCCGCGACGCCCCCGGTGTTGCCGCCACTGGTCGCGACGCCCCCGGTGTATGGGATTCCACCGGGACCGCCGGCACCGCCCCAAGATAGGACGCCGCCGGCGGAGCTGCCGTCGGTGGGAGAATACGACTTCGCTGTCGTGCAGGCGGCCAGCGCGACAAAGAGGACGAACGACAACTGCCAGCGCGCTTGGGCCATGGGTTCCTCATAGCTATTCGGCTTGCCATTTCAACACCCGAGGGGCCCCAAACCCAGCGCCTTGCCCCTGAATCCTCAAATAATGCGAAGTCTCGAACCCTGGTTGAGCCGGCGGCAGGCATGAAGTGATCTAACCATGAGCCGTTGTCCCTGCAGGTGCTACTGAATGACAGGACGAATCACGCAACCCTGGTCCCCGGTCCACGCGATGCCTCACCAGGATGGGTGATCCATCCGATGTTGGAGAATTACGATGAAAAAAACGATGTTCGCTCTTTCCGCCACCCTGGCAGCTCTCTGGGTCGGGGGCTGCGGAACCGACGCAGCGCCTTCGGGAGGACACAGCGGAGGAAGCACCGGATCAACGGGCGGCAGACAATCCTCGGGCGGAACCGGCGCTGGCGGGATGACACTATCGGCGAGTGGCGGCGCGCCCGGCTCCGGCGGCAGGTCCGGGACCGGCGGACAACCATCGACAGGCGGCGTTGGTGCGACCGGCGGTAAAGTGGGCTCGGGTGGCAATGCCTCAGGTGGCACAAGCAGCTTCGGTGGCCAATCGGCGACCGGCGGCATGACAGGTACCGGCGGCAATTCCACGGCCCGATCCGACGCTGGCATCGGACGCGATGGCGCCGGACCATCGGGAGGAACGCCTGGTTCCGGCGGCGCTGCGGGAACCGGCGGCAGTGGCGCTTCGGGAACCGGCGGCAGCGGCGGCTCGGGTGCTGGCGGTACGACGGGACAGCTCACCCCGCAGGAGGCCGCCAAGCTCATGTCCCCGGGCTGGAACCTCGGCAACTCGTTCGATGCAACTCCCAACGAGACCAGCTGGGGCAACCCGACCCCCAGCCAGACGCTGATCAAGGCCGTGCACGCGGCGGGGTTCAAGTTGCTCAGGCTCCCGGTCGGGTGGACGGATCACATCGGCGCAGGGCCGTCCTACACGATCGACTCGGCATGGATGAACAAGGTCAAACAAACCGCTCAATGGGCGATCGATGAAGGGATGTACGTCTTCCTCAACACACATCACGACTCGGATGGCGGAAACGGCGGCTGGGTGTCTTTCCCGTCGTCGACGTCGGCCGCACAGACTGTAGCAACCGAGGTCACGGCGGTCTGGGGCCAGATCGCCACGGCCTTCAAATCCTTCGATAGCCGTCTTATGTTCGAATGCTTCAATGAGCCCAACTACACGGGCAGCAACAACAGCCAGACGCAGTCGGTTCTCGACACGTACCTCGAGGCGTGTTTCAAGGCGATCCGAGACACCGGCGGCGCCAACGCCACACGTATCGTCATGATTCAGCCGATCGGCGCAAGCCCCGTCCAGGCCGGCATCCAGGCCATCCAGAAGGTGAGCTTCATCAACGACCCCAATCTCGTGATCTCGCTGCACACCTACTATCCGACGAACTTCGGTCTCAGCACGACCCCCTACGCGTGGGGTAGCGCATCGGACTACACCAGCATGCAGAATTCCATTAACCAGCAAATCAGGGTCTGGCTGCCCACGCAGGTCATCTTCATCGGCGAATGGGGCTCCATGGCAGCGCAGCCGGCGAGCAATCGGGCGGCGCACGCCCAAGCGTACGCGCAAGACACCGCGACGGCCGGCCTCGTACCCGTCTGGTGGGACAACGGTGGCTCGGGCAGCGAATCGTTCTCTCTATTCGATCGGAACAGCGGCGCCGTTACCCAACAGGCGATCGTCAGTGGGCTCATGACTGGCGTCAAGAACGGCCTCGCCGCGCCCAACACGTGGGCAACCAAGCCCTGACCGTCTTCTTGCCGTGATCAACTGCAGGCCTGTGGCCGGGTCGGGTGACAGCGGGAAGGCACGTGGCGAAATTCGGTGGACCGGCGGATAGTCGTTTCAAGCGCCGTTTTGCCTTGGCCGGAACGCATCCGCAGTGAAATGTCCGATAAGAATCATTACGTCAACTACAGAGACCTACACGTCAATCTGGCCCGAACTATTCCCCTATACCCAGGGGGCCTGGTCGCCGGCCGAGCGCTGCGCAGGCCGCATCCAGTGCCCGTCCGTCCGCATTCGCTATCGGCAAGGTCGCGAGCTGCGGGGCGAGCTTGCGGTATTCCGCGCACGCACGGTCGGACCAGCCGATCGATTGGTGAAGCGCGGCCAACGCGAGGTGGAGGGCCACATCGCCCGGCAAGACCCAGTGATCGATCTGGCGCGCGAGTGAGGTTGCCTCCGTGGTTTGCTGCAGCTCCGCGTAGCTGCGGGCCAGGTAGATTGCCGTTTCGAGATCGAGCGGTAGGTCGGCGAGCGCCTGTCGGTAATAGCCGATCGCATCCGCCGGGCGATCGCGATACCAAGCCAGGTGTCCGGCCACCCGGAGCAGCTGGGGCGAGGTTTGGCCCCTCGCCAGCAGCGCCGCCACCAGCGACTCCGCCTGGGTCATGGCACCCACGCCCACGTAGGCTTTGGTGAGGTTGAATTGCAGATTGGGATCATCCGGGGCGCGCTCATAGGCCTTCTGGCAAATGGCCACCGCCTGCTGGGCCCGCTCGGGCTGGGCCGTGAGCGCGGCGCAAAAATTCGTCGCTGCGATCGCCGAGTCGGGATGGCGCTCGTTGGCCTCGGACCACAGCACGACCGGGTCACACCAAAGCGAGGCGCGAGCCAGCGTGAAACCAACCAGCACCAGCAAGAGCACGGCACCAACGACCCGGGCAGCCGGCCTGCCGAACCAGGCGTGGCCACGGCCCGCCCACCAGACCAGCAGGTATGCGGGAAACACCCACAGCAGAAGCAATGCCAGGTAGACCCGATCCTCATCCATGAGCAGGGGAATGGGAACCAGGGTGCTGGTCGGCGCCAAGGCCAGGGCGGCCCAGAGTATGGCCAACGCTAGCCAAGGCCGGCGACGAATCATGGCCACCGCGAAAACCAGCACGCCCAGCAGAGACAACGACGCCAGCCAAACGTAGCCATCGCCCACCCGCGCCGGCGCGACGTCATAGACGATGGAAACCAGCGACGGAACCATCACCATCGCCAGATAGCCCCAGATCACCTTGGCCTCGGTCGCGCAATAGACCCACCGGCCCATGGGGACCACCTGGGCAGCTCTCGTCAGCAGGAAGATGGCGCCTGCCACGCCGATGAGCAGCGTGGGCCATTGCAGACGAAGGACAGCGCGCCACGCCTGGCGTGGATTCCAGCCGGCGCGTGGCCAGAGATCCACGAGCAGGAGCAGCGCGGGCAGGATGGCGGCAGTTTCCTTGGCGCCCAGCGCGAGCAGTTGCGATCCCCACAGACCCGCGCACAGCGCGACCCGGCGAAGTGGACGCGGGCGCGCTTCCTCGCGACGAAGCCACAGCAAGCTCAAGACCGCCAGGAGCGAGAACAAGGTGACGAGCAACGTCGCGCGTTTCCACACCAGCAGGACGGAAAGCGAGTCGACGGGATGCACGACGAAGAGCGCGGCGGCGAGCAGCGCGACCGCGGTGGCGCTCGGCTCGGTGAGCGGCGGGCCCCCATGCGACCAAGGCACGCGCAGCAGGAGCTGCTGCAGCAGCTTGCCACCCAGCACGGCGTTGCTTGCGTGCAGGACCAGGTTCACGAGACGATAGCCGAAGGGATTCTCCCCGCCCACGAGGTAGTTCAGGGAGAAGCTGAGGAGGGTGAGGGGCCGGAACTGTCCATGGGCGAATCCCGAGCTGCTGAGCCCTCCGTGGAAGAAGAGCCAGGTCAGATGGAGCTGTCGGATCAGCGAGTTTTCCTGAATGGCAACGCTGTCGTCATACACGAACGGATTGTGCAGCGCGGAGGCGAAGGCCAACCCGGCAAGCAACGGCAGCCCCAACCACCCCATGGTGGACCGACGGAGAATCATCCATCACGAGCATATCCGAAGATCGAACGTGGGCACAGCCAGCGCTCCCCGCCGCCCGTGCCGATGGTGGCGAGCGGGTGGAGCACGTTCTTGCCGGTGTAGTTCGGCGAGTTGCCGCCCATGGACGCGAACCGCTTCGTGCACCGAGGTTACCGACAAAGCTCAGCCGTCAACCGGAGCTGCGGGGAGGCGTGACACCTGCTCGATCCGCCCCAGGCGAAACCCTGTGACTGGGGATAGTCGTTTCAAGCGCCGCTTTGCCTTGGCCGACACGCATCCGCAGTGAAATGTCCGATAAGAAGCATTGCGTCAACTACAGAGACCCACACGTCAATCTGGCCCGAACTATTCCCCTATACCCAAGGGAAAACAAGCCCATTTTTGCGGGGAATGCCACCATGGACATAGCCTATGCCTGGCCCAATTTATGGGGGCGCTGCGCGGTCACCACTCGGGGCTAGGCGGGTCAGCGTAGTCGACCTCGGCGAGGTCGGACGTGCCCGAAAGCTCGGCCCGCGGCGGAGGTCGCGCGGCGGTGCGGCGCGGGGCTTCGCTGGGGATTCCGAGGTGGTCCAGAATCTTGCGTATCGCTTCTGGCTTCGTGATCGCGGCCAGGATCTTCATGCGACCCTGGCACTTTGGACATGTCAGCGCGTCTGTCATGAACACGCGTTTCAGAAGGAGTGCCCAAGGTAGGCGGTTGACTCTTGGTATCTTGGTGATATCGATGTCGCAAGATTCGCCGGTGCCCGCCTGGTCGGCGCCCGCCGCATCGGCATCCGCAGTATCTGGCGCGGGCGGCGCTGGGTGTGTCGGCACCACCTTGTCGCGATCCTTGGCTGCGGGGCCGAGGATGCCGTGGTATCGGACGAGGTGGCAGCGAGGACGGGGAATCAACGGGATCAACTTCTCTATCAGCTCATGCGGCGGAGGGCGTGCGCGAGCGTGCTAGCTTCTGCAGGTGGACGAGGCGCTTTATCAGCCCTTCCTCATGCCAACCGCGGCGCGGGCGCACATATGGCGCCACGCGCCGGCCACGCGCCGGCCGCGGCACTTTCACGCCGAGCCCGAGCTGAACCTGGTGACGGGCGGGGGCGACACGTTTGCGATGGGGGAGAAGCGCTTTCCCTTGACAGCTGTTTCCTTGGAAGGGGCGGTCCACACACCGTCCCGTGTGACACCCGATCGAACGCGCACAAAAGGCGAAGAAGTCCCCGCCGGATGCATGCACACTCGTGGCCATGTTCTGCCGATCCGCTATCTGCCGCTCAGATCTTCCGTTTCTTGTCGCCCTGGCCTGCATAGGTTGCGGGTCCGCAGACCCTACCGGACCGCAATCATCGGGAGGCCAGACCACCGGCGGCAGCCCATCAAGTGGCGGTAGCACCAGCGCCGGCAGCGGCGGCGCCAGCGGGACCGGCGGCGGCGCTGGTGGGGCTGCAAGCGGGGGTGACACGGCGCAGGGGAGCGGAGGCAGCAACGGCGGCAGCGCGGCCGGCGGGACCGCCACCGGCGGCATGCGCGGCGGTGCAGGCGGAGCCGCAAGCGGAGGCAGTACCGGTGGCAACGCCACGGGTGGCAGCGCGACCGGCGGCCTCCCAACCGGAGGACAAGGCGGCAGCGCCACGGGTGGCAGCACCGCCTTGGGCGGCACCGCAGGCGGCAGCACCGCGGGCGGCGGCACCGGAGGCAATGGGACCGCCGGCACGGGAGGGAGCGATTCCTTCGCCTTGGCCTGGCAGGACGACTTCGACACCCTCGACACTTCGCTGTGGCAGGCGCAGAGCTTCACCTGGGAGGGCAACCAGGCCCAGTTCACGCCCCAAAATGTGTCAGTGGCGGACGGCAAGCTCACCATCGCGCTCACCAACGCTCCCAGCGGAGCGACCAAGCCCTATCTCGGCGTCGAGCTCCGCTCGACCAAGACCCTCACCTACGGCAAGGTCTCGGCGAGCATGCGCTTCGCCAGGGGCTCGGGTGTGGTCTCCGGGCTGGTGCTGTTCTACACGCCTTACCCCAACTGCGACTGGAACGAGATCGACATCGAGCACCTCGGCAACTCGAGCAATGCCTCCCAACTCAACTGCATGATCTACACGGGAACGGCGGTGACGAGCTGCACGACCTCGGTCACGCCGACGCAGGACCCCCAGGTCGTCAATCTAGGTTTCGATGCCGAGTCCGCCTTCCATCAGTACGACATCGAGTGGACGCCCGCAGGCGTCAAGTTCTTCATGGACGGCACGCTGCTGCGCACCTGGACCGCCAACATCTCGCGGCTGAAGCTGCCGTTGAACATTCTCCTGACCATCTGGGCGTCGAACAGCGCCGCCTGGGCCGGGGCTCTCGATTCCGCGTCCGCCCCCACCAGCGCCGAGGTCGACTGGATCAAGGTGTACGGCTGGAAGGGCTGAGATACCACAAAAGGCGAGGACTCGGGATGGCAGCGGCAACTGCGCCTGCTCATGTTGCGGCCTTCTGCCCTGCTGGCATGGCGGCGGGCCTCCCTGCGGGGGAGGAAGCCAGATACCAAGGATGCCTTCGTCTTGACGGAAGCGCGCGGCAAACGCCACTGCCTCTTCAAATGAGGGGTGCCAACACAATGACCAGGCTGAAGACAATGGGGCTGATGCATCCTGCACTCCGCTTGGCAATTGCGGCTGCGCTGCTGAGCGGTTGCACCGCGCCCGGCACGGCTAGCCAGTCGAGTGGCGGGGCCACGGGCCGCGGCGGCACGCCAGCCAGCGGCGGCGGAGGTGGCACGGCCGGATCGGGCGGCTCGACTGTCTCGGCGACGGGCGGAGCCGGCGGCCGCACCCAAGCCACGGGCGGTAACCAGAGCGGCGGTGCCGGCGGAACGGCAGGGACCGGAGCGACCGTCTCCGCAACGGGCGGGACCGGCGGCCGCACGCAGACCACCGGCGGAAGCCAGGGCAGCGGCGGCATCACTGCGTCGGGCGGCACGTCGTACGGTGGCTCGACCGGCAGCGGGGGCAGCGGCACGGTTGCGTCGGGCGGTCGCGGCAGCGGCGGCTCCGCCGGCGGAGCCTCGGGCGGCGCTCCGTCGAGCGGCGGACAGACCGGCTCGGGCGGATCGACGGTCCCCGATGGGGGGCAACCGGTCGGTCCGCGCCTCGTGCAGAACTTCAACCAGTCGTGGAAGTTCAAGCGCGCCGACGTCTCGGGTGCCGAGGCCACCGCTTTCGACGATTCCGCATGGGGCAACGTCGGCCTGCCGCACTCGTTCAACCTGCCCTATTTCATGTCAGCGAAGTTCTACGTGGGCTACGGCTGGTACCGGAAGCACTTCACCGTCCCGTCGTCCTGGTCGGGCAAGAGCGTGTTCCTCGAGTTCCAGGCCGCCTTCGACCAGGCGCAGATCTACGTCAATGGCAAGCAGGTCGGCCAGCACATCGGCGGGTACAACGGGTTCTCGATCGACGTCACGTCCGCCATCAAATCCGGCGACAACGTCGTGGCGGTTCGTTTGAACAACAACTGGAATGCGCAGTTGCCTCCCATCACCGGGGACCACACCTTCCAGGGCGGCCTGTACCGGAATGTGTTCGTGGTGGTCACCGATCCACTGCACGTCGACTGGTACGGCACCTGGGTCACCACGCCGACCCTCGCTACCAACACCGGCTCGTCGAGCACGGTGAACGTCAAGACCGACGTGCGCAACGACCGGACCGCCGCGGTCAACGCCACGCTCAAGACCGACATCGTGGACAGCAGCGGCAAGGTGGTCACCACCATTTCGTCCCAGCAGCAGATCGATGCGGGCAAGACCGTCACCTTCGACCAGACCACACCCGCCATCAGCAATCCCTCGCTGTGGCACCCGGATCATCCGACGATGTATCAGGCGTTATCGTATCTCTCCGACGACACCGGCACCGTGGACACCTTCACCACCCC
>PNBO01000222.1 GCA_003136095.1 Myxococcales bacterium
TGCGTGGTCGACGTCGAGGGATTCGGAAATCTCCTCACCGCCTGCTCGTACCCGGTCGCCGATGGCATGAAGATCCGCACCCATTCGCCGCGCGCGCTCGAAACCCGCCGCACCATCGTGCAGCTTCTCCTGGCCAATCACCCGGATGACTGCCTCTACTGCGCGCGCAGCTCGAACTGCGACCTGCAAGCGCTGGCGCGCGATCTCGGGATCTCACGCCGCGAGTACCACGGCTTCCGGGCCAAGAAGAGCCTGGACGTTTCGGGTCCCTCGCTGGTGCGCGACCCGGAGAAGTGCATCCTGTGCGGCAAGTGCGTGCGGGTGTGCGAGGACATTCAATCGGTGGCCGCCATCGACTTCGTGGGGCGCGGCAGCAAGACCGTGATCGGGACGGCGTTCTCGCGGGGCTTGGCCACTTCGAGCTGCGTCAACTGCGGCCAGTGCGTGGTGGTCTGCCCGACCGGTGCGCTGGTCGAGCGGTCGTACGTCCCCGAGGTCTTGGCCGCCCTGCGCGACCCCGACAAGTACGTGGTCGTGCAGCACGCGCCCGCCGTCTCGGTCACCCTGGCCGAGGAGTTCGGGGTGGAACCCGGCACCGACTGCGATGGCCAGATGGTGGCCGCGCTCCGTCGCGCGGGCTTTCAGCGCGTGTTCGACACCAGCTTCAGCGCCGACCTCACCATCATGGAGGAGGCGTCCGAGCTGGTGCAGCGGATCAAGACCGGCGGCAAGCTGCCCATGTTCACGAGCTGCTCGCCCGGCTGGATCAAGTTCGTCGAGACGTTCTACCCGGACATGCTCCCCCACCTGTCGACGTGCAAGAGCCCGCAGCAAATGCTGGGCGCCATCACCAAGAGCTACTTCGCCCAGCGCGAAGGCCTCGATCCGGCGAAGATCGTCAGCGTTTCCATCATGCCCTGCACGGCCAAGAANNGAGGCCGGCCGGCCCGAGATGACCCAGGACTACGTCCCGGACGTGGACTTCGTGCTCACCACGCGCGAGGCCGCGCTGCTTCTCCGCATGAGTGGTGTCGGGATGATCGGCATCGAGCCCGAGGCGGCCGACACGCCCTTTGGCGAGCGTTCGTCGGCGGGCAAGATCTTCGGCGCCTCCGGCGGGGTCATGGAGGCCGCGGTGCGCACGGCCCACTTCATGATCACCGGCAAGGAGTTGCCGGGGCTCGACCTCCAGCCGCTGCGCGGTCTGGAGGGGGCCAAGGAGCTGAAGGCCAACATCGGCGGCATCGACGTCGGCGCCGCCGTGGTCAGCGGCCTGGGCAATGCCCGCGCCCTCATCGAGCAGATCCGGGCCGGCCGTAGCGACCTGCACTTCATCGAGGTCATGACCTGCCCTGGCGGCTGCATCAACGGTGGCGGCCAGCCGCTGCACTCGGACAAGGCCGCGGTCATCGCCCGCATGAAGAAGCTCTACAACGTGGACAAGAACTGCGGCTTGCGCGTCAGCCACGGCAACAAGTCGGTCAAGCGCCTGTACGACGAGTTCCTGGGCGCTCCCCTCGGCGACAAGAGCCACCATCTGCTGCACACGCACTACGCGGCTAGAGAGGTCCTGGTGTAATGATGAGCGAAGCAAAGACAGTTCTAATCGTCGACGATGATATCGACATCCTCGAACAGTACGCCCTGCTGCTGAAGGCCGAGGGCCACAAGGTGGTGCAGGCGGGCAGCCTGGCCGAGGCGGAGGAAACCATTCTCACGGTTCGCCCCGACCTGGCCATCCTGGACCTGATGATGGACGAGAAGGACGCCGGGTTCGTACTGTGCAACCAGCTCAAGCGCCTGTACGCCGACCTGCCCGTCATCATCGTTTCGAACGTCACGCCGGTCACCGGGCTCGACTTCCGTCCGCGCAACCCGGAGGAACAGTCGTGGGTGCGCGCGGACGTGATGCTCAACAAGCCCATCGTCGCCGAGCGCCTGCGAAGCGAGATTCGCCGCTTGTTGGGGCAGCCGGCGGGAGACTGAGGCTGGCGCCATCCGCGGCGGGTGAAGCAGGCGCCATGCAAGGCCGGGGTTTTTCATGACCATCGCGCAGCCCAGGTGCTTCACCAAGACCGTGAAAGATCGCTGCCACGTCTGTTACACCTGCGTGCGCGGCTGTCCGGCCAAGGCGATCCGCATCCTGGATCGCCAGGCCGAGATCGTCGCTGACCGCTGCATCGGTTGCGGCAACTGCGTGCGCGTGTGCGGGCGGGGCGCCAAGAAGGTCGTCAACACGGTTCCCGACGTGGAAGCGTTGCTGGCCGGCGGCCGGCGCGTGGCCGCGCTCGTGGCGCCGAGCTTTCCGGCGGAGTTCTTCGATCTGATCCCGTCGCAGGATCCCCAGATTCTCGTCGGGATGCTGCGCCAGTTGGGCTTTACGTTCGTCACCGAGGTGGGCTTCGGCGCGGATCTCGTTGCCCATCGCTACCGCGAGCTGCTCGATTCGCTTGCCCCAGGACAGCGGTACATCGCCACCACCTGTCCCGCGGTGGTCGGCTACGTCGAACGTTACTGGCCCGAGCTCGTGGCGCACCTCGCGCCCATCGTGTCGCCCATGGTGGCCATGGCGCGGGTTTTGCGCCAGATGCACGGGCCCGCTCTGCGCACGGTCTTCATCGGGCCTTGTCTGGCCAAGAAGGTCGAGGCCAGCATGGCCGAGCTCCAGGGCGAGGTCGACGCGGCCATCACCTTCGCCGAGCTGCGCGCGATGTTCGCCGAGCACGGCATCGAGGCCGCGCGGGTGGAGAGCAGCGATTTCGATCCGCCCCACGCGGGAACCGGCACGCTCTTTCCGCTCAATCGCGGTCTCTTCCAAGCCGCGGCGATTAGCGAGGATCTAGCCAGCACCGAGGCGGTCGCCGCCCACGGCGGCCCGTCCTCGTTCGTCAACGCCATCGAGGAGTTCGCTGGCGGCGACGTCGACTTCGGCCTCTTCGAGGTGCTGTGCTGCAACGGCTGCGTGTCGGGT
Organism: Myxococcales bacterium; assembly: GCA_003136095.1. Classification (GTDB taxonomy): domain Bacteria; phylum Myxococcota_A; class Polyangia; order Fen-1088; family Fen-1088; genus Fen-1118. The sequence goes on from PNBO01000222.1 coordinate 2,972, forward strand.
CCGGGGATGACCACGCGGGAGAAGGCCTTCCGCCGCCGGGCGCGCGTGGCCAAGTACGCCAACGAGAGCAAGCACGGCCGCGATCACGACGTCTGGCGGGGCGCCATGGCGCATTTCGCCGGGGTGGACCTGTCGCGCAGCTTCGCTCCCTTCGACCAGCGTAGCGCCACGCCTTCGGAAGCGGAGATCCGCCACATCCTGCGCGGGTTCGGCAAGGAAACCGAGGCCGACGAGCTCGACTGCAAGGCCTGCGGCTACGCTACCTGCCGCGAGCACGCCATCGCCATCTACCGTGGCTTGGCCGAGACGCAAATGTGTTTGCCCTACGTCATCGAGCGCTTCGATCACACCGTGCGCCAGCTATCGGAATCGAACCGCCAGCTCGAGAGCACGCAGGAACAGCTCATGCACTCCGAACGGCTGGCCAGCATGGGGCAGCTCGCCGCGGGCGTGGCCCACGAGCTCAACAACCCCCTCGGTGTCGTCTTGCTCTACGCCCACCTGCTGCGCGACGAGGTGGGCGAGGACTCGGGCATTCGCAAGGAACTGACCCTGATCAGCGATCAGGCGACGCGCTGCAAGCGCATCGTTTCCGACCTGCTCGATTTCGCGCGCGAGAACAAGCTGTTGCTCGAGCAGATCAGCGTCGAGGAGCTGATCAAGCGCAGCCTGGCGGGGTTGCTCTTGCCGTCCTCGGTGGAGATCGTCCTTGCCCTGGGTCACACGCTAGCGTACTGCGAGGTCGATCCGGCGCAGATGATCCAGGTCCTCACCAACCTGTACAGCAACGCCGCCTCCGCCATGCCCGACGGCGGCACGCTCACCATCTCGACCCGGCAGGACGGCGAACGACTGATCATCGGCGTACACGACACCGGCACGGGCATCCCGGCCGAGAACAGGAAGCACATCTTCCAGCCCTTCTTCACCACCAAGCAAATGGGCAAGGGCACGGGCCTCGGTCTGGCGGTGGTGTACGGCATCGTCAAGATGCACAAGGGCGACATCACCATCCAATCCAATGCCGATCCGGCGCGCGGTTCGACCTGGACGCGCTTCGAAGTGTCGGTGCCGCACAACCAGGTCATGGGCGAGCTCGCGCTGAGGGTTGGCTGATGGCCGAACGATTGCGCGTCCTGGTGGTCGACGACGAGGAGGGGATTCGTCTGGGCGTGGCGAGGGTCCTGGAGAAATTCGTGGCCAGCTTCCCCGACATCGCCGCGGAGATCAGCTACGAGGTCGAGGCGGCGCAGACCGGTGAGATCGCGGTCGAGCGTCTGCGCGAAGCCCCGCCCGATATCCTGCTCCTCGACCTCAAGCTGCCGGGGATCGGCGGCCTCGATGTGCTGCGTGAGGCGTGCACGCTCGAGCCGCCGGTGCTCACCATCATGGTCACTGCCTACGCCTCGGTGACCGCCGCGGTCGAGGCCACTCGCGGTGGGACCTTCGATTTCTTGCCCAAGCCCTTCACGCCGAACGAGATCAAGGCCGTGGTGCGCCGGGCGACGCGCGATCTGATTCTCAGCCGGCAGGCCAAGAAGCTGGCGGCGGAGCAGCGGCGTACCCGCTTCGAGCTCATCCGCGTGCTCGTGCACGAGCTCAAGGCGCCGCTTGGGGCGGTGGAGGGCTATCTCGCGTCGATCCTGGACGGGGTGGTCAGCGACGAGGAAACCATGCGCCGGGTGGTGACGCGCTCGATCGCGCGCATCCAGGGCATGCGCCAGCTCATTCTCGACCTGCTCGACGTGACCCGGCTGGAGGCCGGCATGAAGGCGCGCGTCTTCGCGCCGGTGCAGCTTGCGGAGGTCGTGCGGGAGTGCATGGATGCCTTGCGCGCGCAGGCCGATGCGAAGAACCTCACCATGGAAATCGCGGGACCATCGCATCTGGCGCTGGTCGCTGTGCGCGGGGAGCTGGAGATCGTGCTCAACAACCTGCTCACCAACGCCATCAAGTACAACCGCGAGGGCGGCAGCGTCGAGGTGTCGCTCGGCAGGCGCGAGGACATGTTCGAGATCGCGGTGCGCGACACGGGTTTCGGCCTGTCCCGCGAGGAGGCCGCCAAGCTGTTCAACGATTTCGTGCGCATCAAAAACGCCAAGACGCGCGGGATCGAAGGGTCGGGGTTGGGGCTGGCCACCGTCAAGCGCATCGCGGGCCTGTACCATGGCGATGCCTGGGTGGCGTCCGAGCCCGACAAGGGCAGCACCTTCACCGTCACCCTCAAGGCAGACTTGCCCGAAAGGAACCCATGAACGATCATCGCATTGTCGGCATTCACGTCACGAATCGGGCTACGGCCGCCGGCCGCGTTCAGGAAATCCTGAGCAAGTATGGTCGCAACATCCGGACGCGCTTGGGGTTGCACGATGTTCACGAGGAGGGGGTATCACCGAGCGCGCTCATCCTCATCGAGGCGGTGGGCGGTCACCAGCAGATCGATGCTCTGTCCGACGAGCTGCGCCGGCTCCCCGGTATACAGGTTCAAAGCATGTTTTTTAGCCACCCTTGTGATGGGAACCCTGGGAGGGTTCCCAAACTCTCCCGCGATGGTACGCGGCCGGCAAAGCCGGCCGGCTCCCCACGCGATCCGGAGTAAACCGATGTTGCCGCTATCGAAGACACTCAGTCGCTACGCCGAGGATTTCATCGAGGATGCCCACCTGGAGCGTCTGACGAGTCCGGGGACACTGGTCGACGTGGGGCGCTTCCGCGAGGTCATCGCCAAGGCGCTGGACAAACAGGCGCTCGCCGTCGAGGAGGCCGCCGTGCTGGTGTGCGCGCGCGATCCCGAAATGCGCGAGGAGGTCTTCGCGGCCGCGCGCGATCTGAAACAACGTGTGTACGGCAACAGGATTGTGCTGTTCGCGCCGCTCTACCTCGGCAACCTGTGCGTGAACAACTGTGCCTACTGCGGCTTTCAGCGCAAGAACAAAGACATGGTACGCCGTACGCTCGGCATGGATGAGATTCGCCAGCAGGTCGCCGCCATGGAGGATCAGGGGCACAAACGCCTCATCGTCGTGTTCGGCGAGCACCCGCGCTACGACGCCGATTTCATCGCGAGTTGCATTCGCGACATCTACGACGTGCACAACGGGCATGGGGAGATCCGGCGGGTGAACGTGAATGCGGCCCCGTTTGACCACGCGGGCTTTCGCACCATCAAGACGGCCGGGATCGGCACCTACCAGATCTTCATGGAAACCTACCACCACAAGACCTACGCCCGGGTGCACCCAGCCGGCACGCCGAAGAGCGACTATCTGTGGCGGCTCGATGCCTTGAGCCGCGCCTATGAGGAGGGACAGGACGACGTCGGCATTGGCGCGCTCTTTGGCCTGGCCGACTGGCGTTTCGACGTGCTCGGCCTGGTCAGCCACGCCGTCTTCCTCAAGGATCGGTACGGCTGCGGCCCGCACACCATCAGCTTCCCGCGCCTGCGTCCGGCCTCGGGCATGGCGCCCGCTGCGAAGAATCTGGTCAGCGATGAGGATTTCAAATTCCTCGTCGCGGTCCTGCGCCTCGCGGTGCCGTACACCGGGCTCATCCTCACCGCGCGCGAGACCGCCGAGCTACGCCGGGCCGCGATGGAGCTCGGGGTGTCGCAGATCGATGCCGGCTCGTGCATCGAGCTCGGCGGCTATACCGAACAGACCTGCGGCCAGCGCATGGAGCGCGAACAATTCACCCTCGGCGACACGCGGCCGCTCGACACGGTCATTCGCGAGCTGACCCAGCAGGGGCACGTGCCCAGTTTCTGCACCGCTTGCTACCGCCTCGGCCGGACCGGCGAGCACTTCATGGAGTTCGCCATTCCCGGATTCATCAAGCGTTTCTGCACGCCGAATGCGCTGACCACCTTCATGGAGTACCTCGTCGACTACGCCAGCCCCGAGACGGCACAGGCCGGATTGGCGCAAGTACAGGTTGAGCTGGACAAGCTCGAGGATTCCCCCATGAAGCAGCAGCTCATCGAGCGTCTCGCCCGCATCCGGCAGACGAGCGAGCGCGACATGGTGTTCTAGAAAACCGCTAGGGCAAATGCACCCGCATGCTCGAGTTGTGGCAGCTGTTGCAGTCGCCGGTGGTGATGGTCGAGGGCATCACCTGCGTGTCCGGGCACTTGCTGAACTGGACGCTGGCCGGGAAGGCGATGGCCGTGGTGGTGTAGAAATTGCCATCGCTGCCCGTGACGATGGTGATTTTCTTGTTGCTGTTGTCGGTGATCGTCACGGTCGCCCCCGAGACGGCGCTGCCGCCCGTTGCGCTTGCGTATAGGGTGCCGGCGGCAGTGAAGATGCGGCTCGAAGCCTGCCCGCCCGAGACATGGCAACCCAGGCAGGCCTGGCCCGAGTTCATGCCACTCGATCCCGGGCTGGCGGCGGGGATGCATGCGGTCGTCGTGCCACCCGTGCCGGTGGCACCGCCGGTGCCGGTCGCGCCACCCGTGCCGGTCGCGCCACCGGTACCCTTCGCGCCACCCGTGCCGGTCGTGCCGGCGGTGCTGGTCGAGCCGCCCGTACCTGGGTTGGAGGCATCGGCCCGCCGCGTGTCGGCCGGACCAGCATCGCTGCCCCCGCCGGCTCCACCCGTCGCGCTGGCATCGGGAGCTCCGGCCCCCCCCGTCCCGCCGGTGCGGCCGCCCGTGCCGGGAGTGCCCCCGCTGTTGCCGCTGGTCGAACCGCCGGTCGCGGTCGTGGTTCCGCCTACACCGGATCCGGTCGTGCCACCGCTGGCGGATCCGCCGGAACCGCCGCTGCTGATCCCGGTGGTGCCGCCGCTCGTCGCGCCGGTGGTGCCACCCGAGTCGGTTCCCGTAGAGCCACCGGAACCGCTGGTGGTGGAACCACCGCTACCCGTCGAACCACCGCTGGCGGCGGGGCTGGCGTCGTGCTTGCCGTCCGCGATGGAGCTTCCGTAGTTGCAAGCGGCCAGGGAAAGCATCAGGATAAAAATGGTCTTTTTCATGTGAGCGTGATACCTCCAGGTGCGCGGTGGCAGGCAGTCGACATGGAATTACGGAATTAAGACTCCCATAGTCCTATTTGGGATGCAAGTCGGTGGAGCGTGGTTTCAAGGTTGGTGCCGCCCATTCGCGCACCGTGCCGATCGGATCGGGCGCCGGCGTGGTAGAGGGTAGGGCATGACGCCCGATTCGCCCGGTGACCTGCAAATCCACGCCGCCGCCTACTTGCGCGGCGCGCAGGAGCGCATCGTGGCCGGGCTGGAGGGCCTGGACGGTGGACGGTTCGGCGAGGAGGTCTGGGAGCGTCCCGGTGGCGGCGGAGGGCGGGCGCGCGTGCTGTCCGGGGGCAACCTCTTCGAGAAGGCGGGAGTGAATTTCTCGGAGGTCTCCGGCGAAATGGATGCCGCCCTGGCGCGTGGCCTGCCGGGCGAAGGCCCGACCTTCTGGGCCAGCGGTGTTTCCCTGGTCCTCCACCCGCGCAGCCCGCGGGTTCCCACGTTCCACGCGAACCTGCGCTGCCTGTCGCGCGGCGAAACCGTGTGGTTCGGGGGCGGCACGGATCTCACGCCGTATTACGTCGTGGACGCGGATGCCGTCCTGTTCCATCGCTCGCTCCGGACCGTCTGCGATCGGCACCATGATGCGCTCTACGGCCGGCTCAAGGCCTGGTGCGACCGCTACTTCTTCCTTCCGCACCGGAACGAGCCGCGCGGCGTGGGCGGCATCTTCTTCGATTACTTCGGCGCCGGAGCCGAGGCCACCGCCGGCGAGGCCGCGCCGCCGACGGCGACCGATTGGGAGAACGACCCCGAACGCGTCTTCCCATTCGTGCGCGACCTCGGCGAGCACCTGCTCGACGCCTANNTACGATCGCGGGACCACCTTCGGGCTCCGCACCGGCGGTCGGACGGAATCGATCTTGATGTCGCTGCCACCCGAGGCGCGCTGGCGCTACGCGGCCGAGCCCGAGCCTGGCTCTCCCGAGGCGGCTTCGCTCGCCGCCATTCTCGCTGCCCGTGATTGGGCGGCGGCGGGGGATTGACCGGCGGCGGCCTTTTGCAGCCGTCCCCGTTGCCTGTTACGCTGGATCGAGGATCGGTCCGGCCAACGGCAGCGGAGGGATGCAACATGCAACGACAACATTATGTGCTGTCAGGGTTCGTGGCTCTCGGGCTCGTCACCGGGTGCGGCGACAGCGACAAGTCGATCGCGCTGGCGGAGCTTCCACCCAAGCTCGCACAGGCGCTGTGCACGGCGTATCAGAATTGCTACGGGCCGATTTTCGAGCTGTTCTTGAACGGCGGCGATTGCGTCGCCGTCACCGAGCAGCGCATTCGCAACGGCACCTTCCCAATGCTCCAGGGCGAGATCGACCAAGGCAAGCTGGTTTACGACGGGGCGAAGATGCAAGCCTGCCTCGACAGCCTGATGGGACGCAGCTGCGCCCAGATGCTCGAACGCGACTCCGCCGCGTGTCTGGCCGCCCTCGACGGGACCGTGGCAATCGGCGGGGCCTGCACGCTCGACGAGGACTGTCAGGGCGAGGCGATCTGCAAGTCGTCGAGCGGAACGTGTCCCGGCCAGTGCACGCCCTTGCTGGTGGCGGGCCAGGCTTGCGCCCAGGATGCCGATTGCCAGAGCGGCCTGCAGTGCTCGTCGGTGACGCAACTTTGCGTCCAGCCCGCGGCGGACGGCCAGGCGTGTGAATACGGCGCGCCGCCGTGCGGGCCCGGCCTGCTCTGCCTGGGCAAGGACGACAGCAACCAGACACCCGGCACCTGCAAGACGCCGGCGGAGGCGCTGTCCGCAGCGGCGGGCGCGGCGTGTGACGCGAGCAACGGCCTGCTCTGCCAGTCGGGCTCGTCGTGCGTGGCCGACAGCTACACGCTCTTGACGAGCACGGTCAACTGGCTGTGCGTGACCACCGGCAGCTATGCCGCGGGCGGTGCGTGCAAGCCAGGCTTCCCCGATGCCTGCGCGAGCGGCAACTACTGCGCGACCGGCACCGGCCTGGCGGCGCTCAACGGAACCTGCACCACCATCCCCGGTTCGGGGCAGGCATGCGGCACCGGGTTGTCACAGTGCCAGCCCGGCGCGGCTTGCGTGTCGGGGCTCTGTCAGATCCTCGTGGCCAACGGCGTGAGCTGCACGGGCGATGGCATGTGCTACAGCGAAAAGTGCGGCACCAGCGGCGGCTGTGAGGCCAAGGTGCCCTGCAAGTAGCCTGCCTCTTCGCTGTCTCAGCCCGTACGGGCAAGAGCGAAGGCTATCGCCCTGCGCACTCCATGCAGCTTGCCTGGGGAAAGCGAGGCGACCAGAGGACCGATCTTGCTTTGGGCCACTGTCTGCAGGTGGTCGCAGTTGATTGCGCAATCCATCGACATCCCATCGGCCCTGCCCAGCAGCACCTCCCTGGGTATGTCCCGAACCGTGAACGTGACGGGTGCGACCGTTACCTCGACAAGGTAGGGAATGATGAAGTCGCGCGTCAGGATCACGACGGGGCGGTTCTTGTCAGGCTTGCCGAGCTTGTACCAGCGAACCTCACCCCTCTTCATTGGTCACCCCACGCTTGCTCCTTTTCCCACAAGGCGAATTCATCTGCGCCCTCGGGTTTGCGCCGATAGCCCTGTCGGTGTCTTGCCTCGAGTTTCTGAATCTTGTTGCGAGCGATCGCCTGCTGGAGGGCTTCGCGGGTAAAGGCCGACCGCGTGGTGTGCAAGTCCCGAGCAAGCCTGTCCACCGTCTGGACGAGATCCTCATCAAGCGTCATCTGAACGGTTCTCATGTCAGCATGTCCATGTGGATACCAATAGCTATGTTCCTACACATGCGACCTGTCTGCCCAGGTTGCAATGCTACCTCGAAAGGCGCGGGGCAAGCCGGGAGCGTGATCGGCGGTTACCGCTCGCTCACTGCGCGGCGGTGCAGTGCCATGTGGCCATGCTGGATGCCTTCGCCGGCCAGGGCTCGGAGAGCGGCCAGGTTCTGCGCCAGGCCCACGCTGCCGATGATGCTGGCCAGCTCACGCGCGGTGGTGACGCCGAGAATGCGCAGGGCGAGGCGCGCGCCGGGGTGGACCGTCAGCGTGCCGCCGACCGTGCCAAGGGCCATGGGCATGGCCAGCCGGCCGGCGAGAGCGTCGCCCTCCACGCGCCAGGTCGCGAGCGGGCGATAGCGGCCGTCGCGGGCCGCGTAGGCGTGGGCGCCGGCTTCGATGCCGCGCCAGTCGTTGCCNNATTTCCCCGGCGAGCGCGGCGAAGGGGACGCGAGTCGATGCGCGCGTCACGCGCCGGTCGGCCAGGTTGCTCAGAATGCGCAAGCCAACCCGGCCCCGCGCCAGTTGCGCCAAGGCGGGGGCGACGGCCTCGGCCACCGTGTTCACCATGTTGGCGCCCATGGCGTCGCGACAGTCGATGTGCAGGTGCACGACCAGGCGGCGGTCGGGTAAAGCGCGGATTTCGATGCCCCGGCAACCGCCGCCAAACTGGAGCAACTGGGGCAGGACGGCATCGGCCATGCCCATGATTTCCAGACGCGCGGCCCGAAGCGCCGCGGTCGCGCCCTCCGGGTCGGCCACCTCGCGCAACTCGACCTGCGCGATCATGATGGACTCGTCCGTCTCCGCGACGAAACCGCCACCTGCGCGCGCCATACGCGCGGCGTTCGAGGCGGCGGCGATGACCGACGGTTCCTCGACCGCCATGGGGATGAGGCGATCCACGCCGTTGATGAGGAAATTGAGCCCCAGACCGAGCGGCAGGGCGTAGACGCCGACCACGTTCTCGACGATGTGGTCGGCCGCGCTCGGCGAGACTCCNNTAGAAACCCGGCAGGCGGGAATTGGGGCGAGCGTCAGACATTGAACAGTCCAGAAACCTCCGCCTCGGGCTCGTCGGGCACTCGGCGTCGCACGCCCAGGCGATCCAGGTCGAGGTCGAGGGGGACGAGCGGTTTCTGCAAGGCGCGCGCAAAGAGGCGCGCGGCTTCGGGCGTGGCGAACATGGCGATGCCGATGTCGCCGCCGCCGGCGCCCGATGGCTTGGCGATGCCGCCCACTTCCTTGGCGAGATCCGACGCCTGCGTGAAGGCATCGGTCACGATGGACACCGAGGCGGCGGCGCCGAGCGCCGCGAGCCGCTTGCCGTAGCGGCCCGCCGCCGCCACCGCGCCCGTCGCGCTGCCCGCCCGCAACTCGGCGACGAAGCGGCTGGCAATTTCGCGCAGGCGGTCCATGTGCTCACGATACGCGGCGGGATTGGCCTTGGCGTATTTCTGGATGGCTTCGATCATGCGGGCGGTCGACACGGACTCGCCGGTCCAGAATACGACCAAGCGCAGGCCGCTGGGAGGGCGGAGCGGCTCGACGGACGGCGAGCCGCCCTGGTGGCGCACGACTTTGATGAGCCCGCCGTGCACCGCCGCGGCGACATCGGCCCCCGAGCCCGCGCCCCCCTGGGCCGCCTGGTGCGCCGCGAGCGCCAGGGCCAGGATCTGCTCGCGATTGGCGTCGACGGAGACGCCGGCCGACTCGAGGAGCGCGCCCACCGCCGCGACCGCAGTTGCGGCGCTCGAACCGAGGCCGATCTTCTGCTCGCCCTGGTGGAAGTCATCCGTGTTGACGAGCACCGAGCCGGGCGGCAAGGCAGACGCGGCCTCGCCGAGCTCGGCTTTGGCCCGGGTGACCGCCTCGTCGACCAGCTTGGACATGGGATTCATGCCCGGCACGAACTGGGCCACGGCGTGGCGGGTGACCGCGGCCAGCACCGCGGGCCCTTCCTCGAGCACGGCGTACTCGCCGACGAGAAAGACCTTCCCCGGTGCGATGACGACCGGGGTGCCGACCAAGGTGCTGCGTTCGCTACCCATCTAGCCTTCGCTCACGATGCGCGCGCCCGGACCAGGCGCCAGCGTCAAGAGTCTCACGACTCCGGGGGTGGCGGCTAGCGCGGCCNNGGATCGGCGGCCAGGGCGCAGGCGTGCATGCGCGTGGCGCTGCGCTCGGCCACGGCGCCCAGGCGCGCGAGATCGCGCTCGCGGATGGCGGCTCGCGCCTCGTCGAGATCGGCGGGAACCGCGGCCAGCCAGGCTGGATAGTACGGCGAGGTTCGCGCGGTCAGATCCATGGCGGGGGTGGAGCCGAGGGCTTTCTCGCCGGTGGCGGTGATGGCCACGCACAAACGAACGTCCCAGACATCCTCGCCAGCGATGGTGTGGGCGACGGCATCGGTGCCGTCGGCGCGGGTGCCCGCGGCCATCTCGACGAACCCGCCGAAGATCGAGCGCGCGGCCGAGCCGGAGCCGCGGCGGGCGAGCGCGGACAGTTCCGTGGGCGACAGGTGCAGCCCGGCGGCGCGCGCGGCCGCCAGGGCCAGGGCCGCGAAGCCGGCGGCGGAGGATGCCAGGCCGGCCGCGGTCGGCACGCTGTTGGTGGTCCTGACCTCGGCCGGCAATTCGATGCCCGCCAGGCCGCGGACCAGGTCGAGAAAGCGCTGCACGCGGCCCGCGAAGCGGGGCTCGGCCGGGGCGCCGCCGAAGAGCACGCGATCACGGCCGTCGGCGCCGGCGGCATCGGTCGCAAAACGGACGGTGGTCTCGCTCCCCAGCTCCGCGAGGGTCAAGGACAGGCTGCCGGCGGCCGGCAGGTTGAGGGCGGCGTCACGCTTGCCCCAGTATTTCACCAGGGCGATGTTGGTGCCGGCGACGGCCCTCACTGATTTGCTGGGGAAGTTGCGCTCAGACATGGCCGATGGTGGTGATGAAACCGTAGTAACCCTTGGCGCGCCAGCGGCGCAAGACCTCCTCGCCGTGTTCACCGGCGAAGGCGATGATTGCGCCGCCGCCGCCCGCCCCGGTCAGCTTGGCCCCCGCGGCGCCGGCGAGGCGCGCGGTGTGTACCATGTCGTCGAGCTCGGGGGTGGAAACTCCCACGCCCGACAGCAAACCGTGCGCCATGTTGAACAGGCGGGCCAGGGCCGCGAGATCTCCCGCGGCCAGGGCTTCCGCGCCGGCGTTCACGAGGTCGCCCATGGCATCGATGAGCTTGCGCGCGACCGGCGCGCTTTCGCACAGGGCTTGCACCTGCGCGACCAGGGCGCCGGTGTCATGCGCCTTGCCGCTCAGCCCGACGCAAAGCTCGAACGGCGAGGCAAGCGGCAAGTCCTGCCAGCCGTGCTGCTTGTCGAAACGTCCCAGGCGTCCACGGCTGGCGGCAGCGGCGTCGATGCCCGAGGGCGTGCCGTGAAACACCGACTCGGCGGCGGCGACCGCGTCGAGCACGTCGGCCTCGCCGGCCCCGGTGCGCGCGGCCACGGCGCGAGCGACAGCGACGGCCATGGCGGCCGAGCTGCCCAGACCGGCGCGCGCGGGCACCTCCGATTCCAGCCAGAAATCAAGACTGGTCTTGTCCGCATGCAAGCGATCGAGCAGCCGGCCGATGGCCTGGCCGGGCAGCGAATCGTCGCCGACCTGCGCCTCCAGTTGCCAGGCGGGCACCGAGAGCGTGCCGCCGCCGGGACTGGCGTGCGCGCGCACGGTGGCGCCCAGCCCGGCGGCCAGCGCGGGATGGCCGAAGACGACCGCGTGCTCGCCGAGCAGGATGACCTTGCCGTGCCCGACGCCCGTCGTGGTTGCGCTGGCGTCGATCATTCCGGTCTTTGTGCGATCCAATCGAGGAGCTCGCCGGTGACCACCTTCGGCGTCGTGCCGAGCGCCGCGGCACGGGCCACCCCGGCGAGCATGCAGGCCGTGCGCAGGCCGTCGATGACCGAGGCGAGGAACCTCGTCGCGCCGGGGGCGCCGCCTTGGCTGGCCGCCGCAAGCACGGGTTGGGCCAGGCCCACCACGCGAGCGCCGAGGGCCATGGCGCGCGCGGCGTCGAGGCCGGTGCGGATGCCGCCCGAGGCGATGAGCTGCGCGCGCATGCCGGTTTCGGCCAGCCAGGCCACGCACGCCGCGGTGGGGATGCCCCATTCGCGGAAAAGCTGTCCTCGCGTGGCCTGCGGGCCGCTCGCGCGTTGGGCTTCGATGGCGATCCACGACGTCCCGCCCGCGCCGGACACGTCGATGGCGGCCACCCCCGCGCCATCGAGGGCGCGCGCCACCGCTGGCGAAATCCCGCACCCAGTCTCCTTGACCACGACCGGCCGGCCGAGCTCCTTGACCACCCGGCGGATGGTGGCGAGGCTGCCGCGGAAGTCGCTGTCGCCGCCGGGTTGGGCCAGCTCCTGGCCGGCGTTGAGGTGGATGGCCAGCGCGTCCGCCCCCACGCGGTCGAGCGCGGCGGCGATGGCGCTGGTCTTCATGGCGCCCAGCTGGACCACCCCGAAGTTGGCGAGCAGGAGAATGTCGGGCGCCACATCCCGCACCTCGTAGGTCGAGGCCAGCGCGGGCCGGTCGAGCATGGGGCGCTGGCTGCCCAGGCCGAAGGCGATGCCGAGGCTCTGCGCCGCCGCCGCGAGCGCGCGGTTCAAGGCGCGGCCCTCGCGCGTGCCGCCGGTCATGCCGGTGATGAGGAGAGGCGCGGCCAGCTTGTGGCCGAGCAGCGTGGTGCCGAGGTCGACCTCGGCGAAAGCCAGCTCAGGCAGGGCCGAGTGAACCAGGTGCACGTTGTCGAGCAGGCTCGATCGCGCGAACGCACCCTGGCCCGTGCGCGCGATGGCGAGGTGGTCCGTCTTGCGCTGGGCGATGTCGGTGGAGGATCGGCGGGGCATGCGGAAGCCGCCATTTGACCACGCGCCCGCGCCTCCGTCGAGGGCCGATCCCCCGTCTAGGATCCAGGCGAAGACGCAGCCTCCGCCGCGCGCCTGGCGTAGACTGGCCGCATGCGCGCCATCTTCCTCTTCATCAAGACCGACCTGGGCCACGTGACAGACGTGGCCAATCGCATCGCCGAGATCGAAAGCTTCTCGGAGGCCTACAGCATCAGCGGACCCTACGACCTTCTGGTCAAGCTCTACGTCGAAGACGTGGACAAGATCGGGCGTCTCATCGAAACCGAGGTTCACCCCATCCCCCACATCCGCGAAACCCACACCATTCTGACCTTCGAGGCGTTCCAGGGCCGTTAGGCCGATGGTCCGTTTTCTCCGTCTCACGTATACTGCGAGTGCTCAACGCTCCCTGGAGGTCGCCATGCGCAAGACTAGCCTTCGCCTCTCGCTCGCCTTCCTGTTTCTCGCGGCGTTGCCGCTCGGGTGTGCGGAATCGCCAAGCTCACCCCCGAAGGGCAGCGGTGGCTCCGGGGGCAGCAGCAACCGCACCGGCGGCAGCGGCGGTGGCACGAGCGCGACCGGTGGCAGTGGTGGGGGGGCGACAGCGAGCGGTGGCGGCGGTGGCTCGTCGAGTGCGACCGGTGGCGGCACGGGCGGTAGCCCTGGCAGCGGCGGTTCGGCGACCGGCGGTTCCTCAAGTGGCAGCGGCGGCAGTACGGGCGGTAGCTCTGGTGGCGGGGGGACCACGACCGAGACCGGCGGCAGCGTCCAGGGCGGCTCGGGTGGCTCCGCGACGGGGGGCGCCGGAGGGACTTCCGTGGGCGGTGCGGGCGGCACCACGACCGGCGACGGCGGCACGGGCGGGGGCACCGGTGGTGGCACGGGCGGCGCCGGACCCGATGGCGGCGACGCGGGCGGTGGCAATGACGACACCGGTGGCGCGGACATGGAGGCCGTGAGCTGCGTGGACAACAAGACGGACGGTGACGAGACCGACATCGACTGTGGCGGCCCGACCTGCCCGAAGTGCGGGGCCGGCCAGATTTGCCAGGTGGATGGCGACTGCCGCGGCGGGAGCTGCGCCGGGGGCAAGTGCGCCGATCCCTTTGCCGCGACTGCCACCGTGACCCAAAACGGAAACCTCTGGCGGATTACCCTCGGCACGGGCGCTCCCACGGTCATTTTCGAGGTGGATCAGTCCTCGGCCGGCAAGGTGTATACCTTCAGCGTCGACGGCACCGATGTCGTCGCCAAGAACATCGCCGCCACGGGCTCGGCGTTCTGGACCAGTCCGCAGAGCGAGTGGGGGTTACCCAACGGACAGACCTGGCCTCCGCCAAACGAGATGGACACCTCGGCGTACACACCGTCGTCCAAGGACAATATTCTCACCATGACCGGCCCGGCCTGGGGCGGCGGTCTATCCATTTCCAAGCGCTACTGGGGCAACGTCGAGCACCAGGCCGTGACTCTCGAGTACACCATCCACAACGGCACCACCGCCGCCGTGTCGAAGGCGCCCTGGGAGATCACGCGCGTCTATGCCGGCGGACTCGACTTCTTCCCCAACGCCGATGCGTGGGTGAGGCTCGGTGACGCCAGTTTCAGCATCGTGCCCGTCACCACTTCGCAAGGCGCGGTCTGGTTCAATGACAATGCCACGAGCTACACCTCGAACGTGAAGGGTGGAGCCGACGGCCTGGAGGGCTGGGCCGCGCACGTCGCCTGTGGGACCGGCCTGAAGAAGACCTGCGCGACGGGCGCGGCGAGTCCGATTCTGATCAAACAGTGGGCCGACACACCCGCGTCGAATGAGACGGCGAATCCAACCGAACGCGAGGTCGAGATCTATGTCGACCAAAGCAACACCTACGAGGAGTTCGAGCAGCAGGGGCTGTACCAGTCCATCCCCGCGGGAGGAACATTGGTGTGGACCATGCACTGGCTGCTCCGCTACCTGCCGAGCACGGTGGCGCCCACCGCGGGCAGTGCCGATCTGATGACCTGGGTCCGCGGGCAACTTCTGTAGGGGACTTGAGACCTCCTGGGAAGCCCGCGGACGATCCGGCCGAGACCCTGGAGAAGGACATCCTGACCGTCGTGCACGTCTCGTTCGAGCTGGAGTAGCCAGGCGTCGCGGGACGGGAGCCACGCCGGCCGCCAGAGCCCAGAGCCGACCGGCGGTTCCAGCGCGCACCGGGGTGCCGCGCACTTCTTGTATAGAGGAGTCATCGTCTGTTTATGTAGTCGCGGCATGAAGGGCCACAAGACCATGGCCGGCAGAGACATGCGGTGGAACGCCTGTTTTTTAGACTGGAAGGTTGTCTACTAAAACAGACCGCGCTAGGCTAGACCAAGGAAATCGACCAGCCATGATCCATGACACGCGCATCGATTGCCGCCAGGCCAACCCGCTCCTGCAGCCGCTGGGCGCCCGGGAGCGCATCCTGTGGGCTCGTGACATCTTCGCGGACGACCTCGTGCTGCTCTCGAGCATGCAGCGAACCGCGGGGGTGCTCATGCACATGTTCCACGACTTGGGCCTGCCCAACGAGATCTTGTTTCTCGACACCGGCTACCACTTCTTCGAGACCCTGCGCCTGCGGGACGACTACGTGCGGCGGTATCGGCTAAACATGATCACGCTCTACCCCGAGATCACCACCGAGGAGCAGGAAGCCCGCCACGGCAAGAAGCTCTTCACCTGCGTCGACGGGCAACCCGAGTGCTGCCGCCTGCGCAAAGAGGCGCCGCTCGTGGCTTACCTGAAGAGCAAGCAGACTCCGATCATTGTCAATGGGTTGCGGCGGCAGGAAGGCGGTAGGCGGGCTCAGCTCCCCATCTTGAGCCCGGATCCACGCACCGGTGGCTACCAGTTGTCTCCCCTCTGCGACTGGACCGACGAGCAAGTTCAGGGCTACGTCAGCGAGCACGCGCTAACCACCCATCCCTTGCACGCGCAGGGGTATCCGAGCATTGGCTGCTACCCCTGTACGACGCCGGTGCGGCCAGGGGAGGACCCACGCGCCGGACGCTGGCGGCATTTGCGGCCGACCGACGCGGAGGCCGGACCTCAGTACTGCAACGTCAACTTCACCGACGGTGGCGGGATCTAGATTCCGACGCTAGTCGTGGAAATCCTTGCCTTGCTGGGTGGCCTTGACATAGCCGGCGCGGATCACGAAATCGCCGAAACGCTCACCGGTCGTTCGTTCACGCGCATAGTGGTGGATGAGAGGGGTGAGCGTGGACACGATTTCCTCGTCGGCGAGGCCCTCGCGGTACAGCTTGTTCAGCCGCTCGCCAGTGAAGCCGCCACCCAAGTAGAGGTTGTACTTGCCCAGGTTCTTGCCGACCAGCCCAATCTCGGCAAGGTACGGCCGGGCGCAGCCGTTGGGACAACCGGTGATGCGCATGACGATGTCATCCTGCTCCAGCCCGGCTGCGCGCAGGACGGCGTCGAGCTTGTCGAGCAGACTCGGTAGATAGCGCTCGGATTCCGCCATGGCCTGGCCGCAGCTGGGAAAGGCCACGCAGGCCAGGGCGTTGCGGCGTAGCCCGGTTTGCCGGTGGCCGTCCTCCAGGCCGTAGCGTTCCAGCAAGGCATCGATGTGCGGCTTGTCGCCTTCGCTGACGTTGGCGATCATCAGATTCTGGTTGGGGGTCAGGCGGAAATCGCCCTTGTGGACATGGGCGAGCTCGCGGAGGGCCGTAAGCAGCGGGCGCTCGCTCTGGTCGCGGATGCGGCCGCTCAAGATGAAGAGCGTGCAATGCCAGGTGTCGCCCACGCCCTTGACCCAGCCGTAGCGATCGCCATTACCGGCGAACGCGAAGGGCCGCGCCGGCGCCAGGGCGTGACCCAAGCGGCGCTCGACCTCGCCCCGAAACCAGTCGAGGCCGCGGTCGTCGATGGTGTACTTGAGCCGCGCGTGCTTGCGCTCTTTGCGGTCCCCGAAATCCCGCTGCGTGGTCAGCACCGCCTCGGCGACGGCGATGGCCTCCTCGGGCTGACACAGGCCGATGCCATCGCCGAGCCGGGGGTAGGTGGCCTTTTCGCCATGGGACATACCCATGCCGCCGCCCACGGTGACGTCGAACCCAACCAGTTGGCCGACGTCGGCGATGGCGATGAAGCCGAGGTCGTTGGCGAAGACGTCGACATCGTTGCTGGGGGGCACCGCGATGGCGATCTTGAACTTGCGCGGCAGGTAGTGTTTCCCGTACATGGGTTCTTCCCCGTCGGGCGGCTCACCGCCCGCCACCAGCTCGTCGCCGAGCCAGATCTCGTGGTAGGCACGTGTGCGCGGCAGCAGATGCTCACTTAGGCGCTTGGCCCAGGTATACACCTCGCCGTGCAGCGACGACAGGAAGGGGTTCGGGTTGCACATCACGTTGCGGTTGACGTCACCGCAGGCCGCGACGGTGTCGAGCAGCGTGGCGTGCAGCGCCCGTACGGTCTCGCGCAAGTGGGGTTTGGGAACCGTGTGCAGCTGGAACGTCTGGCGCGTCGTCAGGCGCAGCGAATCGCCGCCGTAGTCCCGCGCCAGGCGGTCGATGTCCAGGTACTGCTGGGGCGTGCACACGCCACCGGGCAGGCGGATACGCACCATGAAGCTGTAGAGTGGCTCCAGCTTCTGGCGCTGGCGGTCGAGGCGGACGTCGCGATCGTCCTGCTGGTACATCCCGTGGAACTTGAGGAGTTGCTGGTCCGGCGGGGCAATGCCGCCGGTGATGGCATCGCGCAACCCCTGCGCAATGCCGCCGCGCAAGTAGTTGCTCGCGTCTTTGATGGTTTCGTTCTCGCTGCTGCCCGGGGCAGGCGGGTTGTTTTCTCGCATATCGAATGACCTCGACGGTCCCTCTCCTTCAGTAGACATCGCGCAGGTAGCGCTTGCTGGCTTGCAGGCTCTCGACGTAGTCGACGGCCGCCTCGCGGTCCTTGCCGCCTTCCTGGCCCACAATGGCGATCAGGGTGTCATGCACGGCGGTCGCCATTTGCCCAGCCTCACCGCAGACGTAGAGGTAGGCCCCGTCTTGCAGCCAGGCATAGAGGTCGTGGGCGTTTTCCCGCATCCGATGTTGGACGTAGAGCTTGTCGGACTGATCGCGCGAAAAGGCCAAGTCGAAGCGCGACAAGACCCCCGATCGGTACCAGCGCTGCCACTCGACCTGGTAGAGGAAGTCGGTGGCGAAGTGCTGGTCGCCGAAGAACAGCCAGTTGCGTCCGCGGCAGCCGCGGGTTGCGCGTTCCTCGACGAAGGCGCGGTAGGGCGCCACGCCGGTGCCCGGTCCGATCATGATGATGCGTGCGTCAGGATCTTCTGGCAGCCGGAAATAGGGATTGGGCGACGGGAACACGCGCAACGGCTCCTCCTCGCCCAGCCGCGCGCAGAGGTAGCCCGAGCACACGCCCGTGCGCGAGCGGCCGTGGCTGGTGTAGCGCGTGAGCCCCACCAGCAGGTGGACCTCATCCTCGTGCGCGAGCAGGCTCGAGGCGATGGAGTAGAGCCGGGGTTGCAGCCGGCGCAACATGCCGACGAAGGTCTGCGGCGCCATCTCGCCCGGCGGGTAGCTCGCGACGACATCGATGATCTCGCGCCCGTAGACGTACCTCTGAAAATTCTCTTCTTCGCCCGGCGCCAGCAGTTTGGCCAGCTCGGCGTGTCCGGTTGCATCGGCATAGGCCTTGACGAACGGTCGCGTGATGGTGGTGACTTCGTAGCTATCACCCAGCGCCTCCCCGAGGGACCGGTCCTGTCCGTCCACCGTGACCCGTGCCGCCTCCGCCAAGTGGGCCACGGACAGCAGCTCGCGCACGTAGTCCGGCGCGTTGCGCGGCAGCACGCCGAGGGCGTCACCCGGTTGATAGC
>PNBO01000003.1 GCA_003136095.1 Myxococcales bacterium
ACAGGTCATGACGGCTCGCTCTTAGTAATCCTTCTAGGCTCACCCGTTTGCTTAGCGCCATTCTTATCGGAAATGGCGAATCATCAGAAGAACTACATACAGCTCGAATGTTGATGGCCCAGGGATCGACGCACTCTGTGCTGACCGGGAAACCGTCGGCCGCGAAGGTCGTACATCCAACTCGCATAAGGCGGCGACCAAGGACAAAGCTCACGATCTCTTCGATGGCGCGGCGTGTGTCGGGTGGTGGAGTGCCTGGCGCATATTCTATGCCGAGGCCACGTGACCAAGAGGGACAGAGTTCCGAAGGGACTAGATGGACGATAAAGTCCAGGTTTCCGATCGTGACTCTGGCGTAGTCGTGTTTCAGCGGCTCCGTTGTTGGACCTGAGAACGTAGTGGGAAGACCAGCTCTGCGCTCTCTGCCATAGGTTGTCGTGGTTGAGCGACGAGTAGTACGTGGGAACACGAAGTCCTTCGGAGCGTTGAGGTACCATTCCGTCATCCAACATGGCTTCAAGTCGATACCTGTTGACTTGCCAGCCAATTCGCCGGACGAGTATCCGTACACTTTGTGAAAGGCGTTCCACGATCCGTTGAGGTCCCCGCCAAACGTGATGTGGGAATCACCATGAGGGCAAATGGACAGCTCGGCGGCTTGAACTTCAGACACAATGTGCGCCGTCCTTCCCGCCATTGCGATGCTTCCTGGTGGATATTCAGCGACGAGCTCGTCCTCGTACTTTCCCCAGGATGCCGGCTGATCGACCTGCCCCTGGAGCTCTGCGACAAGTCGGTAATCACCGTTCCTGCGGAGGGTTAGTTTTCGGCATCCTGGGGGCAACCAACTGGGCAAGGAAGGTGCAGCTATCTCGATGGGCGACGAGCATGGTTCCCACTCTATTCTGGCAAGATACGGAGTGTTTGCGTCTTCCATTATACCTCCCAACCACATGGGTGAAGGCTGGTGCGTTCGGCGTTCACCATTGCATTCTCGCTCCGGTCGACCGCAGCGCCTGTCGTCGGGCCTCATAGTCTGGCATCACCTCGCCTAGCATCGCCCAGAAGGCAGCCGTGAGGTGCCGGCCTGTGATGGGGACCGGTTCGTGTGCGACCACATCTTGGACCAAGCGCATGGGTGGATGGATAATACGCCAGTTGAAGCGGAGATAGCCCTTGGGATCGCATCCTACCCACCGACTGCGCTGCTGGCGAAGGAGTCACCATGGGAACTCAATCCTAAGCTTTTCCGACCAGTCTGGGGGCCTTGGGCTGCAGATGTCCATCCCTCAGCGTTGCCCACGCACCTCCCTGGCCATCAGGGCGATGTCTTCAGCATCGACGCCCCGGACTCGGGTCATGTCCACGCGGACCAAGCGCCCCCGTCGCATGGACGGTACTTGGCCGGTGGCAACCCATCGGCGCATCGTCTGCGAGCTGACCCTGCACATGGTCGCCGCTTCTTGCACCGTCACCAGGAGCGGAGGCGACGCCGCTCGAAGTGCCTCAACCTTGGCGGCGAGCTCGGTCAAGGCGCGCTCCATGGCGGCGATACGGGCAGGTAGGGTTTGCCATGGGATCTGGTACGTCTCGCAATGCCGGGCCCAAGATACACCAAACAGACCAGCTCATCGAAAGCCAACCTCCGCTACCCGCAGGACCTGCAAGAAGAAGCGGTCAAGACCGTGCTCATACAAGCCGAGCTGCTGTGTGCGGACTGCGCGGTGGCGTAGGCTGTTCACTGCGCCGTCCCGGCACGTTTTCATCAAGAACCGGTTGGAAGGCTGCGCTCCCCAGACGATTCGCTCACGCTGCCTGATGTCGGAATGTCCCGCCGTCGTCAGCGAACACAGCGTACCCAGTCGTTGCCGCTCACGTTATTGCCGTTCGAGACGCCGTTGCCGAAGTTGACGCCCCAAGCGAAGTAGCCGGACGAGCCAGCATACGGCGAGGACGTCCAGAACCATTCGGCCGAGGTGGCCGGAAACGCGGTCTGATTGATCGTCGCTCCAACGGCAATCGCAAGGTCAACCAGCGAGCCCAACTCCTTGACCGTGGGCAAGCGAAATCCCGCCGAAGAACAATGGGTCTGGGCATCCGCCCAGTCCATGGTCGTGCTACTCGCCTGCTGTTGCCACGTGAGTTGGGTGAGAGTGTCCAGCACCAACCCGTCGCTCTGCACCATGAAACGGGTGGTGGGATAGCAGCGTGAACCTCGAACGCAGCGCACCCCGTTGCCGTAGCCCACGCCATTGTAGACCGAGCCTTCGCCGTAGCTGAAATCGACGCACCACGCGTAGCCGGGCGAGCTTGCATATGGCGAGGACGTCCAGAGCGAGTACGCTGGTGTGTTCGGGAATGCTGCCAAATCGATGGATGGATTAGTCACCGTACAGTCCATGATGGTCAGCAGTTCCATTCTTGCGGGCAAACGCCAGCCCGAGACCCCACCCAACACCAGCGCCGCACAGTAGCCTTGGGCCTCAGCCCAGCTGCAGGTCAGGCCGTCGGTCCCGCCATCGACGCCGCCACTACACCCCGCTCGCGTGCCTGAACCGTCGCGTTGCCAGACCAGGCCGGTGATCGTGTCGGTCACCGTCAGGCCGTCCGCGCTGACCACGAACTCGCTTGCATTCGTGCCGTCTCCCGATGGCAGCCTGGTGCCGTCGCAGCTCTCGTTGGAACCGTCACAGCAGATCGCATCCGACGGGCAATCCTGGTTGGTCGTGCATGGCATGCCGTAAACGCTGCTGCTTCCAGCCGTGCCGCCCGTTCCACCCATGCCACCGGAGCCAGGAGTTCCGTCGCTGCCAATTGCGCCATCGGTGCCGACAATGCCACCGCTGCCCGTGATGGCTCCCCCCATGCCGCCACCTCCACCACTTCCAGATGAGCCGCCGCTGGCCGGAGGGAACACAGTGCTGCCGCCAGCACCACCGAGAGGAGGCGAACACACGACCTCGCATTTTCCACCAACGCAGCCAAAGGTGAATGTCTGCGCCCCAGCGTCGCACATGACTGCGCATGGGCACTCTATGAATGTTGAGGACTGGTTGGGGCAATAGATCGCCCACGCAGCTTGGTTGGCCTCGCATCTCCTCTTGCTCATCCAATTTGAGCCGCAGCAATAATAGGCGGAGCATTGGCTCGAATCCGTCGGGGCTGTTGTCCAGGTGCATGAAGTTGTGCAATCCGCATCGCTGGAACAGCTATCCAGGTCACCGGTGAATACAGAACCGCCAGATGCTGAAATTGCTCCGCCGTTGCTGATCATGCCTCCCGTCGCCGGGGCACCGCCGACTCCACCAGCACCGCCGAATGTTCCAGAGCCGCCGACCGCACCACCGGTCCCGGACGAGCCACCGCTTGCAGGGGTCACCACCACGCTGCCACCAGAGCCAGCAACTCCAGGTGAACCGCCGTCGGGTGCATGCAATCCCAAGGGCGTGCGGGAGCAGGCCAAGACGAAGGTGATGAGAAGAGCTATGCGTTTCATTTCTACTTCTTTCCCGCGAGTCGTGCGGGACGCATGCAGGCTACATGAAATGGGACCATGCGGGTGCTCGGCACGCAAGCGGCTCGGAGCAGGAGCGTGTCCACGCGCACGTAGGTGCATCGAATTACGGGGCAGCATGCCTGAGAAATCCTGCGTCAGGATGGCCGGTGACCGCCGTGGCTGCGACTTGGGTGGGCAGGGTACCCCACCCCTACCCAGTACTCGTTTCCCAGGTTCGTGGGCACCGTCTGTTTCTGCAGGGCTATAGCTTACCGAGATGGCCGGCCTGAGCCGTTCTTCCCGCCAGTCTTCCCCCGCCGCCTCGGCCTCCCTGGCCCGGCCCGCTTCGTCCGCGGCTTGCGGAACAGCTCAATCACGGCCACGCCGAACGCGCTGGCTATGAAGGTGTGGGGCACCGCACGGCGCTTCGTTGGGCTGGGCTTCCACTTTCCTCACGCGGGCGCGTGGACTTGCTATCATGCAGATCGTCCGATGCACCACGTACGTTCATGCAAGGGGGTAGGCCTATGAAGACTAGCTTGGGTCCATGGCCGGCACTCTTGCTCGCGCTCGCAACGTCGTGCGGGCAGACATCGCTCAGGCTGTCTGGTTCGAGCCAAGCAGATGGCGCAGGTGCTGGCGGAGCCGTCGCCCAGGGAGGCGCAGCCGGGAGCGACGCTACGGGCGGCGGCTTCGCGGGCAGGACCGGCACCGGTGGGACTACTCGATCTGGTGGCACGACAAACTCGGGCGGGATGACCGCGAGCGGCGGGATGACGAATGCTGGTGGAACTACGACAGCGGGCGGAACGACGGCAAGCGGTGGCAGCACCGGCGGGGCGGGCGGCAGTGGCGGCGGCCCGGCGAGTTGCGCGGGCCTGACCGCGAGGTGCGGCCCGTCGAGCGAGAGTTGCTGCAAGAGCTTGCTGGTTCCCGGTGGGACGTACTATCGGAGCTACGACGGCGTGGACTACACGGACAAGAGCCACCCGGCGACGGTGGCAGACTTCTATCTCGACAAGTACGAAATCACGGTGGGCCGGTTCCGACAGTTCGTGAACGCGGGTATGGGCACTGTGGCTAGCCCGCCAGCATCCGGGGCGGGTGCCCATCCGCTGATCGCTGGCTCAGGCTGGAACTCGGCGTGGAACACGAATCTGTCCGCGAACACGAACAGCCTGGAGAGCGGGATGAAGTGCTATGCGGGCTATCAGACCTGGACGGACACGGCGGGTAGCAACGAGAGCCAGCCGATGAACTGCCTGGACTGGTACACGGCGTTTGCCTTTTGTGCGTGGGACGGTGGCCGGCTGGCGACGGAGGCGGAGTGGAACTACGCGGCGAGCGGGGGAAGCGAGCAGCGGTACTATGCGTGGTCAAGCCCGGCAACCTCGACGACAATCGACGACAGTTACGCGGTTTACTGCGGCGGCCCGTGTAATGGCACACAGAACGTGGGTTCAAAGTCTCCGAAAGGCGACGGGAAGTGGGGCCAGTCCGACCTGGCCGGAAACGTGTGGGAGTGGAATTTGGACTGGTATGCAAGCCCATACCCAACCCCTTGCAATGATTGCGCCGAGCTTACAACCGCCTCCTACCGGGTGATCCGGGGCGGCTACTTCAGCAGCAACGCCTCGAACCTCCGGTCGGCCGACCGCAACAACAGCATCCCCGGGGTCCACGGCAGCATCATGGGGGCGCGTTGCGCCAGGACCGGCCCGTAGTTTATGGCATGGTGTTTGCGCAAAACCATACCGTCGTAACCCTTGAACCTTGACTCTTGAACCCTTGAACTCCGGCGACAGCCAGAATGACGACCGACCCGCTGCACCGGATGGGGCTGAGCTGCTTCCTTCAAGCCAGGCCTCGCCAACCTCCTGTCTGCTCGCACAATTTCCTCCTGAAATTCCCGCCACCTTCGCGGGTATAAGTAACCAGAGAGGCAGTCTCTCTGCCCTCCACGGTGCCCTCGCACCGTAGTCACCAGCGTCTCTATTCCCGACGCTGCTAACCCACGCGCCCGCTGGCGCTTCTGTGCGCCACGCGGGTCACAAGGCCCTCCGTGTGCGCACGCCATGGAGGTAGTCATGACCCAGCTCGAATCTATCCGCTCGTCGTTCGATTCGAAAATCCGCTCTGGTGTTCTCCGCCCCATCACCCGCCGCCTGCATGCCGACATCGCCGAGGACCGAGCGCAGGAAGCACTCGCTCTGGCGTGGATGAATTTCCGTCGCCACGCCCTGCAGGGCCACATCCTCGACGACGGCATTCTGGTCAACTTCGCTCGACACCGCGCCGAAGACTTTGGCCGCACCGTTGTCGGGTGCGACGGCAGAGCCAGGAAGTTCTGCGTGCTCGACCAGCGCAACTACGTCGAGGGCAAGGTCGAGGTGCTTCGTCTTGACAAAATCATCCACGACCGTGGCGAGGCCAACGTGCTCGGGCTGGCGGAAGCCATGGCCGCCAACCCCGTCAGGCGAATCGTTTCCGCCATCGACTTGCAGGCATGGCTGGCGAGTCTCTCCGACGACGACCAAATCCTGCTGTCCATGCGCATGGCGGGGCACAGGCTCAAGCCAATCGCAAAGCGCCTGGGCATCTCGACCTCGGCGGCGTGGGCACGGTGCCGTGAACTCGGGTACGAGCTGGCGGAACGGGCGCATGTGGAGGTTCCGTGCGGCGGGAGGCTGGAGGAGAACTGACCGACAGAGAAGTCGGCAACGTCTTCGGGGTTTGAGCCAAACTGGCTTGAACTCTTACCCTTCTCCATCGGAGGGCGCTAACGTGTCATGGTTCGCCACGACGAAGTTTCACAGTATTCTCGCGCCTCACGTCTCGGGACCAATCACCAGGGAGAAATCATGTCGACAGCCGCACGCCGAATGCACTCTCAGCTGTTCGCTCTCACGTTCCTTCTCGGCTTCTCGCTCGTCGGTTGCGCTTCTTCGCCACCACCTGTGCGTGTCCGCTTTTCCGACATCGGCAGCGCTCTTGCCTCCTACCGTGGCCAGGCACCCCTCATCGTCGAGGTTCAGGCAGGGGACCGACTGCCGGTCGACCTCGATGTGAGGAGCGATGATTTTGAACTGGTGCCCGCCCATCCCGAACTGATTGTGGTGGCCAAGCGCCACGCCTTTGTGCGCATCGACGCAAAAGGTATCCGGGTAAGCCAGGACGGCGAGACTTTCGACGCAAAGCCGCACCGCCCAGGCAGCGTCAGCGTCGGTTTTGGTGCCAAGAAGGACATGCCTCCACGCCTCAACGTGGTTCTCACCTCACCGCAGCGCTAGGGCCACCGTCGCGGTTTGCCTCGCTGGCCTGGGAAACCGGCATTCGTCTTCGAGAACACCGAGCGCGGCGAGAAGGACATCCAGGACTTCCTGGCCGCCACCGTCGGTGTCCTACGGGCGGTCGATGCCGGGCTGTTCTATCCCGTGAGAAGCAGCATGTGCCGGGGCTGTGCGTTCCAGAAGCGGTGCGGGGGGAGGTAGACGAGGGCGTAAAAGCTTTCGGGATTCAAGCCATCGGGCTTGAATCTTAGTCCCGTTTCGGCGGGCAGCGAGAACCGCTGAACACGCCCGAGTTTCCGCGCCAGTGGCATTGTCCAAGCGCGGCTGCGGACACCTCGGATGCGATGCAGCAATGCGAAAGGGGCGCTCAAATTGCCTACGCGCTGAACTGCCCTCGGTATCATTTCTCCCAGGCGCGTGCGAAAGTGGCGTCGTCATGATCGCCCGCCGTTGGCTTCCTTCCCTTTTGCTTTGTACTTTGGTCACGATCATTGGGGCGTGCGGCCGTTCTCCTTTAACCCCCTCCATTGGGGGAGGCGGCGGTTCCCATTCTTCGTCGACCGACACGAAGACGGCGTCTGGTGTGACCCAAAGCAAGCGCATACCCGATCTCACCGTCGCCGAGCAGGAACAGGTCTGCGACTGGATGGCCGCCAAGAGCGGAGGCTATGGCCATACGTCAGACTGCAACGACGGCACGACCGGTGTCGCCTACCCGAATCGCGCTGCGTGCGTGGGGGATTTTTTCTACGCGGCGTCCTTGGGCTCGCCATTCTGTACAGCGACGGTCAAACAGCTGGAGGACTGCGTGAATCAAGTTGGCACCTGTCAGGCAGGGTCCGATGCTGCTACCATGTGCGAGGCCCTGCTTAGCTGCTGAAGCTCGGCCGCTCCTCTCGATCTCCGTCCGAGGGTACTTTGGTCTCAAGGGGGCAATCATCTCGCTCGATGCTGCCGTCGGCATCGTGACCACGATGGGGATGCACGTTTCTGGGTTTGCTGCTGCACCCAAGCGACGGCAGCAGCTTGTCCCAGCGCACATGGACGCACCGAATTACGAGGCAACTTGCTCAAGAAATCCTGCGTCAATGCCCCGCGTGTGATGTTGGAGCACCTGGTGGCCATCCACGCGTGGCCCCTCGGTACCGGTGGGAACAACCGCCTCTTCTCCTGTGCTTCTCCCCACGGCCACGAGGGTCGAACATGGAACCGGTTCTTGCCTCCAAGGGGGAATTGGCACCAACATCGCAAGGTCATGATCCGTCCGATGACGCTGCTTGTCTTCCCGGTACTCCTGGTCGCTGGCCTGTTGGGCTGCAGCTCCCAACCCATCCGCTCGACATCCGACGCGGCGGCCGGCGATGGCCCGACCGGCAACGGCGGCTCGCCCGGCGATGACGGCACCGTCGCGAGTGGCGGCGCTGGCGGCGGTCCGGGAACGGGCGGAACATCCGGCTTCGGCGGCGCGCTTGGGACCGGCGGTTTGCCAGGCTCGGGTGGCGCGCCTGGGACCGGTGGCCTGCTGGCAACCGGCGGAATCGTGCGCACCGGTGGCACGTTTGGAACAGGCGGCATCGTTGCCACCGGAGGCAGGTCGGGCTCGGGCGGCCTGCCAGCAACCGGCGGCGCGGCCGCAACGGGCGGCTTGACCGGGTCCGGTGGGAGGTCTGCTACCGGGGGCGCTACCGGCACGGGCGGGATCGTTGCAACCGGAGGGACCACGGCCACCGGCGGCGGCACTGCCACCGGCGGCACGACCGGCGCGGGTGGCACCACCGGGCCCACCGACGCAGGCCCAAGCACTTGCTCGCCGGGTCCCGCACCGACCGGCGGTACGTCACACTGCAACACCAATACTACCGGCAGCTACGGTAGCTACCAATGGACACTCTGGGAGGGTGGAAGTGGGGGATGTCTCATCACCTATGACAACAGTGATGCCACGTTCAGCGCAACTTGGAACAATTCTGGGGATTTCCTGGCCCGTGTCGGGCTGCAATGGGACCAGACCAAGACATACGACCAACTCGGAACGATTACCGCACAATTCGCCGAGACAAAGACCGGAACCGGCGGCGGCTACTCCTATATAGGAATCTACGGGTGGACGGTATCACCGTGTGTTGAATGGTACATCGTCGACGACTCCTTCAGCGCGATGCCCATCGTTCCTGGGACTGTCAGCAAAATTGGCACGGCTTTCGTTGACGGGGGTACATATACCTTCTACACCAGCGTGATGACCGGTACAGGTACCTCGCTATGCTCCGGCGTATCCGCTTGGTCGCAGCTTTGGAGTGTCCGGCAGACGGCCCGCCAGTGCGGGCAAATATCCGTTTCCCAACACTTCAATGAGTGGAGCAAGCTAGGCATGACACTAGGGAAGATGGACGAGGCCGTGCTCGTTGTTGAAACATTGGGCGGTAGTGGCAGGGTTGATTTCACAACGGGTAGCGTAACGGTCCAATGAAGCGTGACCCTGGGAGATTTCGCGCTGGACCCGAGGTTCGAGCAGGTACTGTGCTGCCCAGTGGGAGAGGTGCACTCTTGCTTCTGCTCGCGACATCCTGCGGGCAGACGCCGCTCTTCGTGTCTGGTTCGAGGCAGGCGGGTGGCGCAGGTGCTGGCGGAGCCATCGCCCAGGGCGGCAGTGGTGGTCTACCCGGAACGGGCGGTGGAGCCTCGACAGGTGGAACCCTCGGTCAGGGTAGTGCTCAGGGCGGCGCAGCTGGCGTGGGAGGGGCCAACGGCGCAGGCGGCGTGTTGGGCACCGGTGGCACCGTTACCACGGTTCCGGGAAGCAGCGTCTGCTGCAAGGCTCTCTACTGTCCCAGCGGTGACGCCATGGTGACGACCTGCCCGGCAGGTGCCTTCTGTTACGAATACACCGCCTGCGGCTGCAACCAGGTTCTGTGTGCGCGGGCAGATGGCAGCGATGGTTCTGTTGGAACTGGCGGGAGCAACTCCACCGGCGGCGCGACTGGCACAGGCGGGGGAACCACCGTGGATCACTATGTTGTCAGCGCCGACGGGCTCACCGTGACCGACACGAGGACGGGTTTGGTATGGCAGAGGGATGGGTCGGGTTCACGGCCGAACTGCGTAGAAAATCCATATTGCATGTGGCCCGAGGCCCAGGCCTACTGCGCCGGGCTCACCCTGGACGGTTCGGGCTGGCGCTTGCCCACGCTCACGGAGTTGCCTTCTATCGCGGATTTCACGGTGGCGGGACCGGCGATCAATCAGATAGCGTTTCCGAACACTCCGGCAGAGGTGTTCTGGACGTCCTCGCCGTATGTTGGCTCGTCCGGCTACGCGTGGGTCGTCGACTTCAGCTACGGCTTCTCGGGCAACAGCGCCGTGGGCTACGGCAACAGGGTGCGCTGCATCCGCTGAGGACGGAGACGTTTCGACATTTCGCCCTTTGATCTTTCTCGCTCCGACGCATCACAGGGACTCCGCTCAGTCGTTCCCTCCTGAAATCCCCACCCCCTTCGTGGGTATAAGAACTATGAGAGGCAGCCACTCTGCCCTCCACGGTGCCCTCGCACCGTAGTCACCAGCGTCTGCTTTCCCGACGCTGCTTACCCACGCGCCCGCTGGCGCTTCTGTGCGCCACGCGGGTCACAAGGCCCTCCGTGTGCGCACGCCCATGGAGGTAGTCATGACCCAGCTCGAATCTATCCGCTCGTCGTTCGATCAGAAAATCCGTTCTGGTGTTTTCCGCCCCATCACCCGCCGCCTGCATGCCGATATCGCCGAGGACAGGTCCCAAGAAGCACTCGCTCTGGCGTGGATGAATTTCCGTCGCCATGCCCTGCAGGGCCACATCCTCGACGACGGCATTCTGGTCAACTTCGCAAGGCACCGTGCCGAGGACCTCGGCAGGCAAGTCGTACTGTGCGGTGGCAGAGCCAGGAAGTTCTGCGTGCTCGACCAGCGCAACTACGTCGAGGGCAAGGTGGAGGTGCTACGGCTCGACAAGATCATCAAGGACCGTGGCGAGGCCAACTTGCTCGGGCTGGCGGAAGCCATGGCCGCCAACCCGGTTAGGCGAATCGTCTCCGCGCTTGACCTGCAAGCCTGGCTTGCGGGTCTGTCCGACGACGACCAGGTGCTGTTGGGCATGCGCATGGCGGGGTACAGGCTCAAGCCAATCGCCAAGCGCCTGGGCATCTCCACGTCGGCGGCTTGGGCACGGTGCCGTGAGCTCGGGTTCGAGCTTGCAGAACGGGCGCATGTGGAGGTTCCTGCTGGCGGGAGGATGGAGAGAAACTGACCAAGTCCGACGGAGAAGACGACAGCGTCTTCGGGGTTCGAGCCAAGTTGGCTTGAATCTTTAGCCCACAGATGTCCTGGCGGTGCTCCTGGTCGCCCAAACAGTCCCCATCAATCCCGGTTCCTTTTGCTTGTACTGCCTACGAGAGCTTCAACGGCTTGTTCGGCGGCAGGGGCACCAAGATAAGCACCGGCTTCACCCTACTTTCCAACGAAAGCGACGAAGGAATCAGCACAAGCCGGGCAGCTCATCCCCGCGTCACTGCCGGTTGGAACAAACGTGCGCCCAATCACAAGGTTGGGAACTTGTCCTGGGTCTGTCGGGGCATAGACATTCGACTGCAAATCTGGATGCTCAAGTAGGATATCGTACCGACCGAGGCACTCTCCTGTGATGGTCTCGCCAGTGGCCGTCAGCAAATAATGCTGCTGGAAGACTGCATCCGCCCGCCAGATACCGTCGTAGCTCCACTCCTGGCCATTCGGCAAGACAGGAACTTCCCCGACGAGGATATCGCACCCTCCGGTTTCCGCCTTCTGCTGATTCGTTACAATCGAGAGCTTCGCTCCAGCTACCAGGCCATCCCACCCTTGACATGAAGGCGGCGGCGAATCGGAGCCCCAATAGAGCGCATATTTTGGGTCATATCGGGCCGAACTGTTCTGGTCATACGTCTCAGAAATCGTCGCGACGTAGGTCCTGTTACGGCCTAGGGCCGAATCGCACAGCGGATAGTCGCAACCGTCGGGGCCAGTTAGCAGCAGGCAAAACGCGAAGACAAGCTTAGGTGTGCAAGGCAAGATTGGCCGCGACCTCTCATCGATCATAACAGATTGGGCTCCACAAATCGCGGTGGTTGATCCACGGCTGTCCGCCGAACTACTATTCGCGGAACAAGAATACCTCAAATATCACCGCGATGGGGCGGGATGGAGCCAGCACGAGGCGTGGGACGGGTACTTGTGATTTCAAGAGGTTGGCGGTCTTCGCTTTCAGATGCCGCTCGCGACCGGCTCGGGAGAGCCCATCCTCAAGCTGGGGAAACCTGGCTTGGATTTTGACCCCAGGATTTTCTAGCCGCCGAAATTCCACCCCCGGTATGCGGACGACCCTGGGCACGAAGAGCAGAGGGGACCCGGTTGCCGTAGCTTACTGAGGTGGAAGGCTGGTCGCCGCGACACCGGCGGGGTGGGCTCCTATCGAACCCGAGAACCAGACCAGAAATCCTCTTGCCTCCAACGCGGCAGGGCGTAGCATGACCCCGGCGCAGAAATGGCGGTGCAAGAAGGCCAGCTCTTTGGAAACTACCGCATGGTTCGCCTGCTCGGCGAGGGCGGCTTCGGGGAAGTCTACCTAGTCGAGAACCCACTCATCCACCGCCGTGCTGCCGTGAAAGTCCTGCACACGGCTTTGGCACAAGATGCGGAGCTGCTTCGCAGGTTCCTCAACGAGGCGCGCGCTGCGAGTGCCATCCGGCATCCCAACATCATCGATGTCCTCGACGCTGGCGAGACGCCACGTGACATGTACTTCGGCCATGGCGACCAAGTTGCCACCGACATCGGTGCGGAATGCCCAGGTGCCAGAGATGCTCGTATGAAATCCAATCGGGCTCTGTCCTTCGAGGCTTGTCGGCCGGCAATCCAGGAGCTGCCCAACGCCTCGGATTTGTCTGCACTTTCCAGTGTGTTGCGGATACACGATGAAAGGTCTGCAATGTCCTGATTCGCAGCTGGGCTGCGACTTCCTGCTATTCGCCCTTCGCGATCTTCTTTGCAGCGTCAGCGTGCACGCGGCTTGGCGGATTGCCGAACGAAGCGCGCCTCATGCGGTTACGATGAATCGTCCTGATCTGTGGCCATACCGCCGGCACCACCGTACCCGCGACCAACGCGACTTCATAGAATCTCAATTCGAAAAGTAATGCGTCGGCGCAACCCGCGAGGTCATGGTACTGGACCGGAGGACGTGTAGATGGAGCCGCCCCAGACCGCGGCGACCAGCTTCGTGCCGTCCGCAGACGACGCAACCGACGACCAGTCCTGCGAGGTACCGGTTTGCGTCCAGGTGGCCCCAGAGTCCACTGATGAGTAGATGAAGTCCTCGCAGACTGCGGCCACCTGCCTCGTACCGTCAGAAGACGACGCCACTGCCCCACCTTGCTCCCATTCCTGCTGCACACCCCGCTGAGTCCACGTCGCACCAGAGTCCCACGAGGTATAAATGTAGCCGTCGTAGGAGTTAACGGCGACCAGCGTGGTCCCGTCTGATGATGACGCCACTGACGTCCAGCCCTGCGGAACACTACGCTGAGTCCAGGCCGCACCAGAGTCCCACGAGGTGTAGATCCAGCCGCCGTAGACCACTGCGACCAGCTTTGTCCCATCAGAGGACGACGCCACTGACTGCCATCCCAGCTCGATGCCGCGCTGAATCCAGGTCAGCCCAAAATCCACGGACGTGTAGATGTAGCCGTTATGGACCACGGCGACCAGCTTCTTGCCGTCAAATGACGACGCCACTGACTCCCAAAGTTGCAATGTGCCCCGCTGAGTCCAGGTCAACCCGGAGTCCCCTGATGTGTAGATGTAGCCACCCTGGACCACAGCGACCAGCTTCATGCCGTCTGCCGACGATGCTACGCACGTCCAGTCTTGGGAGGAGCCCTGCTGAGTCCAGGTCAACCCGGAGTTCACTGACGTGTAGACGTAGCCGCCATAGACCGTGGCCACCAGTTTCGTACCATCCGCCGACGACGCTAGTGAGGACCACATTTGTGATGGTGACGCGCTGGACAGCGTCCAGATCTCGCCGGCCATGGGGACGCACAACCCTGTCCCGTCGCTCAATTGATTTGCCGGGCAACTCTTGTTCACCCCGCATTTGCCAGTGCCGTCGTTGTGGTAGCCGGATGCACAGCCTGCTTGAACGCAGATGCCGGTGCCGTCGTCGTGGAAGCCGCCGGGACAGCCTGAAGTCGCGCCGTTGCAGACGTAGGAGGTGTGCTCGACTTCGGTGGATTGCAGGGTGCCGTCGTTGTTGGTGTCGAGGCCGGTTTGGATCGCTTGACCACCGGCGCTGCAGTTGGGACCGGCGGGTTCGGCCACGACGTTGACCAGGCTAGTGCTGGTCTGCCCGTTGGTGCCGTTGCACACGTACAGCGTGGCACCGGCTTCGCTCCCATTGAGTACGCCGTTGCCGTCGAGGTCGAGCCCACTCTGCACGGCCACCCCGCCGTTGGTGCAGTTCGCGCCCGCAGGCTCGGGGGTGGTCGTCATCAGGGTGGACAGGCCGTTCTGGCCGTTGGTGCCATTCGTGCCATTGGTACCGTTCTGGCCGTTGCAGGTGTAGCTCGTCTGCGTGACCTCGTTTGCCTCAAGTAGGCCGTTGCCGTTCAGGTCGAGCCCGCTCTCGATGCGCACACCCCCAGCTGGGCAGTTTGCACCCGGGGGCTCATCGTCCTGCCGCACCAGCGAGTTCGTGCCCGATGCCCCGTTGGTGCCATTGGTACCGTTAGTGCCGTTGGCCCCGTTCGTGCCCGATGGTCCCTGTGCCCCCGTCACACCTTGCGGTCCTTGTGGCCCCGTCGCCCCTGTGGCACCGGTAGCTCCAGTCGCGCCGGTTGCGCCCGTCGCGCCAGTTGCTCCTGTTGCCCCCTGCGGGCCGGTGTTGCCGTTGCACACCACGACCGTGGAAGACACCTCCGAGTTGTCGAGCTTGCCATTGCCGTTCAGGTCGAGGCCGAACTGCAAGCTCGATCCGCCTGTCGGACACTGGTTGCCTGGGGCCACTGCCGTCACGCTAGCAGCGGCGTTCAGGCCGTTCAGGTTGGTCTGGACCCATGTGCGGGTGCTGCCGCGACAGACGTAAAACATGGAGTCGCTCCACACGTAATACACTTGGCCGTCCTGGGTGGGTCCACACATCGGCAGATCGGACTTGTTCAAGCAGAACTGAGCGGCAGTCCGGCCATTAGACGAGGGCGTGGGAGGATCTCCCATGCCCCCGCAGGCCGCCGCACCGGCGAGCAAGCCCCACAGCACCAACACAGCGTGACTTGGATTGCGATTAAAGGTGAGCATGGCCATCTCCTTGGCAGCGCCAACCTCACGCTGCCTGCATCAGTTGCTTCTTGGTTCGGAATTCGTCGCGTGAAACAACAGCATCTGCACGCGCAGCTCAAGATGCCTCAGCACGGCAGCAGGACCCTCCTAGATCCAAATTGGGAAGCTGGCAAGCATCATCGTCAGCACGCCATCGAGTCCGTTTTGGGCCGGCTACTCCACGACGAGCCCGACGTTCCTGAATATCCTCCCCCAGACCCACCAGTACACCATGACCATCGTCCCTCCGACGACGGCGTAGGCCAGCCATGCGTATCGGGCAGGGACGAACCACGATGCCAGGTCGGCCGAGATAGCTGCGAAGCCACCCGAGAGCCCGGCACGGGCAGCACGTAGAAGCGAGCGCTGGAAGCGCTTGAAGCTTGGTGATGGCTCGGTGGTGGGCATGGGTCGGGAGGGTCATCGCCGTGTACCATCCCGGCCTGACGTCGTCATCATCGGCCGGGCTTGGCGGCACGATGCTGTTGCCGCTCCTCCCAGTGAAGAAACTGGCGCGAGCTTTCGACTGGCGCTGCTCGCAGTTCCTGGACGAATCCGGAGGCCTGAAAAGCGATGTCGCCTTTCGGGGAATTGAGCGCGATGCGCCACCAACAGCGACCAAACTGGTTCGTGTGCTCCGTGGCCTCTCTCCGTATCTCGCCGATGGAGAGAGGCCCCATCGCGATGCCTCGGCTGTCGATCCCAATCTCCAAGTCGGTGACGTTCTCGAAGGTGAGTTCCGCAGGTGCCAGCATAAACCTACACGTCTTGTCCGCTCCGCAGCGCCATTCCGAAATGTAGTCGAGGTCGAGAACGAGCTGGCCCCCGTACTCGCCCTCCCGGAGCCCGAGACCGTGGACGTGATTGTCGTGCCAGCTGAGGCTTTCGAAGTCCGCGTCTGTCCACCTGGTCTTCACGGCATCCAAACTCCTGTCCGCCGAACGCTTTACCGTTTAGAGCGAGCCGTCATGACCTGTG
>PNBO01000451.1:0-19871 GCA_003136095.1 Myxococcales bacterium
AGCATCTGGAAATGGCCCATGTCGCCGAGGCAACTGACGGTTCCATCGGGCAGGGTTTTTTGGCCGCAGCTCGTGCCTGGGTCATACGCGCAGCTCGTGCCCAGATCGCTGTCGATGACGGCGACATGCAGGTCGGGCAGGGTGCCATCGTTAGGATCCTTGAGCGCGGCGATCAGCTTGGGGAACTGGGCTTTCAACTTGGTGACCTTCGGCTCCATGGAGGGCGAGTTGTCCACCATGAAGACGAGGTCGAGCAGGCGGTTCGGCGCCACCGAGATGTAGACGTCGGTCTGCATCTCCGGCTCCGGCGTCGGCTGCTCGAGCGGGTGCGACGTGCAGGCCCACCAGACGAGCGGCAGGGACGGGATGGCGATGGCCCAGCGGAGGTATCGCCAACTCAAAAGGCGAGTGCTGCGCATCGAATTACGAATCATGGAAGTCCTCCTCGTAAAGCAGCCGGGGTGCGGTTGTGTTTCGTTCGTACCTTACAGCAAGATACGGGCCGAAGGAATCAATAGATAACTTTTGGTTTCGCTTGAGGTTTCCGTTGTCGTGGAGCAACCAGGTTGGCCTCTCTGGCAACGAAGTTGTCACTTGGGAGTCTGGGTGGCACTGTGGGTCGCCAGCCCAACGTTTCGTGATCAAGGTTTCCTGATNNTAGTTAGTGGCTGCCGTGTATTCTGGCCGCCATGGAACGTGCGCGCAAGCGCCGAAGTGAAGCGAGAAGACGGTCCCCCTCCCCGGAAGCCGAAGGGCGCGCGGCGGCGAAATGGGCGAAACCAGATAGGCACGCGCTGACCGCCATCGCGGCCCTGGTGCTGGTCGCGTACTTCCCGGCGCTGGGCGCGGGGTTCACCAACTGGGACGACGACCGCTTCATCACGGCGAATCCGTTGTTCCAGGGGCCCATCGGGGCCTACGTGGCGGCGGCTTTGACGCGGGTCCAGTTCCAGGCGTATCACCCGTTGCACCTGCTTTCCTACTTGCCGGATCGGCTGCTCTGGCCGGGGTCCGCGGCCGGTTTCCACGCCTTCAACCTGGTGCTCTTCGCCTTGGCCTTGACTCTCGGGTATTCGCTTCTGCGCCGCACCGTGGGCGTGTTGCCGGCGCTGGGCGCGATCTTGCTGGTGGGGGCGGCGCCGCTCGCCGTGGAATCGGTGGCCTGGGTGGTCGGCCGCAAGGACGTGCTGGCGCTGCTGCTGGTC
The DNA here is from genome assembly GCA_003136095.1 of Myxococcales bacterium. Taxonomy (GTDB): domain Bacteria; phylum Myxococcota_A; class Polyangia; order Fen-1088; family Fen-1088; genus Fen-1118. Next base: position 1,206 of record PNBO01000451.1, read on the forward strand.
TTCGCGACCCTGCTGGTCGAGGATCGGCAGCCGCGCACGCGAGCTTCGGCGCGCGCCGCGTGGGGCCTGGCGGCTCTGGCTTGCCTGGCCAAGACCTCGGCCGTGGCGATCCCCTTCCTGGTCTTTGCGTGGCTGCACTTCGCGCGGCAAGCGTCGTTTCGCGACACGATTCGCCGTTGCCTACCCTATTTCGCCATCGCGTTGGTGTTCGCCCTGCCGGTGCCGTTTATCTGGCGGCACTACCACATGCTCCCCTCGGGCCGGCCGCTCCCCGTCCTGCTCGACGTGCTGGGCACCATCGGCGTGTACGCGGGCCGCGTGCTTGCACCCGTGCATCTGTCGCCGGTGTATCCGGCGATGGCGCCAGGGCAGGTCATCGCGGCTCTCGCGGTGGCGGCGGCCTTGCTTGCCCTGGCGGGCTCGTGGCGCCGTCTGCCCGAACCGGCGAAGTTCGCCGCGGTCGGGTTCGTGGGCTGCCTGCTGCCGGTGGCCAACATCACCCCGGTCTACTTCCGCTTCGCCGACCGCTACGCGCTGCTCGCGCTGGGGGCGCTGGCCTGGCCGGTGGCGAAGCTGCTGGCGTGGCCGAAGGCGCGCAAGGTCGTGGTGGTGCTGGCGCCGCTGGCGATCGGCGTCGAGCTGTGGGCCAGCATGCAACTCGTACCCGCGTGGCACGATTCGCTCGCGTTGTGGGAGCGGGCGACGGAGGCGCAACCGCGGGCGGTCTACGGGCACCTCAAGCTCGGGGAAACCCTGCGCGCCGAGAAACGCTACCGCGAGGCCGCGGCCAGCTACATCTGGGCGGGCGACGTCGAGCCCGGCGGCATCAAAGGACCCGCGGGATTGCTGCGCACCGTCGGCGAGCTGGCCGAGGCCGAGGGTCGCCTTCCGGCCGGCACCTGTGACCAGTGGGAGCAGGTCATTGCCGACCCCGGGTTCGACGCCAAGAAAATGGGAGTGCTCATCGAGGCGCTCGACCAGTCGAAGTGCCGGCAGTGCGCGGAGGCCATGCTCTGGCTCGGGATCCGCATGTACCCGCAGTCGGACTCGGGTCTGGTGTCTTTCGCGAAGCGCGAGCTCGACCGCGACCGCCCCGACCTGGCCATGGTCTACGTGAGCGAGGTGCGCGACCGCAATACCCCTGGCCTGGCCGAGGTCACGCGCCGGCTGGGGGAAGATTCACCTCAGAGACACTGAGCTTCAGGCTTCAGGCTTCAGGCTTCAGGCTTCAGGCTATAGTGCAGACGCGTGCGTCGAGATCCAGCAAAGCTCAAGGTCTTCGCCATGGCAGACGATCGGGTCGACTGTGTCTAGCGCGCGACCGCTCGTTTTCGTCCGAGGAGCGCTTCGGGCTGCAAGCCCAGATCCGGCGGGCAGCCGTCTCGGTCCCGACGAACATCGTCGAAGGCTTGGCCCGTAGGTCGACGAGGGACTACGGCCATTTCCTGACCGTGGCGCTCGGCTCTGCGTCGGAGGCCCGCTATCGGATCGGCCTGGCGCATCGGTTGGGCATGATGCACGCCGAAGATCACGACTTCCTTGCTGCTCGATACGGCGATCTCCTTCGGGCGATGGAGAAGCTGATCGCCGCTCTCGACCAGAGAACCTGAAGCCTGGAGCCTGAAGCCTGGCGCCTGGCGCCTGAAGCCTTGGGTTGCGGGCGAAGCCCGCGCTATGTCTCTGTGGTGAAATCCACTGCTACTTCGCATCGGACTGGCCGCCGTCGGGCGAGGGACCAAGGATGGCCTCGGGCGGGGGCGGGCCTTGCGGCGCGGTCGAGGGGCCGCGCTTGGGTTTGTGGGTGACGATCCAGTCGGCCACGCGCGCGAGGTCGCCGAAGCGGGTGTGATCGCCCTCGGTGCCGAGCAAGGCCATGCCGTAGTTGTGCTCGCCGATGCGCGCGGCGATGACCAGGCAGTAGCGCGCGGTATCGTTGTAGCCGGTCTTGCCACCCAGGACCTGCACGTTGGAGCGCGCCGCGGGCCGGTGCGTGTTGATGTAGTGGATGGCCGGCTTCGTTACCGGATGCGCGTCGTACTCACCCCGGCGCAGGATGGGGCCGATCACCGGGTGGGCCATCGCCGCCTTGAGCAGCGCGATGGTCTCGCGCGGGGTCGACTGGTTGTCGCTCGACAACCCCGTGGGCTCGCGGAAGCGCGTGTAGCGCAGGCCGAGGGTCGCGACCTTGTGGTTCATGGCCGCCGTGAACTGCGAGGTCCCCAACCCGACCGCGCGGCCCAGGGCCGAGACCGCGCGGTTGTCCGATCCGAGCAAGGCCGCGTGCAGGAGGTCGCGATTCGACAGCGTCATGCCCTCGAGCAGGCGCGACTTGGCGCCACCGCGCGCTACGTCGGCATCCACCTTCTTGATGGTCGTCAGCCCCTCGAGATCCGGCGAGCGGTCCATCACGGTCAGGGTCGCGGCGAGCTTGGAGATGGAGGCGATGCTGCGGGGAACATCGGGGCGGCGAGAGAACAGCTCGTGCCCGGTGTCGAGATCGATGACCAGCGCGCCGGCCGACTGCACGTTGGGCAGGTTGCCCTTCATGGCGGCGACGTGCTGCTCGGAGTGGTGGTGCTTGGGCGCGGTCTGGACGGTCTTCTTGCCGCCCTTCTTGTCCTTGCCGTTCTTCTTGCCCTTGTCCGACTTCTTCGCCGCGGCCTTGACGGGCGTCTTCGCTGCCGCCCAGACCACGGGCGTGGCGGCCGTGACGGCGAGCGCGCCCGCGCAGACGGTGAGGATCGAAAAAAGCAACGGGCATCCGCGTCGGGCGGCCGGGTGAAACTGCGTCATCAGGTGCATTGGTCGAGATTTCTCTGGCTTTCGTATCACGCCGGGCGCGTTCGGCGGAAGCGGGTCTGCAACCACAGGGTGGCAGCGGGGGCGAAACGAGTCTTGGCCAGCGACAACCCGAGCATGGCCAGGCTCAGCGCGGCGACGAGGAGGAGGGCGGTGGGAATCTGGAGCTTTCCGCGCAGTGCATAGACCACGCTGCCGTAGCAGAACTCGATGTGCACCCAGTAGATGAGGAGCGAAGTCCGGCCGAACTGGCGAAGCGCGGAGAAGCGGCCGTGCCAAGCGCGGCACCAGACGAAGCCGATGCCGGCGAGCATGCCGATGAGCCCCAGACGGTGGAAGAAGATGCCGGGCCCCATCTGCCGGATGACTTCGGTCGGGTAGTGGATGATGGTGGGAGACAGCATGCGCACGATGGTCACCGCGGCGGTCAGGGCGGCGCCCGCGAGAAAGGTGAAGAGAAAGCAGCGGCCGAGGCTGCGGCTGTCGCGGTTGGCGGCCACCCAGAGGTGACCCACGGCGACGCCACCCAAGGCCCATGCACCCCACGGGAACAGCGAGAACCAGGCCATTGGCCGCTGGCCACCCAGATAGGACGAAAGTGTCCGGGGCAGCCACGATGGAAAATGCGCCGGTCCGACGACGGTTCCCAGGCCGAGGAAGACGGCCGCCAGGAGCAGCGACGGCAGGATCTGCCGCCGGCCGTTGCGCGGCGTCGAGACCAGCGCCACCACCAGCATGCAGGCGGCGATGGCGTTCAGGATGTCGATGCGGAAAAGGGTCTCCCAGCCACCGTAGAAGTGCGAGAGCAGCCATTCCTGCAGGCGAAAGAGATAGGCCAGTACCAGCACCTGCAACCCGCGCCGCAGGAGCCGCGCGCGCATCACTTGGGTGGAACTTCCCTTCGCGAGCCCGGCCTCGAACTGGATCGCGGCCGAAACGCCGACGAGGAAAAGAAAGAGCCGCGCCGGGATTCCGCTCGCCACGCGAATCAGCGCGTACGCCGTGCCGGTCTTCGCCGCCGGCAGCAGCCACGCGTCCATGCCATGCGCCAGGATCATGAAAACCACCGCCACTCCGCGCAGCCAATCCACGACCTCAATTCTGCCGCCTGATTTCGTGGCCGTGGCCGGTGTCGTGGTCGACATGGGGACGGGGAGATTAGCAGTCCAACCAAGGAAAAAGGTAGAGTGCCCGCGTGCCCATTTCGCTCGCCTATTCGGTCGATGCCGACGATGCCTTCATGTTCTTTGCCCTGGCCACCGGCGCAATCGATGGCCGCGGTCTGACGTTCTCGCATCGGCGCGGGGATACCGCGTGGCTGAACGAGCTGGCGGAGGCGGAAGGCGCGGACGTCGTGGCCATCTCGGCGGGCGCGTACCCGGCGGTCGCGGACAAGTATCTGCTTCTGCCGCATGGCGCGTCCGTGGGCCGTGGGTTCGGTCCAGTGGTGGTGAGCAAGCGGCCAATGACGCTGGCCGAGCTGGCTGGCCGGCGCGTGGCCGTGCCGGGCCTGTCCACGACGGCCTTCTTGGTGCTGCGCCTGATGCAGCCCAAGGTCGTGCCCGTGGTGGTGCCCATCGCGCCGTTCGCGGCGGTGTTCGCCGCGCTCGATCGCGGCGAGGTCGACGCGGCCTTGCTCATCCACGAGGGGCGGCTGCTCTTCGAGCAGCGCGGGTGCGTGGCCGTGACCGAGCTGGGGCAGTGGTGGCTGGCTGAAACCGGGCTGCCGCTGCCGCTCGGCGTGAACGTCATCCGGCGCGCGCTGGGCCGGGAGACCCTCGCGCTGGTGTCGCAGATTCTGCGCGAGGCGATCGCCTACGCCCTCGACCATCGCGCGGAAGTGCTGCGCGCCATCGCCGCCGAAAAGCGCGGGGACGCGGCTCTGGCAGAGGCCACGCTCCTCGATCGCTATCTCGGCATGTACGCCAACGACGACACGCGGGCCATGGCCCCCGACGCGCGCCAGGCCATCGACGTCCTCTTCGCTCGTGCCGCGGCGGCCGGCCTCATTCCCGCGGGCTGCACCGTCGAGTGGGCGCCGTAGTTCCGGATTTCACCACAGAGAGCACAGAGAGCGCTGAGGCCGACGGAGAAGGGATGGGTTTCCGGATCCGAACCCCTTCGTCCTCATCCGTCTCTGTGGCTCTGTGGTTCATCTTGCCCCTCGAGAAAGGCCAGGAGGGCGTCGCACGCGGCAGCGGCGGCGGCTCGCGCGTTCGCTTTCCATTCGCGATGCCCGGCGGGGCCGACGTGGTTTGCCATGCCAAGGATGGCGGCGAAGGGAACGCCGACGGTCGCGGCGGCACGGGCCACAGCGAAGGCCTCGAGGTTCTCCAGCGCGCAGCCGGACAGCTTGGCGGCCGCCGTCCCCGCCTGGGCGCTAGCGGTGATGGCCAGCGGACAGGCGACATCGCCACGGGGCAACCCCGTGGCCAGGCACAGGGTCCGAGCGAGGGCGGGGGATGCTCTCGACTCGGTCACGACGCGGGCGGGAAGAAAGGCGTGCCCGCCGGCAAGGATCGGCGGCAACAAGCGTATTCGCCGGGCGACGGCGGCGTTTCCGAGCGCGAGAGCGGGGCGATGGCCAGGATAGACGCCCGCGGTGCCGACGAGCAGCACGGCATCCGGCCGGTGCTTCACCAGCAGATGCGTGGTGGCGATGGCGGCTTCGACCAGGCCCACACCGATGGTGGAAAGGATCACTCGCCGCCGGACGCGCGCGGGAAGATCCAGCAGGCGCGCGCGCAGGTGGGCCAATTCGGGCCGCCAGGCGGAAACCACGAGCCAGCGCCCGTCGCGGACGCCGGCCGAAGGGCGAGGTTTGTTCATGGCGCCGCCAAGTATTGCGTTTCGGAGGGGGCTGGTATAGTGCCGTCCTTCGAGCTGTTCCCGTCCATGGCCAAGCGGATCATCGTCATACCTGCCTACAACGAGGAGCTCACGATAGCCGATGTCGTGCGCGGGGCGGTGAAGATTGCGGATCGCGTGCTGGTCGTGGACGATGGCTCGCGCGACCGGACGGCGGCGCTGGCCAAGGAGGCCGGCGCGCTGGTGGTCCGGCACGCGGTCAACCGCGGGGTGGGCGCGGCGCTGGGCACGGGCATCGAGGCCGCGGTCCGCCTCGACGCCGACGTGGTCGTGACCATGGATGCCGACGGACAACACCGGCCCGAGGACGCGGCCAGGGTCTTCGAGCGCCTCGACCGGGGCGATGTCGAGTTCGTGATCGGCTCACGCATGAAAAGGGGGCCGGAGCAGGGCAACATGCCCGCCCATCGCGTGCTCTTCAACACCATCGGCAACATGCTCACCTTCGTGCTGTTCGGCGTGTGGGTAACCGACAGCCAGAGCGGCCTGCGCGGTCTGTCGCGCAAGGCGGCCAGCACCATCGATCTGCGCACCAATGGCATGGAGTCGCTCTCCGAGTTCATCAAGGAGAAGAAGGACAAGCACTGGCGGCTCGCCGAGGTGCCCATCAAGGCCATCTACACCGACTATTCCATGTCCAAGGGGCAGAACTTCTTCATGGGCGTGAAGATCGCGCTCCGACTCATCTTCCGGCGGTTCTTCGGCTAGCCATGCACGCCATCCAGATCGTACTTCTCTGTTTCGCCATCTTCGCGATGTCGCGCGCGCTCATCCGCTACCGGCGCGGACTCACGCGCATGCTGCACCTGGAGATGTGGCTGCTCTTCTGGGTCTGCGTGGTGGTGGTGGCCTTGCGTCCGGAGGTCACCGACTTGCTGGCCCGCTGGCTGGGGGTCGGGCGCGGGGTCGACACGGCGATGTACCTGGCGCTGCTCATGATCTTCTTTCTGCTCTTCCGCAACTTCGGCAAGGTCGAGGATCTGGATCGGCAACTCACCAAGGTGGTGCGCGCGAACGCCCTCCGCGAGATGGAAGAGGATCTGGCCGCGGCCAAGGACAAAGACCGCCCGGGCGAGAAGTAGCGGCAGANNCCGCCGCGACCTTGGCGATCTCGAGAAAACCCAACCGGCGTCCGCGCATGGTGTAGTCGAGCCGCAGCGCGACCTGCGGATTCCCCTCGCTGGGAACCTCGCCCTTGCCCAGTATCTCGGCCGGCCACAGGCCAAAGACACGGTCGTGCCAGGTCTTCATGGCCGCGTCGGGTTTGTCGGGNNAGAGCCGCCGCGGTCTGGAAATCGGAAAGGAAGGAACGCGCGACCACGAAGACACGGCCGCTCGCCTCGTCGAGAAGATAGGGCAGCGCGCCGCCGGGCGGCGCCGGCGCGATGAGGAAGGTCCGTTTGCCGTTGCGTAGGGTCAGGGTGAGCCGCTTCTTCGTGGCGTCCAGACCGAATTCCTTGCGCTTGGCGGTGTCCAGGACGCCGAGGCTGCGGCTGGCACGCAGCGGAGTAAAGCTGGCGAGGAGTTTCTCGGCGGCCTCGCTCCCGCGCACCAGGCGTTCGGGCGTCTTGGTGTCGCCGCCGGCCGCCGGCTTGGCGCTCGCGGGCTTGTCCTGCGGCCCGAGGCGTACGCTGACCAGTGGACCCAGCTCGTCGGACGAGCGGGCGAGCTCGACCCAGGTGCTCTTCTCCGCGTCCTCGAAGCGCACGGCCACGAGATCGATCTTCGCGATGTCGACCGCGATCGCCTCGTCGGGCGCCAGCGCGGGGCCGCGCTGCCAGATGAAGTAGGCAAGGGTGAGCGCGGCCACGGCCAAGCCCGCCTGCACGAGAACCTGGCGCAACGTCATGCCTTCACCTCCCGCTTGCGGCGTTTTCGCGTCACGACCCAGCCAGCGAGCAGGACGGCTCCCGGCGCCGCGAAGACCGAGGCGTAGAACCAGACCGCGTCCTGCTTGCGCGTGTGGCGCACGGGAACGTCCTCCTCGCTGTTCGGGGGCCCCGCCACCTCGGGCTCGCCGAGCAACCAGCGCAAGGCATCGATGACGAAGACGGCGTTGGCGCGGTTGACGATGATGAGGTCGGACAGGGTGTCGGAGTCGCCGAGCACGAAGGCGCGCGCCTCGGTGGCCGTCTTGTCGGTTCCGGACTTGGGCAAGGTGACGGCCGCGGCGACGGCGTAGGCCTTGCGCTCCTCGCGATCCGCGTCGAAGTCGAGATTCCCGTTCTTGTCGTCCCAGGTTCCGGCGTCGGTCTTGACGATGAAGTCGACCTTGGGCGCGGGGGCCGGCGTGACCTTGGTCTTGCTCAGGGCGCCGGCGCGGAGCAGGACCACGGGCAGCTGCGTCCCGAACTGGGCCAGGGTGGCCAGGGCCGGGTGGCTGGAATAACTGGCGGCGGCGATGCCGGCGCGGTCGGCCTTCTGGTGCGTGCGCGCCCAGTACATGCGGTCGTTGGCCAGCGGGGTGGAAGAGATCTCGAGCGACAGCGCGGCGAGAAGCGGTGCCCCGGCGGTCGCGGCCTCGGGATCCACGGCCACCAGCAGCCGGCCACCGCGCTGGAAATAGCGGGCGAGCGCCGCCGTTTCCTCGGCTAGCATGGGGCGCTGCGGGCCGACGACCATCACCAGCGCCGCGTCAGTGGGCACCTCGTTGCCCAGGCCCTGCGCCATGCCGAGCTCGCGGGTCTCCAGGTTCTGCATGGTGAGCAGCTCCTTGAGCTTGCTAAGCGAGCCGTCGGGATTGGCATCCTGGCGGACGGTGAAGCTGCGCTCCTCGTGGCCTTGGACGAGATAGATGGTTCGCTTGCCGCGCGCCACGGCGAGGATGCGCTTGTGCACGTCCTGGTCGAGCACGCGCAGCTTGGAGCGCGCGCTCTCGAGCTTGAGCGGGATCTGCAACTGCTCGCGTACCTCCCCGCGCGCGATGACCACCACGCCGTTGCTCGAAACGCCGAGCGCCTTGGCCCGGGCCGGATCCACCGCCTGATCCACGCGCGTCACGGTGAATTTGCCCGAGCCGCGCGCCAGTTCGGCGAAGTAGCCGGCCAACTCCTCGGCCACTTCGTTACCGGGTGGATAGAAGAGCGTGGCCTCGACCGGAGCGTCGAGGGCGGCGACGAGTTGCTTGGTCGTGGCGCTGGCGCGTGCGGTGCGGAAGAAGGAGAGATCCGCCTTCCAGCCGATTTCGGCAGCCACGAAGACGATGGCGAACCCGAAAACCAGGGCGAAGACGATGCCCAATCCCGAGAGCAGGGCCGCGCGCACGCGGCGGGCGTCGACGAGGGGGGAGCGAGCCATGGCCGCGAGCGAGAGCTCGACGAGCAGGACGGGCAGCAGGCTGGCGAACATGACCGCCGGCCACAGGGCGGCGAGGGCGGTGTCCAGCCTGGGGAAACTCGCGGCGAGGGTTGGGCGACCCAGCAGGCTGGGCAGGGCGCCGCGCGAGAAGTGCATGGCCAGCGCCGCCAGGCCGACGCCATAGAGCGCGGGCAGGGCGCGCCCCGCGGGCCGGCCCTGGCCCTGGCGCAAGGCCAGCACCAGCGCGACGGCGATGGCGCCAAGCCCGAGGAGCGTGCAGGCGGCGCCGGTGCGGCCGGGTTCGACGACGCGCTCGCCGAGATAGATGGCCGCCAGGCCGGCGGCGTACGCGACGGACGGGAGCTTCGTGTGGGTTATCGCCATCGCCGGGCCTCCAGGACACGCGTGGCCACGAAGAGCGCGAAATAGGTGACCGCCAGGTAGTAGACGACGTCGCGCAGGTGAATCATGCCGGACTGGAATGGCGGGAAATGCTTGTGCCAGATCCCGAGGGCGAAGAGAACCTCGTCCAGGGGCCGCTGGGTGAGGCTGCCCAAGGGATGGAGGAGGATCATGCCGACCAGCATGGCGCCCGAGATGATCACCGCCAGGAGCTGGGAACGGGCGAGGGTGGAGCCCAGGGTGCCGATGGCCAGCGACGCGCTGCCGAGCAGGAAGAGGCCGAGATAGCCGGCGGCCACGTGCCCGACGGACAGCTTGCCGTTGACCAGGATGAGCAGCGGCATGAAAACGCTGGGCAGGGTGATGAGGATGAGAAAGACGATGGCCGAAAGGAACTTGCCGAGCACGATCTCGCGTTCGCGCACCGGCGAGGAAGCGAGCAGCACCACGGTGCCCATCTGCCGTTCCTCCGCGAGCAGGCGCATGGAGAGGAGCACGGAGGCGGTCATGATCACGCCGCTATACGTCCAGAAGAACATGCTGAGCACCTCGGTCGAGAGCCGGCTGTGTTCGCTGCCGAGCGCGATCGCGTGGAAGAGGATGCCTTGCACCAAGAGCGCGGCCGCGGCGATGACGTAGCCACTCCAGGTGCGCAGGTAGGCGCCGAGCTCGCGGCGGGCGATGAGCCAGATGGCGGTCATTGCGGTCCTCCAGCCGGCTTGTGGGTCATGGCCATGAAGATGGATTCCAGACTGACCGAGGCTCGCGATTCCAGCCGCAGGAGATCGCATCCGGAAGAAACCAGCAGGCGCGCGACCTCGGCGCGGACGTCGGCGCCGGCCGAGATCGTCCACACCGTGGCGGCCTCGGATGCTTCCATGCTTCGTGCCTGCGTGACCCCGGGCAGGGCAGCGAGGCGCGCGGCGATGTCGGCGGGCTGGCCGCGCACCTCGACTTCGATGGTGTGGCCGCCTTGNNTCGCCGCGCAGGCCGCGCAGGAGATGGCGCATTTCCACGATCTGCGCGGGGTCGAGGCCGGCCGCCGGCTCGTCGAGAATGAGCAGGGCGGGCTTGTGCACGATGGCCTGGGCCAGGCCGACGCGCTGGCGGTAGCCGTGCGACAGCTCGCCGATGATCTCGCGGTGCATGTCACCCAGGGCGGTCTTGGCCTCGGCCTCGGCGACGCGCGCGGGCACCTCGCGGCCAGGCACCTGGCGCAAGCGGGCGGCGAAGCCGAGATAGTCGCCGACGGTCATCTCGGGATAGAGCGGCGGCAGGTCGGGGAGGAATCCGATCTTGCGCCGGATGGCGTAGGGATCCTCCGTTACCTCGATGCCGTCCACGCGTACGGTCCCGGCGGTCGGCAGCAGCAGACACGAGAGCACGCGCAAGGTGGTGGTCTTGCCCGCGCCATTGAGCCCGAGCAGGCCGACCACCTCGCCGCTGGCGATGGCGAAGGTGAGATCGCGGATGGCCGCCCGCTCGCCGAAATACTTGGAGAGCTGGTTTGCTTCGATCATGGCAGGCGAGTAGGAGTACCCGGCTTTTTGCCGGCAAGCAAGAGGCGGAAAAGTGCCCGCGAACCCGGTACAATCCCCTGGGTGATCCAAGGAAGGTCAATCCTGCTGGCGTTCGGCGTGGCGGGCTCGCTCGCGTGCGCGGACGTGGACGATACGACCGACGGCGGTGGCCGGCGGGACGCCGTCGCCCTCGTCCCGGACGACGGCGTGCCCAACTCCCTCGGCTGCTCGATCAAGGCGACCGTGCCACTCGTCCCGCAGCCGGCCGATCTCCTCATCCTGCTCGATCGTTCGGGCTCGATGGACACCGCCTTCGGCTCTGGCACGCGCCAGCAGGCCGTGGCATCCGAGCTCACGGGCGTCGTCACCGCCTTCGCGGAGCATGTGCGCATCGGCTATCAAGAGTTGCCGGGGCGGCAGGGCTGCTCGGGGCAGGCGGTTGCCGGTTGTTGTGCCTCGGCGCCCACGGTGGGCGTGGCGGCGGACAACGCCGCGGCCGTGGTCGCGGCCATCGCCGCCGCTTCGCCCGTGGATGGCAACACGCCCACCGCGGCGGCGCTGCGCGCGGCCGCTGGCTACTACGACGCTCTCGCCGACGGCATCGAGAATCGCTACGTGCTCCTGGCCACCGACGGCGCGCCCAACTGCACGCTGGCGGGTGCGCTTTCCAGCGCAACGACGCCCGCGACCGGCGCCTGCGCCGATGCCCTGGCCGAGGTGGCAGCTCTGGTATCGGCCGGTGTCCGGGTCATCGTACTGGGCGTGGGACCGGATCTCGCGGCCGACACGACCGGGGTAGCCGCTTGTCTCGATGCCCTGGCGCACGCGGGGGGGGCGGCGGCCTCGCCGGGCAGCCCAGGCTACTACTCGGCAAACGATCCGGTCGAGCTGCAACTGGCCGTCGAACAGATCTTCGGCGGGGTCACGCGCCCCTCTTGCGTGCTGCCCTTCAAGACCGAGCCGCAGGACAATTCGGCGGTTGCCCTCTACCTCGATGGCCAGCAGATCCCGCGTACTTCGGGCGACGGTTGGCGTCTGGACACCTCGGTCAATCCCCCCGTGGCGCGCGTCACCGGCGTCTACTGCGATGAGATCCAGGCGTTTCAGGTCAAGACCATCGAGGCGCGCTTTGGCTGCCCGCCCATAACCTCAGTCCCGTGAGTGTCGCAGGAGGTCGGGGTCATTGCCGGCGTGCTCAGGGCTCGCCTGCCAGGAATGCCTGCAACTCAGCCGAGGCTTTCTCCCAGTTGGCCATGCGCTTGGCGAGGAGAGCATCGAGCTCGCGCTCCTGATCGGCCAGCTCGTGCAGCTTCTTCCAGTCACCGCCGTGGTCGAGGGCGAGCTGGGCGCGCAAGGCGGCAAGCTCGGTCTCGACGCGGGCGATTTCCTCCTCCAGCGAGGCGACCAGCCGTTCCAGGCGGCGCTGCTGCCGCTCCCGATCTTTCTTGGCATTGCGGGTGGCTTCGGTGGCGGACGGCGGCAGGCGCGGCGCCAGAGCGGCAGCAGCCGCGGGTTTGACGGCTTCGGCCTGCCGGCGCCGGTGCTCGCGCCAATCGGAGTAGTTGCCGATGTGGCTTTCCAGGCCTTCGCCCGCGAACACGAAGAGGCGCTGGCAGATGCGATCCAGGAAGTAACGGTCGTGGCTGATGACGACCAGCGTGCCCGGGAAGCCGTCGAGCGCGTGTTCCAGGGTCTCGCGCGCGGGGATGTCGAGGTGGTTGGTGGGCTCGTCCATGACCAGCACGTTGCGCGGGAACATCAGCATCTTGGCCAGGGCCAGGCGGCTGCGCTCGCCGCCGGAGAATCCGCGCACGGTGCGGAAGGGGTCGTCGCCGAAAAAACGGAACTTGGCCAGATAACTGCGCACGACCTCCGGCGACAGGTCGTCACGCACCGACTGGATCTCCTGGATGGCGGTGCGTTCTTCCGAGAGCGTGCTGAGCTTCTGGTCGAAGTAGCCGAGGCGCACGGCCGCGCCGCGCTCGACCGTGCCGAGAAGCGGCGGCAGCTCGCCGACGAGGGTCTTGACCAGCGTGCTCTTGCCGCAGCCGTTGGGGCCGACGATGCCGACGCGGTCGCCACGATAAATGTTGACGGTGACGTCCTTCAGAATCGGCTTGTCCGGATAGCCGACGGTGATGTGGGGCGCGCGGATGATCTCCTTGCCGCCCAGGTCGCCGCCGGCGGAGAAGCGTAGGGCGATCTTGCCGGCCAGTTGCCAGTTGTCCTCGGGCCGTTCCAGGCGTTCAAGTTTCTCCAGCATGCGCCGGCGGCTTTGCGCCTGCTTGGTATTCTGCCCGGCGAGGTTCTTGCGGATGAAATTCTCGGTCTTCTCGACGTGCTCCTTCTGCCGTTCGTACTCGACGCGGGCGCGTTCGAGGCGCGCGTCGCGCTCGACCACGTACTGGTCGTAGGGATACGCGTAGCGGACGAACTCGCCGTCCTCGAGCTCGATGATTTCCCGGCACGTCCGCTGGATGAAGACGCGGTCGTGCGACACCACGATGAAGGCGCCGGGATATTCGGCCAGGTGGGCCTCGAGCCGCTCGATGGCGGCCAGGTCGAGGTGGTTGGTCGGCTCGTCGAGCAGGAGGAGATCGGGCTGCCGCGCCAGCACCTTCGCGAGCTCCAGGCGGCCGCGCTCGCCGCCGGACAGGGTGCTCACCGCGCGGGCCAGATCCGCCTTGTCGAGGCCGACCTCCTCGGTGAGGGCGCGCACGCGGCTCTCGATGTCGTAGCCGCCCTCGATGCGATAGCGCTCTTGCAGCTCCCCGTAGCGCTTGAGCTCCGCCGGGTCGGCCGCGCCCAGCCGCGCTTCCAGGCGCACCATTTCGTCGTGCATCTCGTGCAGGTGCGCGAAGGGTTCGAGCAGGGCATCCAGCACGGTTCCCTCGCCACTGAGCTGCTGCGACTGTTGCAGATAGGCCACGGTGAAGCGGCCAAGCACGCGCACGTCGCCCGCATCCGCGGCCAGCTCGCCGGCCAGGAGCTTGAGCACGGTGGACTTGCCCGTGCCGTTCGGCCCGAGGAGCGCCAGCCGATCGCCGGGCCGGATGAGCAGGGAAGCCCCCGTCAGGATGTCCTTACCCGGGAAAGCGAAATGGACGTCGGCAAACTGCGCGAGGGACATGGAAGAATGCTATTTCACCGCAGAGAGCGCAGAGAGCGCAGAGGACGGAAGGGGAAGAATTCGGATCCGGATTCCGGAACCCTTCTTCCTCCGTTCTCTGCGCTCTCTGCGCCTCTGTGGTGAATCCAGCTGGCTATCCGTTCCGCTGGGCGAACTCCCGCATGTGTCTGGCCAGAAGCTGGCAACCCTCGACGGGCATGCCGTTGTAGATCGAGGCGCGGATGCCGCCGACGGTGCGGTAGCCCTTGAGCGTAATCATGTCCTTGGCCGCCGCTTCCTTGATGAACTTGTCGGTCAGCTCGTCGCTCGGCAGTTTGAAGGTGACGTTCATGTGGCTGCGTACGGCCTTGTCGGCCACGGTGCCNNAGCCCGCCCTGTCGCTCCATCCACCGGAAGGTTTCGAGCAGAACGTAGATGCCGAAGGTCGGCGGCGTGTTGAGGCAGCTCTTGGCGTCGGCGTGCGCCTTGTAGCTCAGGATCTTCGGCACGCTCTTGGGAATGCGGTCGTAGAGATCCTTGCGCACGATCATCAGCACGACGCCCGCGGGGCCGAGGTTCTTCTGCGCGCCAGCATAGATGATGGCGGTGCGGGCGACGGGGTGGGGCCGCGACATGATTTCCGAGCTGGCGTCCACGACCAGGGTCGCGTGCGACGGCCACTCGGGGAAGCGGTTGCCGTGCACGGTCTCGTTCGAGCAGATGTGCAGATAGGCCGCCGTCGGGTCGGGCGAAATCGGCGCGGGCAGTCGGTCGAACTGCGTGGCCTCGCTGGTTGCGATCACGCGAATTTTGTCGCCCCCCACGCCCTTGGCGACGTCGGCAGACTTCTTCGACCACTCGCCGCTCACTACGTAGTCGGCCGGGCCGGAGAGGAAATTCATGGGGATGACGGCGAATTGCTGGGTGGCACCGCCTTGCACGAAGAGGACATCGTGGGTGTCGGGAATCGCGAGCAGGGCCCGGCATCTGGCGATCGTCTCATCGAGAACGCCATCGAAATCCTTGCCTCGGTGGCTGCATTCAGCGATGCCAAAGCCCTTGCCCTGAAAATCGAGGAGGGCAGCGGCGGAGGCTTCGAGAACCTCGTAGGGAAGCGTGGCGGGACCAGCGGCGAAGTTGTAGACGCGTTTTTTCATGCCGCGCAGAATAGTCGAAGCCGCTTTCGCAATCTAGCCCCTCTCGCTGCCGACGGCATTTGACAGCAGGGCCCTTCCGTAAGTAGATAGGCGGCAGCTTTTCCCTACGGGATGCGCAAGGGCGTATTCCGACATCAACCCAGCAAGGAGATCTCAATGACCCGTACACTCAAGGCGCTATCGGCTCTCGTTCTCGGTGGAATGCTCCTCGTCAGCACGACGGCTTGCGAGGACAAGGAGTGCAAGGATGCTCTCGCGAAGGCGACGACCGCGGCCGAGGCTGCGGCAAAGGCCCAGGCCGCCTCGTCGGCGGAACTGGGTGCGCTCAGGGGAAGGGTTGCGGCGAGCGAAGCCGCTCTGGCCGCGGCCAGGAAGGAGCTCGAGGCCGCCAAGGCCGCTCCGAAGCCGGAAGAGGCGGCTCCGCCCGCGGCTGGCAAGAAGGGCAAGAAGAAGTAGCGCACGCCTTCTCCAAGGCAGCTGATGCAAGGGGCCTCCCCGCCAGGGAAGGCCCCTTTTTCTTGCCGCGGCCGCGGTTACCGCTTGGTGGCCAGCATCCGGCTACGCAGCGCCTCGTTCTGTTGCCACAGTTCGTCGGGCATGCGCGTACCGAAGGTCTCGAAGAACTGGCCGATGGCGTCGATCTCCGCCAACCAATCCTTGGGATTGACCGCCAGGAGCTTCTGCATGTTTTCCGGCGGCAGGTCGAGACCGGTCATGTCGATGTCCTTGGGATTGGGCACCCGCCCGACCGGGGTTTCCACGCCGGCGACATCACCGCGACAGCGCGCGAGTATCCACTCGATGACGCGCAGGTTCTCTCCGTAGCCCGGCCACAGGAACTGGCCGCGCTCGTCGGTGCGGAACCAGTTCACATGGAAGATCTTGGGTCGGTGGCGGATGCGCGCGCCCATCTCGAGCCAGTGGCCGAAGTAGTCGGCCATGTTGTAGCCGCAGAAGGGCAGCATGGCCATAGGGTCGCGGCGGACCTCGCCAACGGCACCAACCTGCGCGGCGGTGCGCTCGCTGGCCATGCTCGCGCCCAGGTACACGCCATGCTCCCAGCTCAAGGCTTCGTAGACCAGGGGCGCCAGGGTGGCGCGCCGGCCGCCAAAGATGAGGGCCTGGATGGGCACGCCGTGGTGCTGGTCGAAACGGAAGGAATGCGTGGGGCAGTTGGTGAAGGGCGCGGTGAACCGAGCGTTGGCGTGGGTCGAGACGATGGGCCTGCCGTCCTTGTCCTTCTGGCCCGGCTGCCACGGCTTGCCCTGCCAGTCGAGCGCCTCGGCGGGTGGCGGTTCGTCGTGGCCTTCCCACCACACGGTGCCGTCGGGTTTGAGCGCGACGTTGGTGTAGATGGTATCGCGGTTGATGGTGGCCATGGCGTTGTAGTTGCTCTTCGAGTTGGTGCCGGGCACCACGCCGAAGAAGCCCATCTCGGGATTGACTGCCCACAGCTGGCCGTCGGTATCGACCTTCATCCAGGCGATGTCGTCGCCNNAGGCCCTCGGGCGGCAGCAGCATGGCCAGGTTGGTCTTGCCGCACGCGCTGGGGAAGGCCGCCGCGATGTACTGGATCTGGCCGCTGGGCTCCTCGATGCCGAGGATGAGCATGTGCTCGGCCAGCCACTTCTCGCGCTGGGCTTGCACCGAGGCGATGCGTAGGGCAAGGCACTTCTTGCCGAGCAAGACGTTGCCACCGTAGCCCGACCCGACCGACCAGATGGCGTTGTCCTCGGGGAAGTGCAGGATGAGACGACGGTTGACGTCGAGGTTCGCCTTGCTGTGCAGGCATTGGGTGTACTCGCCGGCCGGCCCGAGCGCATCGAGCACGGGGTCGCCCATGCGGGTCATGATGCGCATATTGAGCACCACGTAGATGCTGTCGGTCAGTTCGATGCCGATCTTGGAAAACGGCGAGCCGATGGGCCCCATGGCGAAGGGCACCACGTACATGGTGCGGCCGCGCATGGCCCCCGAGAAGTACTCGCGCGCCTTGCTGTAGCCCTCGCGCGGGCTCATCCAGTTGTTGGTCGGGCCCGCGTCGCCCTGAAAGCTGGTGCAGATGTACGTCAGGTGCTCGGTGCGCGCCACGTCGTTGGCCGCGGTCCGGTGCAGGTAGCAGTTGGGCAGCGCCGTCTGGTTGAGCTCGATGAGCTCGCCGGTCTTCACGGCTTCGGCGGTCAGCCTGCGGCTTTCTTCCTCCGTGCCATCGCACCAATAGACACTGTCGGGCTGGCACATGGCCGCCATGCGATCGACCCATTCTTGAACATGCGCGTACTTGATCATCGAGGGAGATTTCTTACACGCGCCGTCGCAGGGGTCAACCGGTCGCTGGCGATTGGCTCGCGTTAGGAGCCGCGAAAAGATAACTTGTGCAAAGAGCGCGGCCGAGGCGCCCGGATGGCGAGGAGCGACGAGCGACGCAGCCAGCCGGGATGGATCGGCCGCGCACCTGCTAAAGTTATCTTTGAGCGGCGACTTAGCGCGGCTCGCGGCAGTGCGTAGCGGCCGCGGCCGCGCGGCTGGCGACCGACTCGTCCTTGGCCTTGACGGCCGCGCGCAGGGCGGTCGCGCCGGCCCCCGGATCGCACACCACCCCGAGGGCGTCGACGGCGATGCGCTGCACGGACGGACGCGAGTCGGAAATCAGACTGGCCAGGGCCGAGATTGCCGGGGCGGTGCGGATCGAGGCCAGCGCCATGGCGGTGTCGGCGATGACGGCTTCCAGGGACAGGTCGGCCTGGGACTCGGTGAGAAGGCGGGTCAGGACCTCGGTCAGCCCCGGCACCAATCGCGCGTCCTTGCGCTCGGCCAGCAGGCGCGCCGCCAGCGAGCGCATGTCCGCGGCCTCCGCTTGGCGGCCGAGGGTGCGCAAGAGCGTTCCCGTGGCGCGCGCCTGGTAGCAGCGGGCGATGCCAGCCAAAGCCACCTGGCGGACGTCCTCGACGTCCTTGCCGAAGGCGCGCAGGAGTAGCTCGTTGCCGTCTGGCGTGCACAGCTCGCCCAGGGCCGCGATCTCCGCCCGGCGCACCCGCGGCCACGGCTCTTGCTTGGCCCCCGCGATGAGGCGCGGGGCGGCTTCCTTGTCGCCTCTGCGGCCGAGGCCGGCGGCGGCGATCTCGCGTACCTGCGGATCCGTGTCGTCCAGGGCCGCGCGCAAGGCCGGCGCGACCGCGACGCCCTCGGCATTGACCAGCTCGCCCACGGCCAGGCTGCGGAGCACGGCATCGCTGCCGCTGGCGCGGAGGGCGGCGAGCGCCTCGACGGCGGTGGGATCGTGGACGAGCCCGAGGCCCTCGATGGCGCGCGCCTTTTCCTCGAAAGCGGCTGTCCCGTCGAGTGTGGCCCGCAAGGCCACTAGGGCCGCGGGGCGCGCGGCGGGCTCGCGCGCGGCGAGGGCGCCCAGGCTGGCCAGGAGATCGGCGCGCCGGGCGCCGTCAGCGCTCGCGGTCGCCCGCAACTGGGCCAGCGCCGCGGCGAGCGCCGGCGACTTCAAGGACGCCACGATGGC
>PNBO01000451.1:19895-20984 GCA_003136095.1 Myxococcales bacterium
GTCGTCGAGCAGCAACGCCGCCAGGGCGGCAACGGGCGCATCGGCCATGGCCGGCAGGAGCTTGAGGATCGTCTTCTCCTCGTCGGGGGTGGCGTGGTCGATGGCGGCGACCAGGGCCGCGGCCGCTGCCGGCGTGGGCGCCGTGCCGGCGGCCACGAGCGCGTCGAGCGCGGCGACTAGGCACGCACGTCCGGCGCCCCACGTGGCCTGGGCGATGGCCGTGCTGACCTTGGCCAGGGCGGGTGCGCCGAGACGCACGAGCAGGGGCGTTCGCGCCTGGCACGAGGTGCCTTGCGCGAGGCTCGCTATCAGACGATCGGCGGCCTCGGGTCCGTCGAGCTCGGTCATCACCTCGAGATCCGCGATGGCCATCGGGCTCTTGTCCGAGGTCGTGTCGCGCACCACCACGGTCACGCAGGCCGAGGCCACGGGTTTGGGCAAGGCGATCCAGAACGGCTCGCGGAAGCGCTTGCCCCCGCCGTCGGCATCCTCGATCAGATCGGCCTCGACGTTCTGGGCCGG
Source organism: Myxococcales bacterium (assembly GCA_003136095.1). GTDB lineage: Bacteria > Myxococcota_A > Polyangia > Fen-1088 > Fen-1088 > Fen-1118. The sequence continues at coordinate 20,418 of PNBO01000451.1, forward strand.
ATCGCGGCCGAAAACTAGGGTCAGGCGCTTGGGCTTGGCGCTGGCGCGGAAGCGGCTTTCGCTGCTCGTGTCGCCAGGCAAGAGGCGCAAGCCGGTGATGGCGAAGCCGCCGCTCGAGCGGGCGGTGAGCAGGTGGCCGCGTCCCGCGCCCTCGGTGGACCATACCGTGCCGGGGTTGTCGTCGTTGACCGCCGCCGGCGGCCGGAGCTGCGCGGCTTGCGCGGTGGCGCCGGCCGAGGAAGAGGCCGCGGAAAAGAAGTAACCGCCGAGGGGCTGGCCGGTGGGCGCGTTCCCGCGGCGGGCCTGGACCGTGGTCGCCGCGGGCGCGGGCAGTGAAGGTCCGGCGGCCCGGAAGGTCCGGCCAGCAAAATCCCAGGTTCGACGGAAGAGCGCCACATCGGCGCCATCGCAGCGGGAGAGCCGGCGGGCGGTCTGATATTCCTCGATGCCCTCACGCGCGACCTTGATGACCACCGATGTCTCCCCGTCGGCGTCGGCCGCTCCCGCCACGTTCCACCAGATGACCTTCGGTCCGGCGCTCGTGCGTTCCGCGAGCCACACCTCCTC
>PNBO01000451.1:21031-22651 GCA_003136095.1 Myxococcales bacterium
GCCGACGGCCAGGGCGGCAAGGGCGATTGCAGTGAATGATGATGAGCGCACGATGACTCTCGATACTGCCGGCAAGGCGAGGGCGTCAAGGTCAGAAGACGTGGCCGAGGTGGAGCGCGAAGGTGACCTCCGTCAGGCTCGACTCGCGCGCTCCCGCCAGACGGAGGGCGAAATAATCGAGGCGGCCGAGGAGCAAAACCGTGAAGTGGCGGGTCGCGAGGTACTCGGCGCCCGCACCGACCTGACCGCCCAGACGCTGCCGCGCGGCCAGGCCGCCCCCGCGGATATCGGCCAGCACGATCCCCGCCTCGGCAAAGGGCACGAGATTGAGGACATCGGCGGCGACGGTCAGGCCGAGGGCCGGCGCCACGAGGCGGGTGGCGCTGGGTTCGCCGGAGGCAGGAATCCACGACGCCTGCAACCCCAACCGCGCCGACCAGGAATCGCTGAGCCCGTAGAGGAATCTCGCATCGGCCGCCGCGCCCGCGCGTGTCTGACTGTCGAACGTGAGGGCCAGCCCCGGGCCGGCGCTGAGCGACATCTCGCCCGGGCCGGCGGCGAGGGCGGAGGCCGGGAGGAGGCAGGAAAGCAGGAATGCGAAACCGCGGGGCATCGGCGCGGCGACTTTACGACCACGACCACGACCACGTCCACGACTACGGCTACGACCACGGCCACGGCCACGGCTACGGCCACGGCCACGAACCAGGGAGGGATCGGCGCCATTGACCGGCAGCGGAGGCTCTGTTATCCACTGTCCGTGGCAAAGGCATTCACCAAAGAACTGAAGAAACCCGATGAGTTCGTCAGCTTCTGGACGCATCTCGGGACCAAGATTTCCGAAAACCGCAGGAAGGTCATCGCGATGGTCGTGACCGCGGCGGTGGTTGTCGCCGGTAGCTGGGGCGTGATGGGCTACCAGGCATCCCAGGCGGCCAAGGCGACCGTGGCGTTCGCGCGCATCGAACGCCTGGCAATGGCCGATCTCCTGCCCGAGAAAGCGGATGCCAAGGTCCAGGCCCCCAAGGCGGACGAAGATCAGGTGCCGCGCTTCAAGACCGAGAAAGAGCGACTCGAGGCCGCAATCAAGGAGGCCGACGCCTTTGTCGCCGCCTTTGGCCGTGAGGGGCTCGGGCGCAAGGCGCTGCTCGGCAAGGCCGGCCGCCTGCTGGCCGTCGGCCAGCCCGGCGAGGCCGCGATGATCTACGAGACCCTGGCGGCCGGCGAGACCGACCCGGGCCTGCGCGCCGTGGAGCAGGAAGGCGCCGGCGCGGCCAGTGAGGCCGCGGGCAAGCTCGACGATGCCCTGCGGGCCTACACCGCGCTCGCCGACAGCAGCCAGCACGGTGGCACCTTTTATTTGGATCGCGCGCTCTTCGCCAAGGCGCGCATCCTGGAGCAGCAGGGCAAGGGCAAAGACGCCGAACAGATCCTGCGCGAGATCCTGACCAAGGTCCCGAAAACCCCGCTGCGCCAGCAGATCGACGATCACCTGGCCATCCTGGCCGAGAAGTAGACCGTGGCCGGTTGCCACGCCCGCCCATTCGCGTGGGGAGCCGGCCGGCTTCGCCGGCCGCGCACCATCGCGGGAAGGTTTGGAAACCCTTCGAGGGTTTCCAT
>PNBO01000366.1 GCA_003136095.1 Myxococcales bacterium
ATGCCGGCGGTGACGCTTTGATCGAGGCCGAGCGGGCTGCCGATGGCCAGCACCCACTCGCCGACTTCCAGGTTGCTCGAATCGCCGAGACGCGCGGCCACCAGGCCCACCGGCGGTTTCTCGATGCGCACGACCCCAATGTCGGTCTTGGGATCGGTGCCCACGACTTTGGCCGGGAACTCGCGCCCGTCGGCGAAGATCACGGTCACCTTGGCCGCGTGCTCGGCCACGTGGCTGTTGGTGATGATGTTTCCCGCGCCGTCGATGACCACGCCCGAGCCGGTGCCGCGGCCCGGCGTCTGCGGGGTCGGAAAGCCGTCGAACGGCGCGCCGCCGAAGAAGTGCTCGAAGAACCTTTCCAGATCGGGCGGCACGTCGTCGCGCCGCATGTGGCGGCCGCCCGTCTTCGGAGCTTCGAGCTCGATGTCGAGCCGGACCACGCTGGGTCGCAGCGCCCGCGCCGTGCTGGCGAAGGCCTGTGACAACGACCGCGCCTCGGGCGGCACCTGGGTCTTGGGCGTGATCGCCGCCTGCGGCTGTGCCTCGGCGCGCGGGGTGGCCGAAAACCCGACGGCGAGCCCCACGGCCAAGCCGATGATTCCCAGTCCCGTCGAAAAGAGCAGTGTCGTCTTGCGCATGTCCGTTGTCCTTTGGTTGCCGCGCCACACGCGTAGCGCGCTGTGCGTGATCCTATGCGTAAAACCTGCGAACGGCGGGTTTTCTTCCCGGCCCATTCCACTCTTTACAAAGGGGCCGCGAACGGGCGAGAAGTCGGCCGACCGGTGTTGTTCCATCAAGCCATCATCCGCCTGCCGTCGCGCCGCCGCGGGTTCCACCTCGTGACGGGCGAAATCCTTGCCGCCCTGCCCGAGGTGGCCAAGGTCCGCGTGGGCATCCTCCATCTGTTCCTCCAGCACACCTCGGCCTCGCTCTTTCTCAACGAGAACGCCGACCCGGACGTGCGCAGCGATTTCGAGCACTGGGGCAATCAGGCCATACCCGATGGCGCCAAGTACCTCGTGCACCGGCTGGAAGGCCCGGACGACATGCCCGCGCACCTGAAGTCGGGCATCTTCGGCACCTCGCCAACCATCCCAATCGGCGGGGGCCGGCTGCTGCTCGGCACCTGGCAAGGCGTCTATCTCGGCGAGCACCGCGACGACGGCGGCCGCCGCAGCGTGGTCGCAACCCTGTGGGGAGAGGAATGAATCATGGCAAGCGCATCTGATAAGCCCGGCAAAGCCCTGACCTACCGGGACGCCGGCGTGGACATCGACGCCGGCGACGCCCTGGTGGAACGCATCAAGGGCCACGTCAAACGCACCATGCGTCCCGAGGTACTCACCGACCTGGGCGGCTTCGCCGCTCTGTGTGGGTTGCCCAAGGGGTACAAGAATCCGCTGCTGGTATCCTGCACCGACGGCGTCGGCACCAAGCTCAAGCTGGCCTTCCTGACGAACAAGCACGACACGATCGGCATCGATCTGGTCGCCATGAACGTCAACGATCTGGTGGTGTGCGGCGCCGAACCCCTGTTCTTCCTCGACTACTTCGCCGCCGGCCGCCTCGAAGTCGGCGTCGCCGAGCAGGTCATCTCCGGCATCGCCGACGGCTGCAAGCAAGCCGGCTGCGCCCTCATCGGCGGCGAAACCGCGGAGCTGCCCGGTTTCTACGCCGCAGGCGAATACGATCTCGCGGGGTTCTGCGTGGGCGTCGTGGACAAGGACAAGGTCATTGGCGGCAGCACGCTGGAGCCGGGCGACGTGCTGCTCGGGCTCGCCTCAACCGGATTTCATTCCAACGGCTACTCGCTGGTGCGCCGGGTGTTCCTCGACGAAGCGCGCATGGATCTCGGCCGCCCGGTGGACGAGCTCGGCGGCACGCTCGGCGAGGCCCTGCTGCGCCCGACGCGCATTTACGTGCGCGCTCTGCGCCGCCTCGCCGCCTCGGGCCTGATGAAGGGGGCGGCCCACATCACGGGCGGAGGTCTCGTCGAAAATCCCACGCGCATGCTCCCAGCGGGCGCGCGACTGAAGCTGCGCATCGACCCGCGCGCCTGGCCGCTGCCGCCGGTCTTTCCCCTGCTGGCCCGCCTCGGCAACGTGGCGCCCGAGGAAATGCGCCGGACCTTCAACATGGGCATCGGCATGATCGTCGCCGTGCCCGCGGGTGCCGCCGACGCGGCGCAGTCCATCCTCGAGTGCGAGGGCGAGAAGGTCTTCACCATTGGCAGCGTTTTGCGCTCAGACCAGGTCGATGCGCCCGTGGAGTTCGTGACATGAAGATCGGCGTGCTCGCCTCCGGCGGTGGCACCAATCTCCAGTCGCTCATCGACCATTGGCGGAAAGGCACCCTGGCGCCGGCCGAGTTGACCGTCGTGGGCGCCAACGTCGCCACCGCCTTCGCCCTCGAGCGGGCGGCAGCGGCCGGCATCCCGACTTTCGTGCTCTCGCACAAGACGTTCGCCGCGCGCGAGGAGTTCGACCGCGCCCTGGCCGCCGAGCTGCGCGCCCGCGGCGTCGAGCTGGTGGTCCTCGCCGGCTTCATGCGCGTGCTGACGCCCGCCTTTCTCGCCGCCTTTCCGCACCGCGTGGTCAACATCCACCCGGCACTGCTGCCTTCGTTTCCGGGCACCCACGCCCAGAAGCAAGCCCTCGACTACGGCGTCAAGCTCACCGGCTGCACCGTCCATTTCGTGGACACGGGCACCGACACCGGCCCCATCATCGCGCAGACCGCGGTTCCGCTTCTGCCCGACGACGACGAGGAAGACCTGCGCGAGCGCATCCTCGCCGAGGAACACCGCCTGTTGCCCGCCGTGGTTCGCGCCATCGCCGCCGGAAAGGTCACCGTCGAAGGAAGGCGCGTGCGCGTGGCGGGTGCGGATGCGCCCGCAGACGCGCGTCTGCGCAGCCTGTGAGCGGAAGCAGTAAGGCGGCGCCGCCAGGATCAAAAAGAGAGGTTTGGCGTGCTATCCAGAAATCCGGCGGCGCCACTCTTTGCAACACAGAAGAGGCACGCCATGGGAAGTCGCCGCGCACAGAAGTGCTATCGCTAGTGCCGCCAGACAGAAGTTCCCTTGTAGTTCTGGCGTGACCCCGACGGCAAAGGGCCAGCAGCGCGTGAAGTACAGCGGCACTAGCCGAATTTACGGAGGGGTGAGCCCCTCCCCCCGTCTGGCAAAGCCAGACGGGTCCCCC
>PNBO01000322.1 GCA_003136095.1 Myxococcales bacterium
GAACTCCAGCGCCTTCTCCTGTGGCGTCAAGTCGCCGGTCGCGCAGCAGGCCGGGAAGGTGACAGGCGTGGAGCTGCCGCTGTTGTCCCCGGGATCCGACGCCGTGTCTGAGACGTGCAGGCCGGTGTAGACGAAGCGACCGCATTGATCTGCGGCAGCCGCAGCGACCGGAGCGTTGAAGCTCAGATAGTGCGTGTACTTTGCCGCCCCGGTCGAAGCGGAAGTGTTGGCGGGTTCGTAGATCCAGCGCTGCGATGGCGGGTTGATCTGATCGATGGCCGTTGGCTTCGCCTGAGCCGTGAGCGTCAGGTGTCCACTGGTCGTCGAAGCCTGCACGTTCACCAGCCATTCTGCGAAGGCGATGCCCTTGGGGAACGATTGGTCGATGAGGGTGTCTCGCGGAGAACTGCCGATGGTGTTGCCAGACTGCGGCGTCCAGGTCGCGACGTCACCGGCGACGTCACCGAAGGTCGAGGGATAACCGGTGAACGATCGGATCCAGCCCCAGTGATAGTGTTCGACGAAGACTCGGCCGCCCGTATTGACATAGGCTTTCATGCGATCGACGGCGCCGGGATGAGAAATGAAGTTGTTGTGGAGGGTGGGATCGGTGTACGCCATGTTGCCGCCGCAATTGAGAATGATCATGTCGTACTGGTTGAGGTGGTCCTGGCTGTCCCACAAGGTGTTCGTGGCGTCGGGATAGGTCGGGGTGGTGTTGTCGAGCCCCACGCATCGGCCGGGGTCCCTCGATTCCTGATACATGCTGATGCTGCCCGTGCCACCGGGGAGGGTGAACTCGGACGTGTCGACGCCCATGCGCCTCAAAAGGCACTGCAGGCGATCGGCCATGCCCGCGGCCAGCGCCATCTTGGGCAGCGACACCGTGCCGGTGTCGCCATCGGTCTGGTTGCGCGGCAACCGCGTGAGGCTGGCGGCGACGACGTTGTCCTGGCAGGGGTTCACGGTCGGGATCTTGATCTGGCGGCGCCACTTTCCGACCTGCATGACCAGGGGGATATTGGTGCCGTTCGGCGCGTTGGTCAGGGTAAACGAGCCATCGGTGCCGGTCAGGGCCGCGGTGATGGGGTCACCCGAGGGCGTGCCGCACTTGTCGCAGGTTGCGCCGTGGGGGACGGCAGCGAGAGTCGAGTTGGGCACGTAGACCATGACGTTGTAGATCGCGTTCTTGCCCGCGGGGTCGTAGACCTTGCCGCTGATGGTGGTCGTGCCGGCATCGCACTTCGCGATCTGGCAGATGAGGCTGCCATCGCACACGCAGACATGGTTGCTGCACTTCGTGCCGGCCGGGCAGGCGCCGTTGCAGGTGAGCGAACCGCCGCAGGCATCGCCGATGGTGCCGCCGCAGTACTGGCCGCCATTCGAGGCCTTGCATTGGATGGGCACGCAACTCGCATCGCCATGGCACAGCCCGGTCACGGTGTTGCACACCTTGCCCGTGCCGCAATTGGTGGTGCACAGCAGGCTGCCGCCGCAGGCATCGCCGACGCTTCCGCAGTAGTTATAGTCCGTGCCGTTCGAGCACGAGGTGAGGCGCGCGCAGGTGCTGTCGCCCTTGCACAGGCCAGTGGTGACATCGCAGATCTTGCCGGTGCCGCAGTTCGTGCTGCACAGGAGCGCTCCACCGCAACCGTCGCCGACCTTGCCGCAGTACTTGAAGTCCGTCCCGTTGTCGCACGACCTGGCAACACAGTTCGCGTCGCCCTTGCACAGACCATCCACGCCGCACACCTGGTTGGTCCCACAGCGTGTCCCGCAGTTGAGCTTGCCGCCGCAACCGTCGCCCATGGTGCCGCAGTAGCTGAACGGGGTGCCATTGTCGCAAGAAGCGGCGACACAAGTCGCGTCGCCCTTGCATACCCCGTCCGAACCGCACACTTGGCCCGCGGTGCAGTCGGCGCCACAGTGGAGGGCGCCGCCGCAGCCATCGCCCGATTCGCCGCAGTAGTTGAAGGCGGTGCCGTTTTCACAGACGACGGGGACGCAGTTCGTGTCACCCTTGCATAGGCCAGTGCTGGGGTCGCACACCTGGCCGGCGCTGCAGTCCTTGCCGCAGTGGAGAGTGCCGCCGCAACCGTCACCGACGTCGCCGCAGTAGTTGAAGAGCGTGCCGTTGTCGCAGGTCGCGGGGACACACGTCGCGTCGCCCTTGCACAGGCCGGTCGTGGTGTCACAGACTTGTCCAGCGGCGCAGTCGGCGCCACAGGGGAGGGTGCCACCGCAGCCGTCACCGATGTTCCCGCAGTAGTTGAAGGGGGTGCTGTTGGTGCAGACGGCGAGCCGGTTGCAGGTGGCGCCGCCGACGCAGAGATTGTTCGCGCAGACCCAGCCGGTCGGGCAGGGGGCGTTGCAATCGAGCGTGCCGCCGCAGCCATCGCCGACCGCGCCGCAGTACTGGCCGCCGGTGGGCTTGCAGGTGAGCGCCGTGCAGATCGTCTTTACGCACTGGTTGTTCTTGCAGGTTTCTCCGGCGATGCAGTCGCCACACACGCTGCTGCCGCCGCAGCCGTCGCCGATGGTACCGCAGTATTTCCCTGCGCCCGTTCCGCACGCCGTGCGGGGACACGTGGGACCGCCCTTGCACAGGTGATCCAGGCATGTCCAGCCGGCCGTGGTGCAGTCGCCACAGGGGAGCGAGCCGCCGCAGCCGTCGCCGAGCAGGCCGCCGCAGTACTGGCCACCGGTGGGGTTGCAGGTGAGCGCCGTGCAAACCGCGGGCACGCACTGGTTGTTGGTGCAGACCTGATCGGCCGCGCAGCCGCCGCACTCCTTGGCGTGGCCGCAATCGTCGCCGATAGTGCCGCAGTACTTGCCGGTCGAGGTTTCGCAGGCCTTCGGCGTACAGAAGGCCGGGTCGCCGGTACACAACCCTTTGGTGCAGCTCCAACCGGCCGTGGTGCAGGCGCCGCACGAGAGCTTGCCGCCCGCGCCGTCACCGATGTCGCCACAGTACTGCCCGCCGGTCGGGGTGCAGGACGTGAGGGTGCCGCCGTCGAGGTTGCCCAACGTGCACACGTGGCCCACGCAAGTCTGACCCGAAGGACAGGGACCGCAGTTGAGGTTGCCGGTGCAGCCGTCGCCGATGATGCCGCAATACAGGCTGCCCGCGGCGATACAACTGGTGATGGTCCCGCACCCGCCTCCGTCGGGCTGGGTCGAGATGCCGCCATCCGGGAGAATGAAGACGGGCGACTCGATGGCGGAGCCGGGAGCATCGTGCTTATTGGTTCCGCTGTCGTCTTGGGGAACACCGACGGCGCTGCCGCTCTGACAGCCGGCAGCGAGAAGCAACGCGCATGGCAGAACCAGCGAGGCTACGATACGGGGCCATTTTCCATTCGGCATGGATTCGCTCCTGAGGCGAAGGGTAGAGGATCTTCAACAGAGTATGAATTGTACTCTCTCATACCTAGTATATAAAAGCAACATCTATAACGCATTGAGATGCAGGAAGACTGGGTGTACCTTCTCATCCTATGTAGGCCTGGATGGGAGCTGGTGCGAGGACTGGCGGGTGGCCCCGGACCACCGGGCGCGAGTCCTGCGTTCGACGGGATTGCGAGAAGTCTTGAGGATGACCCCTTGCTCCTTACGCGTCTCTCCGGTCGATTTTCGCTTGGGCGGGGGTGCGAACGTCGTATGCTTCCACCCTGCGGAGGGGCCATGCGACTTGCGCGGTTGCCAATCAGGCTCGGCACGCTTCTGCTCGTCCTCGGCGTCTGCCGAGCGAGTGGGGCAGCGAACATATGCGACGAGACGGTTCCGAGCAACCGGTTCATCGACGGGTTTCCCGCCTACTCGCAGTGCACGGCCTCGAGTAGCAGCAGCATCTACTCCAACAACGGCGTGGACACCGCCACTGCCTCGGGCGGAACGGGTTGGGTGCGGACGCAGGGGAGCGGAGGCTACCAGTGCACCGAGTGGGCGCATCGCTACCTCTACTTCAAGTGGAACGTGCAAAGCGTGCCGAACGGCAACGCCGGAACCTGGTGCGACGGCACGATCCCCAGTGGCCTGGTCAAGACCACGACGCCGGTACACGGCGATCTGATCGTGTTTGCCCCCGGGTCTTGCGGCGCGGATGCGACCACGGGCCATGTCGCGGTGATCGACGTGGTCAACACCAACGCGACCGTCACCTTCGTCGAGCAGAACAGCGCGGGCCGGCGGAGCTGCGCGAACAGCACCGCCGCGTGCTTCCTGCACGCCACGGCCAACGACGGTACTTCCGTCGACGGCGGGACAAACGACAGCGCGGCGCCAGACACGGGCCCGGCGATCACCAACGATGCGAATTCTCGCAACGACACCCCCACCGACAACCGCCGGGCTGATGCGACGAGCACCGGCGGAGTTGCGGGCAGCGGCGGCGTGACGGGCGCGGGCGGCGCGGGCGGCGCGGGCGGCGCACTGGCCACCGGTGGTCAGGTTGGCAGCGGGGGCGCGGCAGGCAGCGGCGGGGTGCCCGGATCGGGTGGCCAGGTTGGTACCGGCGGCGCGACCACGACAGCGGTCGCGAGCGTGGGCGGCAGTGGCGGCACGACCCCGACAACCGTCCCGAGCGCGGGCGGCAGCGGCGGCACGACCAGTTCCTCCTCCGGCGGACCAGCCGCCTCTTCGAGCAACGGCTGCTCCTGCCGCCTCGCGGATCGACGCGCGGCTGGCGAGCGCGGTGGTGGCTGGGATGCGCTGGCCCTCCTGGCCCTGGCCGCTGGTCTTCTCGTTTCGCGACGGCGGCGATCCGGAGGTTGAGCCTCGGGTCATCCGAACACCCACTCAACCGTCTTTTCTGCGCGCAGGCGCCCACCTCGACGCGGACAATTCGACTGGATGTCAGGCAGTCGGCGGCCACCGCCGACATCTTCTATGCGGTCGGCGCGACCATCGCCAACGATGGCACGGTGACCAGGGTCAGCGTGTTCAAGAAGGTGGATGACGGAGCCGGCAACTACACCATCTGTGAACTGGCCGAAGGGGCGTTTTTCGCGGACTTGTGGGTCTTTCCCGCGTAGTTGACGTCCTGCCCTCCGGTGACGAATTGGAAGCGAATTAGAAGATGATGGTCTGCCCCACCGTCGATTGGTCCGTCGTGAGACAGGAGGACAAATCGAAGAACATAAATTCGATGGCCTTCTCGTACGACGAAAGATCCCCCGCCTGGCACTGGGTCGGGAACGCGTCCTTGGTATCCTGGGCATGGGCGCCGCTCGAAGCCGCGGCCACGTGCAGTCCCGTGTAGACGAAGCGGCCGCACATATTGGTGGCCGAGGTATCCAAGCGATCGATCACCTGACCCGTGCTGCTGACGTTGAAACTGAGGTAGTGCGTGTTGGCGGCGGCGCCGCTGGGATTGGCGGCGTCCGCGGGTTGATAAATCCAACGCCGAGCCGAAGGGGGTGGCGAGATCTCATCCTTGGCGCTCGGCTTCGTCGTCGTGTCCGCGGGGTCGAAGATAATCGAGCCCAGGGTCGACGCCGCACCGACCGTCAGCAGCCACTGAGCGAAATCCTTGCCCTTGGGGAATGAGGTCTCGACCAGGGCCGGCGTGCTGGCAAGTACATTGCTGGAGCTGTAGGGAATCCAGGTGGCAACGTCCACGCCGAGTGGCGATGGGATGGGCAGATCGGTTGGCTTGGTACCCGTGAGGAAGGATTTGATCCAGGCCCAGTGATAGTGCTCGGCGAAGACACGGCCACCATGGGCCAAATAGGTGAGCATGTTGGCCTTGGCCGCGTCGGTGATCGGGTTCGGACTCGTTTTTGAGGGATCCGTCGCGCTCTGGTTGCCTCCGCAGGCAAGCAGCAGCACGTCGTACTTGGCGAGCTGGTTGATGTCGCTCCACAAGGCACCGGCGTCCGGATAGGTGGCGCCACCGTTGTAGGCCGCGGCATAGGCGCCGCGATAGCCCGAGTCGTCGTTGAGGGCGGAAGGTAGGTTGTACAGGTTGATGGCACCGACGCCGTCGGGATTGGTGAATTCGTGCGGATCCACACCCATGCGCAGGAACAGGCATTGCAGTCTGTCCGCGTCACCGACTGCCACCGCTATCTTGGGCATGGCGACCTTGTCACCGTCGGTCTGGAATTTGGGCAATCGGGTCAAGTTCACATCTGCGATGGCGTTGCTCGAGCACTGGTTGTTGACCGCGACGTAGGCCATGCGCCGCCACTTGCCCACCTGGACCACGAGCGGCACCTTGGGTCCAACCGGCGCCTTCTTGATCGTGAACGAGCCATCCGCCCCGGTCACGGCACCCGCGAGTGGCTGGCCCTGCGGCGTCGCGCAGGTGCCACAGGAATTCCCCGGTCCCTGCGCGATGGGGGTCATCTCGTCGAGGTCGTTGGGCACATAGACAACCGCGCCATAGAGCGGATTCTTGCCGGCTGGGTCGTAGACCTTGCCCGTAATGGTTGTTCCCACATCCGGGTCCGCGCAGTCGGGAAGATTGCATGTCCAACCAACTGTCTTGGAGCAATTGCCCGAGCCGAGCGATGTCCCCGTGCCGCCCGAGCCGGCGGTCACGCTGGCATCGAGATTGATGCTTACGATTCCGCCACCGGCACCGCCACCGGCACCGCCATCGCCAATGACGCCGCCCCCACCGCCGCCACTGCCGGCAGGTAGGGTTTC
>PNBO01000340.1:0-179 GCA_003136095.1 Myxococcales bacterium
GACACCATCCAGCGCGTGCCCATCGTCGAGTTCAAGTACGCCCAGGGCGCCAAGCCTGGTTTGGGCGGCCACCTCCTCGGTGACAAGAACACCCCGGCGGTGGCGCGCATGCGCGAGGCGGTGACGGGCAACGCCCTGTTCTCGCCCTTCCCCTTCCACAGCGTGTACAGCGTCGAGGA
>PNBO01000340.1:227-11846 GCA_003136095.1 Myxococcales bacterium
CCCATCGAGTACGCCATCGCCAAGGTCCACAAGTTCCTGGTTGCGGAAGGCATCCGCGACGCCGTCACCTTGATCGTCAGCGGTGGCGCACGCACCCCCTGGGACGTGATGAAGGCCATCGCGCTCGGCGCGGACGGCGTGGTCATCGGCACCGCGGAGATGGTGGCGCTCGGCTGCGTGCGCTGCGCCTGCTGCGAGAGCGGCCGCGGCTGCCCGCGTGGCATCGCCAGCACCGATCCCGAATTGATGATGCTGATGAGCCTCGACTGGGCCACGCAAAGGTTGATCAACCTGCTCGCCGCCTGGCGCGAGCAGATGGTCGAGATCCTGGTCAAGCTCGGCATCCCGAGCACGCGTGCGCTGCGGGGGCGCAGCGACGTTTTGTACTACGCCAAGGAGGCCCGGTAATGCGCGACCTTCCTGAGCAATTGCTCGCAACACGCTCCGAGGCCTATCGCGACGCCGAGCCCAACGACGCCGAGGGCAATGCGCGCGCGGAGGAGGGCGGTTGTGGCGTAACAGGGTTTGCCTGCAACATTCCCGTGCGGGGCAAGTTCATCCACGAGCCGTCGATTCAGATGCAGAACCGNNGGCAACGGCAAGGGCGGTGGTATCGCCGCGGCCGGCTTGGTGCCCGAGCAGATCGGCGTGTCGCGCGAGGTGCTCGATTCGCACTACCTGCTCCAGATCGCGCTGCTCGATCCTTCGGCCGAAAACGAGGTCGAGCAGAAGTTCGTGCTGCCCAGCTTCGACATCGCGCTGTCGACCAAGCAGTCGCACATCAAGAGCTACAAGGACATCCCGGGCCTCGACGTCCAGCCACCCGACATCCACCGCTACGTCGTGCGCGTGAAGCCCACGGTGCTCGAGGCCTTCGCCGCATCGAACGGCCTCACCAAGCTGGCCCCGCGTGATCTGGAGGACGAGTTCGTGTGGCGCAACTCGTACCGTCTGAATGATACCATGTACGCGTCGCTCGGCGAGAAGCGCGCCTTCGTGATGTCGCACGGCCGCGACCAGCTGGTGTTCAAGCTGGTCGGCTATGCCGAGCAGAACGTCGAGTATTACCAGCTCGAGGATTTCAAGGCCCATGTCTGGATCGCGCACCAGCGCTACCCGACGAAGGGCCGCGTCTGGCACCCTGGCGGTGCGCACCCGTTCGTCGGGCTCAACGAGGCGCTGGTCCACAACGGCGACTTCGCCAATTACCACTCGGTGTGCGAATACCTGCGCCAGCGCAACATCAAGCAGCAGTTCCTCACCGACACCGAGGTTTCGGCGCAGCTCTTCGACCTGTGGGATCGCGTCTACAAGTACCCGCTCGAGTACATCATCGAGGCCCTGGCTCCGACCACCGAGCTGGACTTCGACCAGCTGCCCAAGGACAAGCAGCGCGTCTACCGCGAGATTCAGGCCACTCACATCCATGCCTCGCCGGACGGACCGTGGTTCTTCATCATCGCGCGCAACCATCCCGACATTCGACGCATGCAGCTCCTTGGCATCACCGACACGGCAATGCTGCGGCCGCAGGTCTTCGCCCTGTCCGACAACGGCGACGTGCAGATCGGCCTCATCTGTTCGGAGAAGCAGGCCATCGATGCCACCCTGCGCGGTCTGGCGCGTGAGGATCCACGTTTCTCGCCGGTGGCCGACCGCTACTGGAACGCGCGCGGCGGCAGCAGCACCGACGGCGGCGCTTTCATCTTCACGGTCGCCGACGACAACGGCAAGAAGAAGCTGACCTGCGCCGACAAGTTCGGCCGGCAGGTGAAGCTCGACGCCGGCAAGGTCCGGTGCGACCAGGCGCCGTCCGCGCCGCTCGTGGAAATCGTCTCGGCTGGCATCCGCAAGGCCGTGGCCGAATCGCTCAAGCAGGGCCGGGCGCAGGATCTCTTCACCCACGTGGCGCAAAGTCTGCCCAACTGGCCGGCCGGCGGCTTGCGCGAGCTATGCAATCAGATCGTTGCCGCGGCCGACAACGGCCGCGCCAAGGCCACCGCCATCGAGGCGCTGACCCTGCTCTACGACCGTCGCTCCGATACCGGCGACAAGCGGCGAGCGACGGTGCTGCCGGTGCTCGAGGAGACGTTGATGCGGCTCTTCGATAGTACGCCCATCATTGGCCAGCCAGGCGAGGGTGGCTTCCGCCGCATCCACTGGGACAGCCGCAACCAGATCGCGGCCCCCTTGCCCGGCGAGGAAGTCCTCATCATCGACGCCGAGAAGTTTCCCCCCGAGGGCGACGACTGCGATGCCGTCTATCTGCGCAAGGCCTACCAAGTCGGCTGGCGACGCTTCATCGTCTACCGCCTGCGCGGCCAGCGCTTCACCGGGGTGGGCCTGGGCCCCGGCACCGACGGCGTGCGCATCGACACCTACGGTTCGAGCGGGGACTACCTGGCGAGCGGCATGGACGGCGAGGAGATCTACGTCCATGGCAACGCCCAGGACCAGATCGGCCAGATTGCCAAACGCGGCAAGCTGGTCATCTACGGCGACGTGGGCCAGACGTTCATGTACGGCGCCAAGGGCGGTGACGTGTTCGTCATGGGCAATGGCGCCGGCCGGCCGCTCATCAACGCCGTCGGCCGCCCGCGCGTGGTCATCAATGGCACCTGCCTCGACTTCCTGGCCGAGTCGTTCATGGCCGGCGACCCGCTCAACGGCGGCGGCTTCGTCATCCTCAATGGCATGGAGTTCGACGGGCACGGGCGGCTCGTGCCGCAGGCCTCGCCCTATCCAGGCAGCAACCTGTTTTCACTGGCCTCGGGCGGCGCGATCTATGTGCGCGACCCGGGCAAGAAGGTCGTCGAGCAGCAGCTCAACGGCGGCGTGTTCGCGCCCTTCACCAGCGCCGACTGGCGCCTGATTCGCCAGTACCTGGAGGAGAACGAGCGCCTCTTCGGCATCAAGGTGACCGATCTGTTGACCGTGAACGGGAAGTTGTGCGAGCCGGAAGAGGTCTACCGCAAGGTCAGTGCGCAAGCCCTCGCGGTTCTGGCCGCGGCGACGGAGAAGAAGAAATGACGATGGCTCTAGCTGCCGGCGGAATTGCCGGCGATTTCGCCTCGCAGGTCGAAGCTGAAAGCCACGCCAACTTGATGGCGTGCTTGCAGTGCAAGAAGTGCACCTCGGGTTGCCCGGTGGCTGCGATGGCCGACGTCAAGCCGCACGAGATCGTCCGCATGGTGCAGTTCGGCCAGCGCGACGAGTTGCTGGCGAGCAAGATGCTCTGGCAGTGCACTTCGTGCCAGACCTGTGCCACGCGCTGCCCGCAGAAGGTCAGCGTGGCGGCTCTCAACGACGGGCTTCGCCGCATGAGCCTCGGTGCCAAGGCGCCGAGCAAGAGCGCGGTCGTGACCTTCAACGACATCTTCATGCGCGCGGTTCGCCGGCGCGGCCGGATGAACGAGGCCGGCCTCATGGCCTCGTTCAAGCTGCGCACCCTGCGTCTGTTCCAGGACATGGGCAAGCTGCCCATGATGCTGTGGAAGGGCAAGATGCCCCTCTTCCAGTCCGCCGCCCCCGGTCGTAGCGAGCGCGAAGCGATGTTCAAGCGCGCGGCCCAGGCTCGGAAAGGCGGGCAATCATGAGGTGCGTGGCTCCTTCGAAGGTTCTCACCACAGAGAACACGGAGGACACAGAGACGGACCGGAATGGAAGAAAGGGTCGGATCCGGATCCGGAAAACCCTGTCCCTTCCGGCCTCTGTGTCCTTTGTGTCCTCTGTGGTTAATCCATCAACGGATGCCACCTCGAAAGGTGGGCTATGAGCTACGCGTTTTTCCCTGGTTGCAGCATGGAAGGCACCGCGCACGACTACCAGAAGTCGACGCTGGCGGTGAGCAAGGCGCTAGGGCTGGAATTGCCGGAGATTCCTGGCTGGACCTGCTGCGGTTCCACCTCGGCGCACCAGACGGATCATCTGTTGTCGCTGGCCTTGCCGGCGAAGAACCTGGTCGCGGCCGAGGGCAAGACCGTCGCTGTTGGATGCGCTGCCTGTTACAGCCGACTCAAGACCGCCAACTACGAGATCGCCAACGACCCGCAGACGCGCAAGAGCGTGGCGGGCGTGGTGGGCAAGGACTACGACGGCAAGACCGAGATCCTCCACCTGATCGAGATCCTGGCGCGCGACGTGGGCATGCGGAAGATCGCGCAAGCCGTGAAGAAGCCGCTCAAGGGCCTCAAGCTGGTGACCTACTACGGCTGCCTGCTCTCGCGGCCGCCCGAGGTGACCAAGTTCGACGACCCCGAGAATCCCACGCTGATGGATCAGGTGCTGGAGGCCGCGGGCGCGACCATCCTCGAATGGCCGNNACAAGACCGAGTGCTGTGGCGCCGGCTACTCGATCACCGACGTCACCATCGTCAAGCGCCTCACCCGCGAGATCCTGGCCATGGCCAAGGCCGCGGGCGCGGACTGCATCGCCACCGCGTGCCCGCTGTGCCAGATGAACCTCGACCTGCGCCAGAAGGACACGGAGAAGGCGTCCGGTGAAAACTTCAATCTCCCGGTCTTCTACTTCACGCAACTCCTCGGCCTGGCCTTCGGCATTTCTCGCAAGGACCTGGGCCTGCGCAGCCTGGTGGTCAGCCCGAAGCAGTTGTTGGCTGATCGCGGGATAGGTCTTTAGGGCAGTACCATGAGCGAACCTGTCAAACCAACCAACGGAAAATCCACCAAAGCACCCGAGGCCGTTGGCGCGGTCATGGTGGCCGGCGCCGGCATCACCGGCATCCAGGCGGCCCTGGATCTGGCCGAGTCCGGCTTCAAGGTCTATCTGGTCGAACCGTCGGCGGCCATCGGCGGTCACATGGCACAGCTGGACAAGACCTTTCCGACCGGCGACTGCGCCATGTGCATTCTCTCGCCCAAGCTGGTCGAGTGCGCGCGCAACAAGAACATCGAGATCATCACCCTGGCCGACATCGAGGGCATCAGCGGCGAGGTCGGCAACTTCGAGGTCAAGCTGCGCCAGCGGCCGCGCTACATCGACATGAGCAAGTGCAACGCCTGCGGTGATTGCGCCATCGCCTGCCCGGTGTCGCTGCCCAACGAATTCGATCGTAAATTGGGCACGCGCAAGGCGGTGTTTCGCCCCTACGCGCAAGCCATTCCCAATGTGTATGGGATTTCCAAGTCGGAAGGCATGGCCCCCTGCAAGGCCGCCTGCCCGGCCGGCGTCAACGCCCAGGGCTACGTGGCGCTCATCGCGGCCGGCAAGTTCGACGAGGCCTACGAGCTGGTGAAGGAGCGTTGTCCCTTGCCCGCGGTGTGCGGCCGCATCTGCCAGCACCCGTGCGAAACCCAGTGCAACCGCAAGGATCTCGACGAGCCCGTGGCCGTTCGCGACCTCAAGCGCTTCGCCGCCGATTTTGTTTATGCCAAGCGAGATAAGCACCAGCACGCGCCCTTCCAGCCGCTCAAGATCCAGAAGGAGAAAGTCGCCATCGTCGGTGGCGGTCCGGCCGGCCTGACGGCGGCCCGGGATCTGACCAAGCAGGGCTACGGCGTCACTTTGTTCGAGGCCCGTCCGTTCCTCGGCGGCATGCTTCGCTTGGGCGTGCCTCCCTACCGC
Organism: Myxococcales bacterium; assembly: GCA_003136095.1. Classification (GTDB taxonomy): domain Bacteria; phylum Myxococcota_A; class Polyangia; order Fen-1088; family Fen-1088; genus Fen-1118. The sequence goes on from PNBO01000340.1 coordinate 5,812, forward strand.
CTGCCGCGCGACGTGCTCGACTACGAGATCGAGCAGATTCTCAATGACCGGATTGAGGTCAAGCTGGGCGTCAAGCTTGGCACTGGCCCGACGGACATCACCATCGGCAGCCTCAAGAAGGCGGGCTATGCCGCCATCTTCGTCGCCACCGGCGCGCACAAGAGCCAGAAGATGGAGCTGCTCGGCGGCGGCGCCGAGGGCGTCATGTACGGCCTCGACTTTCTGGGGCCGGTGAACCTGGGCGAGAAGGTCGCCATGGGCGCCAAGACTGTGGTGGTCGGCGGGGGCAACGTGGCCATGGACGCCGCGCGCGCCGCCCTGCGCATGGGCGCCAAGGAAGTCACCGTCGTCTATCGCAGAAGTCGCGTCGAGATGCCCGCATTGCCCGAGGAGATCGAGCAGGCCGAGGAAGAGGGCGTGAAGTTCGAGCTGCTCACCAATCCGGTGAAGGTAATCGCCAGCAATGGCCACGTGACTGGTCTCGAGTGCCTGCGCATGAAGCTGGGCGAGCCCGATTCCTCGGGCCGCCGCCGGCCGGTGGCTGTCGAAGGATCGAATTTCACGGTCGAAGCCGACAACGTCATCATCGCCATCGGCCAGGCCGCGGATATTGAAGGTGTTCCCCTCGAGAACGGCAAGGTTGCCGCGGACGGATCGCTGGCCACGAAGGTTCCCGGTGTCTTCGCCGGTGGCGACGTGGTGCTCGGTCCCGCCTCCCTGGTCGAGGCCATGGCCCACGGCCACCACGCGGCCGCGGCGATTGGCGCCTATCTGCGCGGCCAGCCCATGCCGGTGATCGACACCAGGAAGAAAGCCACCGCGCCCAATCCCAACCCGGCCGCCGAGGTCGTGGCGAAGCAGGAAATGAAGAAGATCGTCGTCGAGGATCGCACGCGCGACTTCCGCGAGATCGAGCTGGGCTACACCGCCGAGCAGGCCATGGCCGAGGCCCAGCGCTGTCTGGCCTGTGGCCTGTGCAGCGAGTGCGGGCTATGCGTGAAGGCGTGCGGTCCTGGTGCGATTGTCCACGACATGGAGCCGCGGACGGAGACCGTGCGCGTCGGCTCGCTCATCCTCACGCCCGGCTACGAGGAATTCCAGGCGTCGCTGCGCGGCGAGTTCGGCCACGGACGCTACGCCAATGTACTCTCCAGCGTGCAGTTCGAGCGCATNNGGCAACGGCTACTGCTCGTCGATCTGTTGCATGTCGGCAACCAAGGAAGCCATGGTCGCGCTGGAGCACGTGCAGGGCCTCGACATCTCGATCTTCTGCATGGACGTGCGAGCCTTCGGCAAGGAATTCGACGGCTATGTCAATCGCGCGCGCGACGAGCATGGGGTGAAGTACATCCGCGCCATGCCCTCGCGTGTCGTCGAGATGCCAGGCAGCAAGAACGCCCGTGTGCGCTTCTTCGACGACAAAGGCGAGGAGAACCAGGAGGAGTTCGACCTGGTCGTGCTGTCGGTGGGCCTGCGGCCGAGCGCCTCGGTGAAAGACACCGCGGCCAAGCTGGGCCTGGGTTTGAACGAATTCGGCTTCTGCGCGACCGATCGCTTGGCGCCCATGGCCGCGTCCAAGCCCGGCATCTACGTGGCCGGCGCCTTCCAGGAGCCCAAGGATATCCCCGAGTCGGTGGCGCAAGCCTCCGGTGCGGCCGCCTGCGCGATGGAGAAGCTCGCCGCCGTGCGTGGCACCATGATCAAGCGGCACGAGTATCCGTGGGAGCGCGACGTCACCGACGAGAAACCGCGCATCGGCATCTTCATCTGCCACTGCGGCCACAACATCGCCTCCGTGGTCGACGTCAAGGCAGTGGCGGCCGCGGCCGAGAAGATGCCGGGCATCGCCCACACGGAAACCAACCTTTACGCGTGCTCGGACACCAGCCAGCAACACATCAAGACTGTGATTCGCGAGAAGCGGCTGAACCGCCTCGTGGTCGCGTCGTGCTCGCCGCGCACCCACGAAGTGCTCTTCCAGGAGACCCTGCGCGAGTCGGGCCTCAACCAGTACCTCTTTGCCATGACCAACATCCGCGACCAGTGCTCGTGGGTGCATCGCAACGATCCGGAGGCCGCGACCGAAAAGGCCACCGACCTCATGCGCATGGCGGTGGCCCGCGCTCGCAACCTCAAGGCCCTGGGTACGGGCAAGCTACCGGTGGTGCAATCGGCCTTGGTCTTGGGTGGCGGCCTGGCCGGCATGACCACGGCGCTGGCGCTGGGCGATCAGGGCTTCGCCGTGCACCTCTGCGAGAAGGAAGCCGTGCTCGGCGGGCAATTGCGCCACATCCACTCCACCCTGGAAGGCGCCGATGTCGCGGGTTACCTGGCCGAATTGATCGCCCGCGTACAGCGGCACCCGAAGATCACGCTTCACCTGCGCACCAAGCCGCTTCAGATCACTGGCCACGTGGGCAATTTCAAGACCCGCCTCGACCAGGCCGGCACCGAGCAGACCATCGCCCATGGTGTGATCGTGCTCGCGGTGGGCGGCGGCGAACGGCAGACCGAGCTGTACCTCAATGGTAAACACCCGGGCGTGATGACCCAGCGCCAGTTGGAGGAAGAATTGGCGCGGGTGAGGGGCTCCACTTCTTCGCCTCTCCCCCAGTTCCAGCCTCGCCCCGCGCAGCGGGGAGAGGCCGACGCGCGTAGCGCGGCGGGTGAGGGGGCCGGTGAGGGGCTCCTATCCACGGAATCCCCCACTGTGGTCATGATCCAGTGCGTGGACAGCCGCAACGAGGTGCACCCGTATTGCAGCCGCGTGTGTTGTTCCGAAGCCATCAAGAACGCCCTCGAGCTGAAGAAGCAGAAGCCCAAGGCCAAAGTCGTGGTGCTGTACAAGGACATTCGCACCTACGGTTTCCGCGAGCTGGCCTATCAGAAAGCGCGCGAGACCGGCGTCCTCTTCATTCGCTACAACGACAAGCAAGACCCCGTGGTTAGCGACAAAGGTGGCTTGCAGGTCAGTGTCGTCGATGCCAGTAATGGACGCGAGCTCGTGCTCAAGCCCGACATGGTTGTATTGTCGACTGGCATCGCGCCGGCCACCGACAACCCCGCGATATCCGGACTGCTGCGCAGTGCTTTGACCGCGGACGGCTTCTTCCTGGAAGCCCACCCCAAGCTGCGCCCCGTGGATCTCGCCAACGAGGGCGAGTTCCTGGCGGGCCTGGCCCATTCGCCGCGCTTCATCGACGAGACCATCGCGCAGGCGAAGGCGGTAGCTGGCCGCGCCGCCACCGTCCTGTCGCGTGCCTACCTCGACATTGCCGGCCAGATCGCCAAGGTCGACCCGACCAATTGCGTGGCCTGCGCCACCTGCGTGAAGGTCTGCCCGTACGGCGCGCCCATGATCAACGAGCTCAAGAAGGCCGAGATTCAGGGCGCCAAGTGCATGGGTTGCGGCTCGTGCACGGCCGCGTGCCCGGCCCACACCATCACCCTGCAGCATCAGGATTGTGAGCAGATGACGGCCATGCTCGACGAGCTCCTGGTCAGGGAGGGAGTCGCGCCATGAACCAGCTCGTAACCGAAACGGCGAAGGCGGAGGCCGACGGCAAGTGGCAGCCGGAGATCATCGCCTTCTGCTGCAACTACTGCGCCTACGCTGCCGCCGACCTGGCCGGCTCGCGCCGCATGCAGTACCCGACCAACGTCCGTGTGGTGCACGTGCCGTGCACGGGCAAGATCGAGATGGAGCACATCCTCGGCGCCTTCGAAAGGGGCATCGACGGCGTGCTCATCGCCGGCTGCTTGGAAGGCGGCTGCCACTTCCTGGAAGGCAACCTGCGCGCCAAGAAGCGCAGCGAGTATCTGCGCGAGATGCTCGACCAGATCGGCGTGGGCCGCGACCGCCTGCGCATGGTGAACCTCTCGGCCGCCATGGCGCCGACCTTCGTCGAGCGCGTGAAGGAAATCGTCGAGACCGTGGAAAGTCTGGGCCCGAATCCCCTGAGAAAGAGTGGAACGCCATGATCGTTGCCAGCCCCAAATCCGTCACCGAAGTCAAGCAACTCATCGACCGGCACAAGAAGGTGCTGTTCGTCGGCTGCGGCACCTGCGTGACCGTCTGCCTGGCCGGCGGCGAGCGCGAAGTCGGCATCGCCGCCTACGCCACGCGCATGGCGCGCAAGCTGGCCGGTCAGCCCGTCGAGCTGGAACAGGTCACCATCGAGCGCCAATGCGAAAACGAATTCATCAAGGACCTGGCCGAGCCCATCGAGCGCTGTGAAGCCGTGGTTTCCTTCGGCTGCGGCGCCGGCGTGCAAGCCATCGCCGAGCGCTTCCCCAACAAACCCGTATACGCCGGCCTCAACACCAACTTCCTCGGCATTCTCGAGGAACAAGCCGTATGGACCGAGAAGTGCATGGCCTGCGGCGATTGCATGCTGGCCGACTTCGGCGGCATCTGCCCCGTCACCCGCTGCGCAAAGCACATGCTCAACGGCCCCTGCGGCGGCAGCACGACCGAGCGCTGCGAGGTCGCGGAAGACAAGCCCTGCGCCTGGCAGCTCATCTACAAGCGCCTGAGCGCGATTGGCCAGCTAGACCGGCTGGAGAAGATCCAGCCGCCGAAAAACTGGGGTGTCGCGTGGTGTGGGGGGGCGAGGAAGATCGTGCGGAACGAGCATCGGGTTTAGCGCTATTTTTTCACCCACAGACGCGGAGGGCGCGGAGAGAGAGAAGCCGGAAAGGCTTCGACGGATAGCAAGGATTCAGGTAACGTGAATTGGGATGGCTGCGCTTCTGCGTGAAAAGGTGGCAGCATGACTAGTTCACTTCGTCTTACGGCCTGGATTCTCATTATCGGTGTGAGCCTTGCTCTGGTGGTGGCAGCTATCGCCCTCATCACTCGGGTCTCGATGAAACCAAGGCGTATCGGCGGGCTCGTAGCAGTTCTGCCCAACCTCCTGATGCTGGCCTTGTTCTATTCGTTGGCTGCCCATATGTGGCTGCGGCTGGGGGCCTGGCCGTCGCCAGCTGGACAGTGGGAAGAAATTGCATTTCTGAAAGCCCATGCTCGCGTTGCCACTGATTATTGGGCCATCCAGTTGGTACTCAGCGGAACCATTCTTCCGGTGGCGCTTCTTGTGTGCATGATGGTTCGACGTTGGCGAGGCGCAGTCGCGTACTTGGGCATCTATGCGGTTGCATATGTAATCTCCTGGGGTTTCTTTTTGCTCGCGCCGTCTGGGTTTCTTGTCTGGTGGTGGGATTGAGACGCGAAACATATGCTCAGCGCGAGGTTGGTGCCAGCGTTCTCCTGAAGTCTTTCTGAAGGCGACAAACCGGCGCCCAGGATTCTCTGGAATCGAGAGGATGGCGGGCCAAGGTGACGGTCAGGATGGGTGCTTCGTCGTGAAGCGGGTCGCCGTCGGGCTGGCCAGGACTAGGAGCGGGGCCTCGGAACCGAAAGTCTCCGGATGGCCGTCCGAGGGTACTTTCTACGCTCCATCTGGCAGCCGGCCGAGCTGACCTTCGTAGGCCCGCATGCCCGTTCCATGGTCGTCGCCTAGCAACTTCTCGCAGCCTTGACCGATAAACACTGGGAGCGTTTACATGGCCATGGACATCAGTCAGTATTCTCGAAGATCGATGGGACACGAACGCAAGGCACGCGCGCCACGGAATCGGACGCTCACGCTTGGCGAGAGCGAGCGAATGCGCTTAGCGGCGACGCTTCTGCGCCCGCCGCTACCGGTGGAGCCGGCAGATCTGGCCGGGCGAGTCGCTTGTGGCGATTCGCTGGCGGCGCTCGGTAGCCTGCCGCGGGGATTCGTCGACCTGCTGATCCTCGATCCGCCGTACAACCTCAGCAAGGACTTCGGCGGGGCGTCCTTTCGACGGATGTCGCTCGGCGATTACGAGGAGTGGTTCGAGGACTGGTTCGTCGGGATGCTGCCGTTACTTAAGCCCACGGCCAGTCTCTACGTCTGCGGCGACTGGCGCTCATCGTCGGCCGTGCAGCGGGTGCTCGAACGCCGGACCATCGTGCGCAACCGAATCACCTGGGAGCGCGAGAAGGGCCG
>PNBO01000434.1 GCA_003136095.1 Myxococcales bacterium
CACAAGTCATGACGGCTCGCTCTTAGACGATCGAGAGGTGTCACGTGCATCCGAATCCCGTGGCCGAGATCAAGAGTCCCGCGTTGTGGCCCATAATACTCGACAAGGGGCGCAACAATACGTCCCAGAACCTGAAGTGCGGTCTTGTCTCTCTCGCCCCCTCGAATCGCCTGCACCGGATCGAAGCCTAGTTCCTTAAAATAGACCGAGCGGGGAGCTTTCTCAGACCTCAATAGCCATTCATAGCCCCAGTTGCGCTCTCCCAGTTGGCGTTGTCCCTTGCACACATTGAGCCATCTAGTCGCATCTTCTGCGAAGCCTCCTCTCTTCTTGTCGGTGCCTAACCACTGGAGCACTCGAAAGACGAACAGGTAGAACGATGGCTCGACCGCCGTGGGCCGCAACTCGTGCCAGTCGCTTAGGCGGCGAATCGCAGTTTCGAAATCAAACGTTGGAAGGTGACGATAGGCCATTAGCCAATTTCTAAGATCTCCATCGCGAACGCACTGACCCTCAATGTTCCTCCTGGCGAGCTCTTCGATCATGCGAAGGTCGAGTTGCGGAATGGCCCGCCACTTGCGCTCGTGCTTGGTGATGATTGCACCGTAAAGCGCACGCCGAATGCTGTCGTCCTCGTAGCGCTTGGAAAGGTTCTGCAGCTTCGCAATGACCGAGTCGATAGCCCCCCTATCTCCATAAACCATGTCCCACTCGGCAATGACCTTTTGGGCCATTATGGACAAACTCCGCACTGGCCGGGCTCGTAGCCGCTCCACGTGCTCTTCGCCCAGACTTAGGGCGTCGAGACACCAACGATGAGCATCATCCGTGCCGATCAGGCCTTGCAGTGATTTGACGCCGGACAGGTCCCTGGCACGAGTCAGTAGTCCGCGGGCAGTCTGAATGGGCGCGCTGAAATCGCTCACGGGCGCAAACCGCGCCAAGGTCAAGGCGGTCGCGAAGGAGAAGGGCGTGGCCGCGGCAGTGAAGCTGGCGCTGGCGCTAAAGAAGCCGCAGTAGCTGTCCTGGGCTTGCGTGTCCAAGCACCCCGCGGATTTTCGGGCTCTCAAATTGTTGTGGTGAACCACACTGGTGGTTTCCAGAGGGAAGGCGCTCAATGCCAGTGGATAAGTCTTCTTGCCGTCCCTTGTGAAAGTGCTGCGATTGCACTGAATGACCGGTGTGCGGAAGCAATCGATGCCCGCAATCGGACGAAAGCTGTCGAGTCCGCGCCGCACTCAAGATCAGCGGTGGCAGTGCGCCGCGTAGAGTAGGTAATGCTCGGCCACGAGCTGTTCGTAGACGCGCGCCTCACCGAGCCAGCGGCGGCGTGACTGGAAGCGGGCGATCTCCAATCCGGAGCGGGGCGGGCGCACGTCACCTGTCACACCGCGCTCCGTGAAGTCCAGCCGGAAGCTGTGCACCGTGCGCCCCAAGACTGTGAGCAACGGGCGGCGGCCGCTGACGGTGAGCCCGAGTTCTGGCGCGCGCCGCGCGAACTCGGTGTGGTCGAAGAGCACAAACGAGCTCTCGGTGAAGGCGTCGACGTGTTCGTGGATCTCGCCCAGGAGGTCGAGCGTCGCCTCGACGTCTTCGTCCGTGCTGGTGGGGAGACCGAAGACGAGCATCACGAGGTTCGAGATGTCCGCGCGTGCGCTCTCGGTGATCGCAGCGCTGATCTCTGGTACGTGGGTTCCCTTGCGGCACAGATCGAGCAGGCGCTCAGAGCCCGTCTCAACGCCGAAGGAGAGCCATACGCACCCAGCCGCTCGCGCGGTGGCGAGCAGTTCTTTGGTGTAGCGTCCGGTCGGTCGCGCCATCGAGTGGAACGCGAGATCGAGACCGCGTGCCTTGATGGCGTCGCTGAGCGCGGCAAGAGCCTGCGGGCCTACGTATTGATCGGCGAGGTAGAAGTTGCGCGCGCCATAGCGCTGGCCATACGTGGCGAGCTCGTCGGCGAAGGCGCCAGCGTCCTTTTGACGATAGTCGCCAAAGGAGAAATTGTGGGCACAGAACGCACAGGCCCGCCAGCGGCAGCCGCGGGAGAGCAGCACTGGCAGCACGGGCTCCGGCACCAAGTAGCCTCCGAGCGCTAGGTCGGAGAAGTCGGCCGCACCGAGCAGCAGGGCGGCGGCGGCGCAATCTGGTGCGGTGTGCGGAAACTGCGGTGTGGCGAGTCCCGGTATCTCGAAGTGAGAGCGGCCTTCGAGCAGCCCGCTGAGGACTGCTTCGCCTTCGCCGACGGCGACCCCATCCAGGAACGGGCAGGCGGCGAGCAACTCTGGCACCTCGACGTGTGAGGTGGCGGCGCCGCCGAGCAACACGAGCGGGCGGCGGTCCGGCCGTGGCGGCTGCTCTGCGTCGAGCCAGCGAGCGAGGGCGAGGGCGAATGTAAGCTGGGGCAAGTACAGCGCCGAGAGGCCGATGACGTCCGGATCCCCCTCAAGCACGGCCGTGGCCTCTGCGATGAGCAACGCGGCGAGTGGGGCCGAGGGCGGCTCTCCTTCCAGGTAGCGTCGGGCGTCGCGCTCGACCTCACCGAGCTGTCGAGCCAGGTCGCCGAGCACAGTGAGCTGCGCGAGGTAGGTCGCCTCGTCGTAGAAGTTGCCCGCCCGCCCAGCGAAAAACGCGGCGGCATCGCGGCTCGCAGTGGTCGACGCAAGCAAGGAGCGCCAGGCGTGCTGGTTGAGATCCACGACATGCAGCTCGGCGTTCGGGCTGTGGCGGCGAACGTGACCGGCGAGTACCGCGACCCCGAGCGGGACATACGCCGGGTGGGCTCCAGGGACGAAAGCGAGGGTGAGCTTGGGGGAACTGCGCTGCATGTGTTTGTTGGTTTCATTTACCCGAGAATCGGAACTCTGCTCGGGCAATCGACTAACCAGAAGCGGCGTCATGTGGCAATACGCGGGGACGGACACGCTCTGATGCTCCCGAACGAAAGAGACCATCGACCTGATTCGCGACGTGGCCCGCCAAGGTCGGATCTGGGGGGCTGGCCGCCATCGAGCGCTCGTCGGCACGTGGTGGACTCCGTCGGTGAAGACGCTTTTGCTGGTAGGATTCGGCGCACGAAGAATTTGCGCTTGAAACCGCTTCTATGCTACCGCGGACCATCTCAAGACGCTGGCACCACCCCACTGGCCTATGGCCACTTGTTCCTGACCCGCTGGATTTCCCGACGGTCGCGCTTCGTGGGACGACCGCCGGTGTCGAAGGTCAGGGTGGACGCGTTCTTCAGTTGGAACGCCAGCATCTCGCGCGCTTGGCGGCTTTCCGNNAGCGTGGCCGCGGCCGTGCCCGATCCCCTGGTACCGGAAACCCCGCGCACCACCACGGTTTGGGAAAAGGGCGGCCGGCGAATCGTGATGACATCGCCAATGGCCACCACACGTGATCGTTTGGCGCGCTCGCCCCCCAGATCCACCTTTCCCCCATCCACCGCTTCCGCCGCGAGCGATCGCGTCTTGAAAAACCGGGCCGCCCACAGCCACTTGTCCAACCTAACGTGGACGTTGGCGGAATCATCGGTATTGGACATGGCGTCGTGCCTTTCGGGAAGACCTAGTGAGCGACACCGAGGGCAGATGAGCGCCCTCGTCGATGAACTGGGCGGCTATCCGACCGGCAACCCGGAGACGATGATCTTGCGCAACTCTGGAACCGGCAATGTCTGCCCCTGCTTCGTCTCCTCGAAAATGATCTGGGCCATCGTCGCGGCAGTGAGGTCTTCGCCGGTGCTTTTGTGGAGGACATGGATGTCATCGCCCGCCCGGATGATCGCGGCGATCTGTGCCAGGGTGACGTAGTGGCTCTCCTGCGTGTCGTACAGCTTCCTGTTTGAGTAGCGTCGGATGGTCCTCATGGGCGGAGAATCTCACGAACCGGGACGAAGGGGTAGGGCTGCCCAACCCACGGGCGTCTGCAGATCGCGCTGCTCATCGACGCCGCCGCAAGCGGCGAGCACCGCGTGTTCGGCCTCAAGACGCTTGCGGCCGACCCGGTCTTCGTGCATCTCGCGGGCGGGGTCCGCCGCAGGGACTTCGTATAGAATCGAGGCGCCAACTCGGCGGCCGGCTCGCAGCTTATCGGCAAGGCGGACGGATTTGTGCGGCTAGCGCCCACGACGCTGGTGGCGGAGCCAGTCCCTTCGTCCCTGGAGAGAGACGCGCGGTTGAATGATGACATGGTCGCCGATTATCATGACAGGAGGAGCCTTTTCCGGAATCGTCCGTCCTTGTAACGGATCTGTGCCTGGGTACCGAATGAGAAACCGATGACAGTTGAACGCGACGTGAGCGTTGATGATGTCTGCCATCCTCTGCGTGCCCGAGTATCTCGCGTCACGTCGCTTCTGATCCGGCCGAATTAGAACGAGCGCATGCCCCGGATCTGTTGGAAAGACGATCTCTTGCGCATCAGTAGCACCCAAGGCTTCGCCGGGCGAGAGCGATTTGCCGACAAGCGCCAGCGGGCCGTAATCGTTACAAACGCTCTCCGGGCGTGTTGGGTGTGGTAGTAGCCTGGTGCCCAAAGGCCAGAAAGGTGTTCCAGAGGGTCCGCGGAGGGCTGAATTTCTACGGGACCCCAGCCGTCTCGGGGCCGGTTTTCCGTCTCAGGGCAGACGCCGGCCTATCCGCTGGCGGATGGCGAGCGGTCTGGTCAGAGGGGGACAGCCGGCATGGCGACCTCGAGGTCGCCTAGGCGTGGCTCGCGTCGGGCGGCTCGCCGTAGTGGCGGCGCAGGACGCGGCTCTGCCAGAACGGTGGTCCGCGGGCAGGGGCCATGGACGGCTCCTCAGTGGGCAGACCCAGGTGGCGCAGGTAGCGGGCGATGCTTTGGGGGTCCCGCACCAGCGCGATGATCTTCATCTTGCCCCGGCAGCGCGGACAGGTCTCGACATCGATACCGAGCTGGCGCATGCGCACGTGCCAGGGGATGTAGCCGCGGCGATGGGTGGCCGGTCGTGGCTTGGGGTGCTTGGCCATGGGCAGGGAGTGGCAAGCGTCTTCCGCGCCTGGGGCGCTGGTGGCCTCGGGCGGTGGCGAGGGAACCACCAAGGGCCGCCATTTCGCGTGGGGGGCGAGAACTCCACCATAGCGAATCGAGTGAAACCTGGGCGGATGGACCGAGGCCGCGAGGCGGGAGACTAGGGACAAGGGATCCATTTCCACCGAAACCGTGCCATCCCGGGAACGTCCCCTGCGGATTCCGCTACGCCGCCGATCGGCTGCTGCGGCCCGGCTGCACGGCGGAGATGAACCTGACCGAGCGGTTCTCCTCCTCGGCTCGCCGCATGAGCCACTCGGTCTCGAAGAGGACCAGCGGCCGTCCCTCCACGTCGGTCACGCAGCTCTGCCGGCCGGGCAGCTCCAGCTTGTCCTGATCGAGGTCCGGTCCTTCCAGCCAGCGCGCGAAACGGTAGGGCAGGCGGTCGAAGCGGACGCGCACGCCGTACTCGTTCCGCAGGCGGTGCTCGATGACCTCGAACTGCAGCACGCCGACCGCGCCGAGGATGGGATCGCGCTCCAGACGCCGGCGGTCGAAGAAGAGCTGCACGGCGCCCTCCTCGGAGAGCTGGTCGAGCCCCTTCTTGAGCTGCTTGCGCTTCAGCGGGTCGTCGAGCCGCACGCGCACGAAGTGCTCGGGCGAGAAGCGCGGGATGCCCTCGAACTCGACGGGCGAGCCCTCGCACAGGCTGTCGCCGATGCGCAAGATGCCGGGATCCCACAGGCCCACGATGTCGCCGGAGTAGGCCTCGTCGACCACGGTGCGCTCCTGGGCCATGAACTGCACCGAGCGCGACAGCGACAGGGGCGTGCCGGTGCGCACGTGCTTGACATTCATGCCGCGCACGAAGTGGCCCGAGCAGATGCGCACGAAGGCGATACGGTCGCGGTGCTGCGGATCCATGTTCGCCTGGATCTTGAAAACGAAGCCGGAGAAGGCGGCGTCGTCGGGCGCCAGGGTGCCGGCCGAGGTTGGGCGCGCGCGCGGCGGGGGCGCCAGCTCGACGAAGTGCTCGAGCAGGGGATGGAGCCCGCAGTTGGTCATGGCGCTGCCGAAGAAGACGGGCGTCAGCTCGCCGGCGAGGAAGCGCTCGCGGTCCCAGGCATTGCCCGCGGTCGCGAGCAACTCGAGCTCCTCGCGCGCCTTGGCCAGCGCTTTGGCGCCGGCGGCGTCGAGGAGATCCGGGTCGTCCCAACCCACTGCGTGCATGGCCACGCGCTCCGAGCGCGAGCCCCCATCGAAGCGGAGAAGGGCAGAGGCGAGGCGGTCGTACACGCCGGCGAAGCCGTCACCCGCGCCGATGGGCCAGTTGGCCGGACTGCACGGGATGCCGAGGACGCGCTCGATCTCGTCGAGCAGCTCGAAGGGCTCCTTGCCGTCGCGATCCATCTTGTTGACGAAGGTCACGATGGGAATGCCGCGCATGCGGCAGACCTGGAAGAGCTTGATGGTCTGCGGCTCGACGCCCTTGACGCAGTCAATGAGCATGATGGCGGTGTCGGCGGCGGAGAGCGTGCGATAGGTGTCCTCGGAGAAATCGTTGTGGCCGGGGGTATCGAGCAGGTTCATGCGCCGGCCGGCGTAGTCGAATTGCAGCACGCTCGACGACACCGAGATGCCGCGCTGCTTTTCGATCTCCATCCAGTCGCTGGCGGTGTGGCGGCCGCCGCCCTTGGCGCGCACCGAGCCGGCGAGGTGCAGGGCGCCGCCGTAGAGCAGGAGCTTCTCGGTGAGCGTGGTCTTGCCCGCGTCCGGATGCGAGATGATGGCGAAGGTGCGGCGGTTGGCGACCTCGGCGCATAGGCGTTTGTGCTGCTCGTCCATCGATCGGCAGCGTAAGGTAGCAGGTGCAACGGCGGTTGGCTGCGCTTTTTGCACAATCCCCTGACATCCACAGAAGGTCGTAGACGTGGCCGTGGCCGTGGCCGGAGTGATCGTGTCGGCCACGACCACGGCCACGTCTACGACCACGACCACCACGCCATGCTCCCATGCGTGCGCGACTCGATCGTGGAAAGGCGGCGTGTCTTTGAACGGCGGGCGGTTTGCTATGAGCTCGCCGAGGTGTAGGAGCGCAGGGATTGTTGCCAGATGAAACGGGCCAAGGCGGTGAAGAGCAGCCCACCGGCGCCGGCGTAGAGCGCGTGTGCCAGGGTCAGCGTGCCGAGCAGCGCTTGCGCGGGATAGGTGGTCATGAGCGCGAGCGGGAATACCACGGTGAACGCCACGCGCAGCGCGCCCTTGAAGACGTGGATGGGCCAGCGGCCGGCGTCGAAGATCGACACGAAGAGGTAGGAGAGATTGTCCACCTTGACCACGCGAAACGACAGGCTGACCACCAGGATCCACAGCGAATAGAGCAGCATCAGTGCCACGGCGAAGAGGAAGAGGCCGCCGCAGACGTCGAGGGCGCCGGGCCAGCGGTGCAGGCGATGAAAGGCGAAGAGCACGATGCCGACACTGCCCAGGAAATCCAGGATGCGCCACGGCTCGAAGCGCGCCGTCGAGACGAGGAACTGGGCGTCGGCCGGCTTGAGCAGGATGAAATCGAGCGTGCCCTTGCGCACGCCATCGACGACGTGATTCAGGCTGGGCATCACGCCACCGTCGAGCACGGCCTTGAGCATCGAGAAGAGGCCCACGACGACGAGCGCCTCGGGGTAGCTCCAGCCCGCCACNNCCCTCGACGAAGAAATCGAAGCGGTACTGCACGGCCAAGGTGAACGAGGTACGCATCTGCACGGCGAGCAGGCGGGCATAGCGGCGGAGAATGCGTCTCACCGTCAGCCTCCGAAGGCGGCAAATCGCCGTAGGGCACGCCGCCACAGGACGATGGTCGCGAGCAGGGCGCTGGCGATGAAGAGCCACTGCACGCCGAGGTCGCGCAGGGCGGTGGCGTTGCTCTCGAGGCCGATGAGGGTCTCGACCGGAAACCCCAAGATGTAGCGGAACGGCAGCATGCGCGCCAAGCGCGCCACCCAGGCCGGCATGAGCTCGAGGGGAACGAGAAAGCCGGAGAGGATGGACTGCGCCGCCAGCCACAGATCGAAGACTGACAGCGCGCTCTCCACGTAGGCCGCGAGCATGCCGATGAGGGCCATGACCAGGAAGAGGAGCAGCCACGCGCCGACGAGAGAGGCGGCGAGAATCGCCAGCCGGGCGGGATCGTGCACCGGCAGGCGCGCGCCGGCCACCCAGTAGAGGACCACCACCAGCGGCGAGAGCACGACGACCCGCATGGGCACCGCCGCGAGTTGCGTGGCGCTGAACGCCCACAGGGGATGGATGGGGCGCAGGAGGCGGGTGGCCAGGATGCCGCGGCGGATCTCCATGGTCAGCTCCCACACCAGCCACGAGCCGGAGAGGATGCGCACGATGAGCATGCCGAGGTAATAGGCGACGAAATCGCGCTGCCCGAAACGCCCCACGGGCCCGTCGGCGGCCACCGCGGTCCACAGCGCCATCATCACCAGGGGCAGGTTCATGGACAGGATCCACACCAGGAACTCGGCCCGGTAGGCCAGCATGTCGGCCATCCCGACGCGCAGGAGGCTGGGGTAAGCGCGCAGCAGGCGCCGCGCGTCCCGCCCGGCCTCGCCCAGCCAGCCTCGCTTCATGGCGCGCTCTCGCCGCCCTTGGCCGGACGGTCGCCGGCGAGGAACTCGCGCATGACTTCCTCGAGGGGCGGATCCTCGACGGAGATATCGGCGATGGGCAAGTGCTCGAGCGCGGCGCGGACCGCGTCGGTCACCGCGGCCGCGCGCACCGAGAGGATGGCCTGCGTGTCCGAGCGCTCCACGCAGTTGCCCAGGCGATCGAGGGCGCCCGGCGCGGGCACCGTCGAGAAATGCAGCGTGATGCGCTTCTCCGGGCGGATACGGCGGGCGAGGGACTTGAGCTCGCCGTCGTAAATGAGGTGGCCCTTGTCGATGACGATGACCCGCGGGCAGAGGGCGGCCACGTCGGCCATGTAGTGGCTGGTGAGCAGGATGGTCGCGCCGGTGGCCTCGTTGTGACGCCGGATGAAGTCGCGCATCTGCGCCTGCATCGACACGTCGAGACCGATGGTGGGCTCGTCGAGAAACAGCACCTTGGGCCGGTGCAAGAGCGCCGCCGCCAGCTCGCACTTCATGCGTTCGCCGAGGGAAAGCTGGCGGCACGGCTTGCCGAGCAGCGGGCGGATCTGCAAGAGCTCGACCAGCTCGTTCTCGACGACGTCGGCCTCGCGCTTGGGCAGGTCGAAGAGCGCGCGGTTCATGGCGAAGGTTTCGGCGGGCGGCAGATCCCAGAGGAGCTGCTGCTTCTGCCCCATGACCAGGGTGATCATGCGCAGAAAGTCGGTCTGGCGCTCCTGCGGGACGAAGCCGCCCACGCTCACTTCGCCGCTCGTGGGGTAGAGCAGGCCGGAAAGAATCTTGAGTGCCGTGGTCTTGCCCGCGCCGTTGGGCCCCAGGAAGCCGACGCGCTCGCCGGGCGCTATGGCGAAGCTCACCTCGCGCAGGGCGTGCACGTCCTCGTAGTTGCGGCGCACGAGCGAGCGTAGCGCCGCCCCGAGGCCGGGTGGCCGGCGGTGGACGCGGTAGGTTTTGCTCAGGCTCTTGACGCGGATCACGGTGGGGCGGAGAGGACCTTATCAGACAACCCGCGCGCCGCCTCATCCGTGTGGGTCAATAGACTCGGCCGTCGGCGGTGGCCTTGACCTTGCCCGAACGCTGCTCCTGATTATGTGCAGTCACTGCGCGGCGTCCTTCGCCGGTGCATCGTCCAGAGCCGCGACGACGACTCGAGCCAGCTCGTTCGGGAGTAACGGGGACCGTCGGCCGCCCTGTTGTAACCCGGCCATGATCCGATTCATCAAAGATCGCACGGAGGCAGAGCATGCGTTTCATGATGCTGGTCATTCCCAAGGGATACGAGAAGGCCGCGCCGGGCACGATGCCCGATCCGAAAAAGGTCGAAGAGATGATGAAGTACAACGAGAGTCTCCAGAGCGCCGGGGTACTGCTCGCGCTGGACGGGCTGCACCCGCCCGCAACGGGCGCGCGGGTCACCTTTTCCCACGGCAAGGCCAGGGTGACCGACGGGCCCTTTGCCGAGGCGAAGGAGGCGATCGGCGGCTATTGGATGATCAAGGTAAAATCGCGGGAGGAGGCCCTGCGATGGGCGACCCGTGCCCCGATGGGCGACGACGAGATGATCGAGGTCCGGCAGGTCCAGGAGATGAGCGAGTTTCCCCCCGAGGTCCAGGCGGCGGGGGCGAGACTCGGGCATTGAGCCGCATGACAGAGGAGGGGTCATGGGAGCCAATGCGAATGTCGGCGGTGGTTCGCGGAGGGCCGTCTGGATCGGTCGTGGCATTAGCAGCATTTGTGTGTTGTTCCTGGTCTTCGACGGCGTCACAAAAGTGATCCGGGAAAGCCACGTCGTCCACGCCATGGCCGCTGGCGGATATCCAGCCGGCGTCACGGTGCCGTTGGGCATCACCCTGCTTGCTTGCACCGCCCTCTACGTCGTCCCGCGCACCGCCCTTCTGGGCGCGGTCCTGCTCACCGGATGGCTAGGCGGCGCGACCGACTCCATGGTGCGCATGAATGCACCCGGCCATCCCTTCCTCTTTCCGGTCTTCTTCGGGGTGCTGGTCTGGCTGGGGTTGTACTTGCGGGAGCAGCGGCTGCGCAGGCTGCTTCCGCTGCGATGAATCAGCGAGGTGCTCCAGGCCGCCGATGCCAACGCGAAGGCGGCGGAGGTGCAGACATGGTTGTCGCGGTGCGAATAGGTATGCGCGGGTAGCGACCAGAGCTGCTCTCTGTCCATGTGTTCCCACGTCTGATCGAGCTCAGCCCTTGCGGAGAATTTGCCTGAGGCTGGGCGCTGGGGCCGGCATCACGTGACCAAAGTTGGCGTGGGGCATCGAAGCAGATGTAGCGATGTCAGCCAAACCGAAGACCATCGACGAGTACCTTGCACCACTGAGCAGCGAGAAGCGGGCTGCGCTCAGCGAGCTTCGCAAGACGATTCGATCGATCGTTCCCAAGGCTGAGGAGTGTATCAGCTACAGAATCCCAGCGTTTCGCCTGGACGGCACCGTGGTCGCCGGATTCTGTGCGACGGTGAGGGGATGCTCTTACTTTCCATTCAGCGGATCGACGCTGGGCGGGCTGGCCAATGCTCTCCAGGCGTACGGCCAAACCAAGTCATCCCTCCATTTCCATCCTGGCACGCCGTTACCGGCAAGCCTTGTCCGCAAGCTGATCAAGGCGCGCATCGCCGAAACGAAAGGCCGCAAGTAGCCGTGTGGCCCGGAGGTTCGCCCCCGGCGATGACCCGAAACGCCACGCTCTTGTGCGTGCTCTTTGCAATGTTGCGCGATGGCACCACGCCCACGCGGTACCCGTTAAGGGTGCGCAAGTGCCGAGGTCACAGCGCGCCATGGGGACCCTGTCCGAGTCCACTATCACGATGCGCCCCACGCCGGCCGCGGTCCCTACTCCAACAGTCAGGAGTTTGGCGTCTTCCGCCCTCTCCCGCCCAGTGCGGCAACACCGCCGTTGCCGTGGGCGGCGACGAACAGGAAGAGAAAGCAGTAGAGCACAGCAAGCTCGCCCTTGTTGATCCCCGGCAGCCACATGCCGCCGGCGATCGCGAGCTTCCAGTGAAATTGGAAGTAGGCGACAGCCATCTGGCCAGCGACCAGGAATGCGGCGGAGCGCGTGAGCAGCCCGAGCGCGATCAGCGCGCCTCCCACCAATTCGATGAGCCCGCCGATCCAAAGCTGCGATCCCACGTGCGGCATGAACTGACTGTGCCACCCCAGAATCTTTTGCGCCCCATGAAACGCGAGCATGGCTCCCGCGACGATGCGCAGAGCTGCGTAGATATAAGGTTCTCCCCGAACCGCAAGCTCCCTGATTCTTACACTGATCATGATTGTCCTCCCTGGTAACAGCCGGGCCGTTCTATGGAGGATGATGGCCCTATTCGGACGTTGCTGCAAACGGACGCGGGCGGTGTCGCTACCTTGTCGGCCAAGTCTCTGGCGAGGGTGGACCGAATGGCAGCGCCTACGGACCTCACGCGAGGGCGCGCGCGTTGCGGGCGACGATGTCGTCGCAGACACCGACCATCCGCTCCAGTGCCGGTCGGCAGGCAAGCATCCGCGCCCGGGCCTCCGCCGGGGTCGCCGACCGAATCCTCGCCATGTCCCCGAGGTAGACCTGCCTCGTCGCCGCCATCACCGCGGGGGGGGCGTCGTTCACGATGGCAATCATCGCGTGCGCGTAGAGGCTCTCTACCCACAAGAAGATCTCGCGCCCGGTGCCCTCGGCCACGGAGGCGGGGACGTCGACATCCAGACTGGGGCGAGAGTGGACGGTCACGCAGTTGTCACCCATGAACGGCGTCCGCATCCAGTCGCAGGCCACGTCCAGCGTCTGCCGGCAATGGAAAGACGCCCTCAGGATGGTCTCGTCGTCCAGCTCGGCGAACCCGAGCAAGCGCAGCAGCTCTTGGTGTTCCTCGGCCAGGCCGTACGCGGCGAGGACGTCGCGCACCTTCACCAGCGCCTTCTTGACGGTTGGGTTTCGCAGATCCGCCAGCAGGGCCATCTGGGCCATGGCCCGCACCGCGAGACAGGTCACTCCGTTGACGTGGATGAGGCTGTCGCTCGGCTCGAACGCGGCGATTACGGAGAGCGCTTGGTCGCGCACGCTGAGGCAGCGCAGACGCACCCAAGGCCGGCGCGCGAACTCCGGCGCCACCGCCGCGCGCAGTCCGTCCACGATCCGATCCGGATCGAAGAGCACCTTGCCGCTGACCACGTTCGGTGCGAGGCGGTAGTCGGCCAGGACCACCTCGGCGGAGACCAACCACTCGCGCGGGACGTAGAAGGCCTCGACGGCGAGCCCGGCGTAGGGGCGCTTGCAGGGCCGGTGCCGCGCGGGATCGAGCTTCGGGACCACCACCACGAGGTCGAGGTCCGAGCTCGCAGGGAACGGCTCCGCGTCCGCCATCCAGTTGATGGAGCCGTGGGTGAACACGCACAGCACTTCGCCAGGAGAACGGGCCACTTCCTCGGCCACCCATCGCTCTGCGATCGACCGCGCTTCTCCGGCGTTCATGGGACCCGTGATGGCTGCTCCTTTGTTCGCCGCAAGATCGCCGAGAAACCTGGCGCGAGCAAGTCTTGAGCTGGTCATCGAGGTCACCACGCGCCCGTGACCGCCATTCCACCCTTGCGGGCCACCTTCTGCGCGTCCGGGCACCGCCAGCCTGTCGGCAAAGGCGTGTCTCGCCCACGGGGCAAGCAGTCGGGCGAGGAGCGGGGCCTTTTCACCGAGGGCGTTATCGGTCACGACGGTCACCTCGCCATCGGCTGGAGCGGTCACGAGGGTGATGACTCCGTGGCGCCCAAGGTGAGGCGCGGACGTATCCACCCACCGTCCGTCCAGGCTACCAATCTGGACAGGGCGGGTTCACTCGGCCTTGCTTGTCGTCGGCGGCGACACGGCTAGCGCCTGCAGGTTGAAGCCGGCGGATGCAAGCCCCGGAATCAGCAGCAGCCCCGCGATCACTTGCGCGGCGAACAGGTTTCGCGACCGGAGCAGCCCGGCCCGGCCAAGGCAGGTCCTCATCCCCATTGCGACCGCCGCGATACCCTACCGGCCCGCGTCTTTCATGTGGATCGGCCGCCGCGGACAGAACCTCCTCAGCGCCACTCGCGCGGCACCGAGTGGTTCGAGGCGTGCCGCTCGAGGCGACTTTGCAGCTTCTCCGCTTCCTGCACTTGATTGTCGGTGATGGCGCGCACGCGCCGCAGAGTTTCGATGCTGGCCCCTTCCGAGATCTGCGATTCGGCCAATCGCCGGTCGAGCTGGTCGCGGAAACCCTCCCACCCTTTCTTCTGGTCCTTGAACTGGTGGAACAGGCGACGCCACCAGTGCTCGTGGTGGCCGCCGGGCGTCTTGGCGTTCGACTCGGGCTTGGTCAGGACCAACACCTGTCTGGCCGTGTCGATCTTCAGATTGAAGGTCGTGATGAAATCCATGCCCAGCAAGCCCTCGAAGTTGTCCGACAGAGAAGCGGTCACGGTAGCCGGCACGAACTCCTCGCGGGCATCACCCAGCGTGAGCGAGTCGAGCACCACCAGCACGGCCGGCGCCGAGCCGCCGATGCCCCGGGCGCCGGTCAAGAGCCTGCCCTCGTCCGACCGCAAGACGCCGAGGTGATCGGCCAGCGGTTGCGAAATCAAGGTCGTCGGGGCGCCCGTGTCGAGAGCAAACATCACCGTGGCGGTGCCATTGACGGTAATCGGCACCAAGATCCTTTGCGTGCGCGCATCCTGCCCGTGATAGGGAACTGTGATCTGGTTGGAGCGAGCCGGCAAAGGTTCGGCCGCGCGCGGCGGCTCGGGTGCGCGCACCATCGGCGAGGGCGCAGGCTGCGTCGGAGCAGCTGCGGGCAAGAACACCGGGTCCGCCGCGGGAGCAGGGACCGCGACCGGCACCTGCACGTAGACCAGCTCTTGCCTTGCAGGCTGGGGCGAGGCCACCGGGGCCGGCTGTGGTTTCCCCGTCAGCTTGAGCGCGGCGACCGCGATGAGGGCCACGGCGGCCCCGATGATGCCAGCCGCGATGGTACCGCCATGTCCTTGCCGTGGCGGCACGGCCGGGATGTAGAGAACCGCGGGCTGGCCCGTATGGGTTTGAGGGGGCGGCTCGGCCTCATTCGCGGCCGGCGCTGGTTTGACTGCCTTCACAGGTGGAGTCACGGGCCGTGGCGCGGGGGTCGCGGGTCGCGCCACGGGAGTCACGGGGCGGGGTGTGGGCGTCACCGGCCGCGCCACGGGCGTCACCGGCCGGGCGGCGGGTTTGAGCAAAGCCTGGCACAGCTCGCAGACGAGCGCACTATCCCGGTTCTCTTCGCCGCAGGCCTGACAGACGATGGACATGCAGTCCCTCTGATCATCGTAAGGCCATTTTGCGTTGGCCGCCTGGTGCCTTACTGCCGCAGCGCACCAACCAAGCCGCCAGGCCCCCTTGCCCTGGCATCCAAGCAAGCAGGAGAATCACGTTCACCAGAGCTGCGTGCTTGTTTCTCGGCGCCTTGAGCGCGCTTTCCTGCCGCGCAGCAGGCTCACCCCAGGCGGCGCGGGTTGGGGCGGCAAACTTATCGCGGGTTCTGCCGGACATCCCGGGCTTCGACGGTGGCTGTCGCCACCGGGGTGACCGGCTCCCCTTTTCAGCGGGATCACCGGACCCCGGGGTCCAGCTTGGCGTGAAAGTGGCGCTGGGCGGGTTCCGGGTCGAGTCTGGCGCGCAGCGCGGACGGTGGAAAGGCCGAAGGCCCGGAGTTACTCCGAGCCTTCCGGCAGCGCGAATGCGCCGCAAGCGTGGATCGATAGAGCCACCAGATTGTGGCCACATAATCGCGGTATCCAGCTCTTCGGCCTCGCTGAGGACCACTGGAAATCCCATCACGACATTGCAGGTACTGCGGTGAGGAGTTCTGGATACACCGCAGGTGCGACCACGGGCATGTGTACTGCGGCCAGGCGTGCCGCGATGGGGGCCGGCGTACTGAGCGGGCTGTTCGCAAGCACACGACACCGTCGGGCCGACGTGGTCGGAGGTGTCGGCGTTCAAGCGCTGCTGGATCGGCCGGGCTGCCACCCAGAACACTTGTCTGCGTGCGGCCGTCTCGATGGCCTCCATGTCCCAACCATCGACCGAAGCAGGACCTACCAGGGCTTCGATTTCGGTGACGATCTCGTTCTGGAAGGCGTCGGTGAGCGCCGTTTTTTTTCCTGTCCCGTCGCATCGACCGGTCTGGCGTCGCAGATGGCCTCGTTGACCTCGAGCAACTTGCCGCAGGTGGAGCGGAAGTCCCGGTATGTCGCAACCTCGCGCTCAACCTTCGTGAGCAACGGTCCTGGTCGGAGCTGCAAGGTTTTGGTCTTGCCGTCCACCTTGGTGGTGAAGGCGTAATAGGGTCCGTGTCCTGGATGGTCGGGGGCCACGCAGGCACACGAGGGCTTGCCGCAACGCCGGTAGCACTCGGTGATCGAGCCACGGCGCATATCCCCGGTGGCGGCCAGCTTGTGCAAGATGGCGGAGCGCTCAGTCTCGAGCTTTGACGTGGGGTTGGGCGTCGGGTCTCCTTGTCTCTGATAGTTATTAAGCTATCAGACGGCCCCGAAAAAGTCAAGCGTCTTCGCTCGACCCCACATTCCTGACGTGCGCCCGCGGCCCGGGGCGCGGTTGACACCCGCCGATGTCTAGCGGACACTGGAGGTGCGTGCGCATCTCCAACCTAGCCGCATGGTGCATGGGTAGTCTGCTTTGCCTGGCTTGCTCCGGCAAGAACGATACCGACGGTGGACTTGTCCACTTGGATGGTCCGGCCGGCTCACCCGACGCAGGCCCCGCGGCTCCCACATTCACCCTGTTCGACCTTCCCGAGTGCGGCCAGGCGGGCTATCAAACCGTCGCGGCTGCTTCTGGCAGCAAGGTTGTGTTCGCCACCTTGGCAACGACCAGCCAAACCGCAACTTGCACCATCGAAAACCGCGCCGCCAGTGCACCCCTATACGACATCTGCGTGGTGTTGCCCACGGCGACGGGATTCGCGGGCAGCATCGCAACCTCGCAACCCTACGTCGCAAGGATGGGAGTGGGCATCACCCTCGACAGCTCGGGCGAGCCCGTGCTGGCGTATACCGGTGGTCCATCCGCAGCTTTCCGCTGTGGGGCCTCGGACATGCTGATGGCGAGCGTCAGCGGCGGAAAGCTCGGGACGCCGCACACCATCGCGGCCGATTCGCAGTCAACTGGCATGCCCGCCGACCAGGCGGCGAATTGTGCAGCCCAGAATGTGTGCAACCAAGGCGATGCCACCGGCTACTGGCCGTCGATTGCTCGCGATCCCTCGTCGGGCGTGCTGGGGGTCGCGTTCCGCGATCTACACTTTGGTTTTGCGGACACGGACTTCGCCAGCTCGGACGTGGAATTCGCGCGTGGTGATGCCTACTCCGTCTACACCGTGGACGTCGCGCGCGGGGGCGGCACGTACAATCGCCTGGCGTTTTCCCCAACCGGCAAGGCGGCCGTTGCCCACTACAGTCTGGACTATCAACCTGCGGTCTGGCTTGACTGGGAAACCGCGCAAGGCTGGTCATCGCAGAAGCTATTCACAGGAACGATCCGCGAGCAGCTCGGTTTCGGCATCAGCGCGCAGGGCCTCTATGCGCTGGCCTACTACGACGACGCGAACAAGTTGCTCATGTATCGGGAATCGACCGACGGGGCGACGTGGACCGCGGCGGAGAATCTCGATCGCGACGGCGTCACCGGCTACTACCCGTCCCTGGCCTTCGACGATCAAGGCAATCCGGCCGTCGCCTACTATCGATGTGGAGAATACGGCGTCGGCGATGGCTGCGATGCAAGCAAGGATGGACTCACCTTGGCGATTCGGCGGCAAGGAACGTGGGAAACGCGTAAGGTGGTCGGCGATTCCAGCATCTACGATGGTCTCTACTCCGCCCTCGCCTTCGTCGGTGGCAAAGCCGTGATTGCCTACCAATCGGGCTACTTCGATCCTGTGGCAGGGACCAGCAAGGTGTCCTTGCACATTGCCAAGGAGATGTGATGCGGCGATTCTGGCTTGCTTCGATCCTCGCCTGCAGCCTTGGTGCCTGCAGCAACGATCCGAACCGCCTGTACGGCAGCGTGTCCGACATCTACAGCCTGGATTTCAGCCGCGTGCAAATCTTCCGCGTCAGCGATCAGGTGTCGATTGAGTACCAGCGCGTGTCGGGCCAGAGCATTCAAGCCAAGGTCGCGAAGCTGACGGTCGTCGTCGGCGACTTGGCCAATCTTGCGGGGAACGATGTCGATCTGACCGAAATCGTGGGTGGGCTGCCCCGCGGGACCTTGCAGCGGGTGGAATCGACAACCACGGATTTTCCTTTGCAAGTGGGCCTCGTGCATTTTAATCAAGAACCGGTGGCAGGGACCAACCTGAGCGGCTCCTTCCACACCACGCTTGCGGATCCAGCCGGCCGTACGCTCAACGGCGATTTCCAGGCTACTGTCGTGACGCCGTGAAAATCGGGGCACTTACAGCTCTCCTGTTGCTCGCGCTTGGCGCCTGCGACAACCAGTCGTTCTTCACGCTGGGACTCGATCGCATGGATTGCGAAGACAGTATCCCCACAGCGTGTGGCTCGACCGCTCGCTGCGTGCTCGACANNGGCGAGGCCGATTTGAAATTCGAGATCTACCTCGATGATCGCCACTCACCAGGCACGTCCCTCCGGTTGCAAGTCTCGGAACCAAGCTGCAACGAAAAAGTAACCTACGACAGCGCCGGAACAGACATCTTCCAAGATGCGGGTGCCGATGGAATCCTTGAGATACCTCTTCACACCGTTCGACCGGGCGATCACTTGGCGGAACTTTCGAGCGACGCCTACTGCTCCTACGATCTGCGCTTTTCCATGCAGACAGCATCACCATAGCCGTTTTGGCTACATGCATGAGGGCGGCCCATGCGAGCTGCTTTTCGTGCAAGACCGAACGACCTTTACGCGTGCGCACACTTGCTCCATGATGTATGTGCGTAATCTGGCTTACTCATCTTGTGGTTCCGTAATGTCGGCTGATGTCGGCTGAGGTGTGGAAACCACAATATATTTAGCCATTTACCCGCACCCAAACGTGTTACCCTAGATCCGGACTCGGGTTACCCTTGAAGCCGTCCTGGAGCCGCGGAAGGAGATCAGCGATGCCCAAAACGATCATTTGTGCAGCAGTTCTGGTTGCGGGAATTCTGTTTGTCGCAGAGCCTGCCCTTGCCCAAACCGAGGGCGAGTGCGGGACTGGGTTCTGCGGAACCCCCAAGAACAATGGCGGTGGCGGGGGTGGCGGTGGCGGGGCCATCCTGGTCAACAACACCGATATCGGAATCAGCTACTCGACCTCGGACGACTTCGATGGTGACGGTTACGAAGACGACTTTGACAATTGCCCCTTCCGCCCCAACCGCGATCAAGCTGACAGCGACGGTGATGGCATAGGCGATGTCTGCGACAACTGCAAGTTCGTTGCGAACGCAGACCAACTGGACAACGACGGCGACGGAATCGGTGATGCCTGCGATCCGGATATGGACAACGACGGCGTGCCGAACGCCACCGACAATTGTCCCAGCGTTCCCAACAAGTCGCAGAAGGACACCGACGGNNGACGGCATCGGCGACGCTTGCGATCCCGATATCGACGGCGATGGCATCCTGAACCATGATGATCCGTGCCCGTTCTTGGCCAATGTGACCTCGGGATGCGATGACGACGCCGACAAGGACGGTATCCCGGATGCCGTCGACAATTGCCCGCTAGCGGCCAACCCCAGTCAAATCGACACCGACAAAGATGGTATCGGTGACAACTGCGACTCCGACGCTGATGGTGACGGCATCCCCAATGGCATCGACAACTGCCCGCTCACGGCAAACCCCGACCAGGCCGATGCCGACCACGACGGAATGGGCGACGCTTGCGACACAGATGGCTTCTGCCTGGTAGTGGCCAAGAATCCCGATCCAGCGCAGTGCCTGAATCCCAAGACCGTATTCGAGGTCGTAGCCGCTCCGCGCGTGAAAGCGAACACCGGAGACAAAGTCCTGCTCTCGGTATATGCCAATCGGCAAGCAGTGAGCCTGAACTACAAGTGGAACGTGACCTCAGCCCCGTCGGGCGCAAGCGACACGGTCAACAACCCAACCGGCGCTGCTACCTGTACCTCTGGTTATGAATGTGCGGCCCAAAATGAGGACAAGCGTCCCATCTTCGTGCCTCGACACCCAGGCCAGTACTCGCTGACCGTGAGCGCCGATCTGCAAGTGCCCGACACCATCGAGCCGCAGGTGATGCACGCTGAATCGACCGTCACCATCACCGTCGAAGGCAAGGACATCAGCAGCGATGGCGGCTGCCAGTTCGCGCAGGGGCGCGCTGGCGTGGGGATGATTCTGATTGGATTGGGGTTTGGGCTGTCGCTGCTTCTGCGTCGGCGCCGCTAGTCCAATGGTATTCGGCGGGGAAGGCCATGGGCCTTCTCTGCCGACCGGTTAGGCATCCGCCATGCACTCGCCAATCCACGACATTCCTCCGGTGAGGTGATTTCTACCAACATGGCTTCACACTCCTGCACCAGAACATCGGCCCGCTTGATGGCACCGGTGTTGCTCGTGACCGGGCTGGCGTGTACCGACGCTGGGCTGGAACCTCCGTTCAGTCCGGGAACGGTGTACGACGACGAATTGCACCTCAGTGCCGAGGTCTGTTTGACCCCTGCCTCCGATGCTTCGTTCCCGGTGAAGATCCTATTTGTCGTCGACACGTCTGATTCGATGAGCGTTACCGACCGCGACGCCAAGCGCGCGAAGGCAGTATCCGACGTTATTAGGCGCTATGGCGCACAGCCGGGCGTGGCATTCGGCGTGATCGCCTTCGACTCGAATATCGATCAATTGACCGACGGATTCACGACCAGCCCCGACACCGGTCCCATCGAGACTCGCCTATCGCAGGCGGATCGATTGACCGACTACCAGGGAGCGCTCAGCGCCGCCTATCAGATGATTTCGGAAGACATCGTTGCCAGCTCCCCCGCCGACCGCGCTCGCTCGAAATACGTTGTGGTCTTCTTCTCCGATGGGACGCCGGATCCGCAGTGCAGTGCCCAGGTGACGGTGTGTGGCGCCGGCACTTGTCCAGCCCACCAGCATTGTCGCGCAGGCGTGTGCAAAGCCGATTACCTCATCTGTTCGGTGCCGCGCAAGGATTGGCAGACCGCTTTCGATCCACCCCTGTCGCCCGACCTGTACCCAGACCTGGGCCTGGGTGCGGACTACAACCAGATGAGCCAGATTCTCCGCTCGGTCGACGATATGATCGGACTGCAGGATTTTTATCGCGTGGGCGAAATCAGGCTGCACACCGCTTTCCTCTACGACCCCGAGGCTGCTAGCGATCCGCTGGCAGCACCTTTTGGCCTGGATCGCGCAGGCGGGGTGGAGCTGATGACGGCGATGGCCGAACACGGCTATGGAACCTTCACCGAGTTCGACAGCGCAACCAGCATTGATTTCCTCAACATCAACTACACCTCCTTCAAAGAGGAGAACGGATTGGCCATGGTGCTCGCGACCAATCTGAATGTGGTCGACACAGGCGCTGGATTGAAGGCTGACACCGATGGGGACGGCCTCATCGATGAGAGCGAGGCGGGCCTCACGTGTGTTGGCAATGGTGCGAGTTGCACGGATCCCATGGACAGCGATGGGGATGGCTACACCGATCTCTTCGAAGAGAGGAACCGCGTGTCCGGATTCGACCCGAACGACGCCAAGAAGCCACTTATTCCGTGCGCGAGCAAGAGCGACAGCGATGGCGATCTGCTGCGCGATTGTGAAGAGGAATTCCTCAAAACTGATCCACGAAATCCCGACAGCGACGGCGACCGGATTCCGGACGGCATCGAGTTCCGTCTAGGCATGGATCCGCTCAATCGAGGCGATGTGTACGACGACCCAGACCGCGACGGCGAGCGCAGCATCGACGAAGTAAAGGCGCACACCAATCCTCTCGTAGCCGCATCGCCTTCGCACCCCGTCGTGCGTTACCTCTACGATGTCGCGCCCTTCACCAAGGATACCGGGGAGCAATGCTTCCAATTGGACGTTCGCCACATCAAACTGCTCACCACCGGAAAGGGCACGGACTCCCGGCTGGGACTCAACCGCGTTCTGCTCTACTTCGATGAGGCGCCGGTCGACCGCGCACTCGACTTCGGGCGCGTGCGTGTAGCCTGCGTGGATGTTCGCTATGTCGACGGCGCGCTCAAGTCGCCTTCGGACGGTCTGGTGTCATTCAGCGAGACGGATTTCAAGCCGGCCGAGACCTTCGACCAGCGCAAGGATTGCTTAGACCGCACGTCCATCCCCATGCCCAGCAAGGACGCCGGGAGCCCGTAGATGCGAGGACTCAGAGTTCTCTTTGTCTTGGGACTTGCGGCTTGCTCGGAGGCTTCGCTCCAGCAGGTCGAGCCCAAGCCGCAAGTACGCGACGACCGTTTGACCGTCCACGGACAATTCTGCACCGAAGTGCCTAGCCCGACGGAATTCCCGGTGCGCATCCTGTTCATTGTCGACATTTCGCAAAGCATGAACGTGACCGATCCGGTGCCCGATCCCTGCCCCACGGGCGCCTGCTTCACCCGCCGCGCGACCGCGGTCGAAGAAATTCTGAACACCTATCCGCCGGGGAATGGCGTGCAGTACGGACTGATTACCTTCGAGAGCAGCGTCGCGATCCAGACCAAGGACGCCACGGGCACGCTCGGCGGATTTACCGACTCTGCCGACGAGGTCAAGGTTCGCCTGCCGGCTTTGAACGCCGCCGTCGGAGAAACCAACTACGTTGGCGCTCTCGATACCGCCTACACCATGTTGCAACAAGACATGATCGCGCTCTCGGCTACCGCGCGCAGCCGTGCCCGCTATGTGATTGTCTTCATTTCGGACGGTCTGCCCTCGCCACGCACGGTCGAGCACGGCATGCCCGACGACATCCGCCAGTCGGTCGAGAACATCGCGGGCCTGCAAAAACAGCAACGACTGGCCGAGGTCGCGCTGCACACGGTGTACTTGGCCGCGCCCGCCACGCCCGATTCCGTGCAGCTTGAAGCCAAGGAACTGCTGGCGGGGATGGCCCAGTTGGGCAACGGCACCTACCGATCCTTCGAGGCCACCGAGCGTATCAATCTCTTCTCCATCGATTTCACGTCGTTCATTCGCACATTTGCTCTCAAGCAAATGGTAGCCATGAATCTGAACGCGCTGCCAAGGAACGGAGAATCGCTGGTCGACACCGACGGCGACGGACTGACAGACGAGGAAGAATACTTGGCCGGAACCTCGCCCTTCCTGGTCGACACCGATGGCGATGGCTTCTCGGACCTCATCGAGGTTCGTCAAACCAACGCGGGTCTGGATCCGCTGTTTTCGGGCGATGCCGATTGCCGTATGGCCACCGACCGGCTCGACGACGACGGCGATGGGCTCCTCAATTGCGAAGAACGCTACTTCGGCACCAATTCGCGGTTGATTGATTCGGACGCCGATGGCTTCCCGGACGACGTCGAGATTCGCATGGGCACCAACGCCTCGGACGCCGATAGCCTGGGGGACATCGATTTCGACGGTGCCTTGAACGGCACCGAGCTCGCTGCGCACACCGATCCCTTGCACAACGACGTCGCGGACTTCTCGCGCATCGCCTACCGAACATCGCTGCGCCTCCTGCGTGACGACCAGAGTCTGCCCGGTCGGCTTTGCTACGAATTCTCGGTCTCGAACATCACGCTGGTTCCCACCGGATCCGCCCTCGGGTTGCAAGAGGGGACCAACACTATCCTCTTCCGCGTGGCCTCGGCACCCGCTGATTCGCCCGAGGATTTCGGCAATCATCAGGTCGCCTGCGTGCGGCCTCGCTACCGCGTCGATCCCGAGGTCAAGACGCCCGCGTCGGGTCAGATGCTTTTGCCCATGACAGCGTTCAAGAAGGCGTGGGCTGACACGCCCAGCACGGAGGTTTTCAATGCGGATCGCGACTGCCTGGTTCCTTAGTCTTGTTTTCGTCGGCGCGGGTTGTAGCAGCGCCAAGAAAGATAGCGAAAATCTCGACGCTGATATTGCCAGTACCGGTTGCATCGCCGATCCCTCCAAAGCGGCGGACTCGGCGTTGCCGCTCGCTGTCGGGGACAAGGCTGTGGGCATGATCTGTCCGCGTAGCGACCAGGATTTCTACGCGATCGAAGTCGGCCCGGGGATGAACCTGCTTGACGTGAACCTCGCCTATCCGTCGGCGCTAAGCAAGGTGGTGTTGCAAGCGCGCCTATTCGAGGCCGATGGGATCACTCAGGTGCCGAATGCCACCGCCAGCGATACCGACAGCACGGATGGGAAAAACTCGGTGGTGACGACCTTCGCCGTGCCCAACCCAGGCTCGTACATGCTGCGTGTCAGCGACGCGAATGATGCGAACTCGGATTCCGTGAACAGCTACGTCTTGCAGGTTGCGACCGCACTCGATCCCGACACGCACGAGCCCAACGACACCGCCGCGCAGGCCAAGGCTGCGGACGGCGCGCCCGGCTACCTCTCATCGGTGGGCGACGTGGACATCTACCAGGTCACGATTGCCAATCCCGGCAGCCTCCTGCAGATGAAGGTGACGAACCCGGCAACGGCCAAAGCCATCATCGACTTCGAAATCATGGACACCGCGCTCAACCTCCTCGGCACCGGCGAGGTTCCACCGGCGGCCGCTCCGCTGGATCTGACCCGGCCAGCGCCGAAGAGCGGCCCGCTTCTGGTGTCGTTCCACTACCCTACGGGCAGCGCGCCCGACCGTCGCCCTGAAGCGGGATACACCGTTGTGGTGGGCGAGCTCGCTGAAACCGACAGCAACGATCTTCCCCCGCGCAACGACACGCCGGCCACCGCCACTTGTCTGGCCGGCGCAGGCACGCCATGCCCTGCCGTGTATTCCGGGTCTGCGGTCACCTTCAAGACCCAGAGCGGGACCATCGGTTCGCGAGGTGACCGCGACTATTTCGTAGCCCGCGCCACCTCTGCGCCTGCAGTGGTGGCCGCCACATTGCGCGCGCCGGCTACCGCGATGGACTTGGCGCTCGACATCATGGTTCCGCATTTGCCGAGTTCGTGCAAGGCCGATTCGGATTGCAACGTTCTCGCTGGCTCGTGCACGACCGACGACGATTGCGAGCTCTCCCACCACTGCATCGACGCCAAAGCTGGCGCGTGCGCCACGACCACATGCCGTCAGTGTGCCGGCGCGGGGTTGTGTTTGGCCCTGCCAGACAGCCCAGGACAAAGTGCGTGTGGCGTGACGATCTATTCGGCGCTGGACACCGATGGTGGCATGACCACCGGCACGGATGGATTCAATGTCGTGCGCACGGCGCAGCCCGTGTTCGCACTGGGTCCCGTCTTCGTGGTCGTTCACGACAACAAGGACGATCAATACGACCCCGCGTTGGTGTACTCGCTGGACGTGCAGATCGTTCCCGAGCCGGATCCGATGGACAACAGCACCGATCCGGCGTCACGCAACAATTTCTACAATCCCTACCCCATTCAGTCGACGAATCTCAAACCCAGCCAAGCACGTGCCAAGGATATCAGCGCACAAATCATGGCGGGAACCAGTGTAACTGGGTTCATCTCCTACCAATCGGACGAGGACTGGTTCTCGTTTGCACATCCGTGTCCGGGAACCAATTGTGGTTTGGTGTTCGAATGGGTGCAGCCTGGGCCGTCGCCTGTGCGTCCAGTGTTCTTCATGCGCCGAGCTGACCTGAGCTTGCACGAAAGTTGGACCTACACCGGCACCATTCCAACCACAGTTCCGATCACCGACCAGTTTGGCGATGGTGACTGCACCGAATGTTCGTTCGCCTCGGCCAAACATGTGGCAAGCGGTTCGACGCCCTATCGGTACTACCTTCAGGTGCGCGATGCGGGTGCCGATGATTGGGACTTCACCCCTAGCGGACGCTACGAATTTCGCCTGAAGACTCTGACCGCAGGTTGTCCCGCCTCGTGTTCCGAAGAGGGTGCGGGGATCTGCGAATGCTTCTGCAAAGCGCAAAATCAATGTCCAGCCAGTCCCGCGTTCTAGGCCCAGCATGTGCAATCGATTCTGTCTTTCCTTGATGGTCATCGCGCTCGCGGCGTGCGCAGCGTGTGATCGTCTGACCAGCCCGTCGCTGCGCGACGGCGGACCCGACAGCGTGGCTGCGCTCTGGGAACAGGTCGATGCTGGCACGGTGAACTACAACGGCGTTGCGGGCAGTGCCCCTGACAACGTGTTCATCGTAGGCGATCAAGGCACGATCTTGCACTGGGACGGAATCGCGCTCTCGCCCGAGGCGAGCGGCACCACGGCCAATCTGCGCGGTGTCTCCGTCGTGGACGAAACCTTGTCCTATGCCGTCGGGGAGCAGGGAACCATCCTGCATCGTCAGGACGGTGCGTGGCTCGTCGACCCGCCGATGAGCACGGCGGTGCTCAATGCGGCCTGCGCGGCGTCCACATTCGCGGTCGCCGTTGGCGAGCAAGGCACCATTCTCCTCTACCGGCAAGGGGTTTGGGGCCAAGTCGCCAACGGGCGCACGGACAATTATTACGCCGTTGCGAATGCGAGCGATGGTCTCCAGGTCGTAGGCGCCTTGGGCGTCGTCGTCCACGTCGATCCTGGTGCGGGGACCATCGTCAGCACGGTCAACATCTCCGGTTACACGAAAGTTCTTGCCGGCGCCGTTCCCTACTCCTCCGGCTCTCTGTTGGTCGGCGTCGACGGGGGATTCTTCTACTGGGCCAATGGAGCCGCCACGCACAAACCCAGCCTGCCACAAAAGTTCCTTCGAGCCATCAGCGTGGTTGGCAGCACCGCGTGGATCGTCGGTCACGAGGGTTTGGTGGCCACAGGCGATGTCGATTCGCCGATGACGCTGGTTCCCACGCCCGACGATCGCTGGCTACTCGGCGTGTATGCCGCCTCAGTCACGGATGTGTGGATCGTCGGACGTTCCGGTCTGATCATGCGCGGTCCACCCAGAGCGCGCGGTCCCGGCGACGGAGGCGCGCCATGAGCAAAGTCGGGCTTTGCGTGCTGCTTGGGCTTGCAGCCTGTACGGATGCAAGCCTGTACGGCAAGGACTACACGCCCAACCAGCCCAATCGCATTTCCTTCGAGGGCGACCTCTGCACCGACGATCCCGGGGCCATCGCGTTTCCGCAGAAGACGTTGATCGTGATGGATGGCACCGGCGCCATGGCCGAGGGCGATCCGGCGGGCCAGAGCGTCAACTCCTTGCGCGCCTTCATCGGTCGACATCGCGATGCGAACCAAGCCATATCGATCCTGCTCATGGGTGCCAGCGCACGCCCGCTCATCACCGGCTTCACCTCCGACCAACAGACCATCGATACCGCGCTGGAAACCCTGGCCGCTTCGACCGGGCAAGCGCAACGGAACTACCTCGATGCCCTGCGCACGTTAACCACGGTCATCGAGGATGATCTGCTTGCATCCAACCCCGGCCTTCGCAGTCGAACCCGTTATGCCGTCTTGTTCGTGGCAGCCGGCCCACCCGATCCGGCCTTCCAAATTCCCTGGTGCATCGCCCAAGACTTGACCGTTGGGAGCTCGGATTGTCAGAAAGCCTTCGTCGCCGCCTTCTGCAACAACGCGAATCCGGCGCCCACCGATTGCGAACGGTGGTGGTACGGCGACGCCGTGACCGAGCTGCGATCCTACGTCCGCACCAATGGGGCGGAGGATTTGATCTTTCACAGTTTCTCGCTCAGCCAAGACACGGTGGCGGCCAACGTGCTCGGCGATATGGCACGGTCCGGTCAGGGCGAATTGGTGCAACAAACACCCAGCACCCTGGATTTTCTTGCGGTGGATGTCGATCGCCCGGGCAGCCGGCTCGTGCTGCGCGAGATCGTCGTGATGAATAACAATGCGCTTCTGCGCGGCAAGGCGCCCGAAGCAGACAGCGACGGTGATGGCCTCTCCGACGCCGAAGAAATCAAGCTCGGCACCGATCCCCTCAATCCCGACACTGACGGAGATGGTGTCGGCGACGGTATCGAGGTGCGCCTGGCATCCCCAGGCAGCGAGTTCGATCCCCTGGTTCCGGCGCAATTCAAGGAATGCCTGACCCTCACCGATCCGACCGCAGACCACGACCTCGACGGTCTCACCGATTGCGAAGAGGCGGTCCTGCGCACCGACCCCTACTTGGTCGACTCGGATCGCGACGGAATCCCCGACTTGGTCGAGGTCCGTTTGGGCGGCAATCCCCTCGTCGATGACCGTTTGGTTGACAGCGACATGGACGGCATTCCCAACGGCGACGAGATGAAGGAAGGGCTCGACCCGTGGACCAACGATTCGGATCGCGATCTGGCCTATGGCTACCAATATCGCACCATCGATCAAGGCGAGACCATCCGCCTCGAGGCTTCACCGAACGAACCGTTCCCGGGCGTGCGCATTACCAACGTCAAGCAAGGGACCAGCACGGTGTGGGCGCTGCGGCTGACCGGCGACCGGCCGGCGCGTCTGGCCTTCCTCGAGGACGAAACCGTCATGCCCGACGGGGCCGAGAACGATCCCACCAACACGGTGGCTCTGACGGCGTCGGGCGACTACGCGCTGATTTCGCCGATGGGCGGCCAACTGACCGTTACGGTCGACGTCGACGCCTTGCCGACCGCCGGATCGCCGCCCACCGATGCACGGGTCATCCTGCGAACCACCACACGAACTTGCTTTCACATGGATGTGCGCAACGTGACCTTGGTGGAGACGAAGGAATCCCCCACCGGCCGGCCAGGCAAAGGCTGGAACATGATCCGAATCTACGTCGCCGAGGTTCCGCTCGACTCGTCGGCTTCGGGCCAGACCATCGTGAAGTCCGTGACCGTTCCGGTGCGTTTCGTGGCCCCGGATCAAAAGACGCCCAATCTTGCTTTCATCCATCTCACCGATGACGATTTTCTTCTCCTTGCACCCGANNAAGTCGTCAACCAGGCCGTCAACCCAGAGCCGCGATATTCCGGGCGCAAACGGGGCCGCGGACGGTGCTTCAGCGAAGGAAGGCAGCGGACAAGCTGATGCCCGGTCGGGCAACAGCCACCCCCCACTGCGCGAGTCGGTTAGGCAGGAATCACGCATCGAATTCGACGAGCGCATGCTGCGTGGTCAATCCGCCGCGGGAGTGATCTACCTGTTCCAACGCACGCCAAGCGATTGGAAGAGCATCGTCGAGGTTCCTGACAGCTTCCGCGCCCGCACGGTGAACGTCGTTGCGCCTGTCCAGGAGAAGAAATGACAGGAGTCTCCGCCAACGGTCGCGGGGCCCTGGAAGTCATTGTCTTCGAGGAGGCCCGCTTTCGCGGATCGCTGATGTTCACTTCGGCTGAGGTGACCATGGGGAGCGATCCTGGCGTCATGATCCGCCTGGACGATCCGAGCATCTCGCCTTGCCACGCAGTCCTGCGCTTCGATGGTGAGACCTGCACGGTGGAGAACTATGACCCCATCCTGGGCACACTGGTCAACGGCGAGGCGGCCGAGCACCAAGAAGTTTTCCCCACCGACGAGATCCGGGTAGGACGATTTCGTCTACGCATCAACGTGCACCGAGCGGATGCCACGCCAACGCCGGCTATGGTGCGATCGCCAGCGCGTCCGAGTCCCCCCACGCCGAAGGCACCTGTCGCCTCCGCGCCGGGCAAGGTAGTTCCCCTGCCCGTGCCGCCCGCGCCACCAGCACCGCCGGCACCCGCGCGAGCCCGTGCCGCCCGAGCGCCAACGACTGGCGCGCCAGCGTCAGCCCCTGCGGTGAGGCCTGTGCCGCTTTTGCCCACGCCCCCGACGACGGCTAAGAAATCCGTGTCAAGCGCGCCAGCACCGCCCGCGCCCGCTGCGAAGACTTTGCCTCCGCCGGTGCCTCCAGCGCCTTCCCTCCGCCCAACAGCAACAGTACCGGCAGCGTCCGCCCGCAACTCCTTCTCGGGTGGCTCAGCGGCCGCGACGGCTCCCGCTGCCCTGGCGGTGGCTCCGACCTTGGCCTCGCCACCGCTCAAACCCAAGCCGCCGGTGCCACAGCCGCGCCCGGCGCTGTCGTCCGTCCCGTCCGAGCCCCGGCCCCCGGCGGGGCGGACGTCCACGCAACCGATCGGCTCGCGCAATGCCGAGCCCCGCATCGATCTCGCGCCCCGTCGTGAGATTTTCGAGGTCACCCCCGAGCGTTCGCCGATTCCTCGCTCGTCATCCCAGATCCCTGGGCTCGATGACGACGATGACGATGCCTTCTTCGAGCCCAGCTTTTCCCTCTTTGAAAGGCTGCGCGAGTCCGGCACGTCAGCGCACAAGAGCAGCGCTGTCGAGGTCGTCCGCTTCCGCCATGGCTGCATCCTGAAACTGCACCACCTGCGCCATGGCGAGAAGCTGCGCCTGCACGGTCTGCGCAAGCCACTCGGCCGCTGTTCCGGGGCAGGCGGTTTTGTTTTCCAGCGCGACGCCCTGCCGGGAAGCGTTGTGATCAGCCAGCGCGGCCAGCCCATCGACGATGCCTCCTGGCGACAGCACGCCGACAAGCGCGGGCGCATCGCGCTCGAACCCGCCACGCAGGTTCTGTTCCCGTTGCCGTCGGGCGAAGGGATCTTGGTGCATCTCGTGCCCGCGGCTGGGCCGTTGCCCAAGTCGCCGTGGCGGCCTCGGCTGACCAAGCTGATGGTCGCACTGGCGGGCGTTTCCGTCGTTGTCCACCTCGTTGTCTTTGCCATTCTTGGTCTGTCCAGCTTGGTTCGCCGCGACTTCATCGCGGACAGTAAGGAAGGTCGCTTTGCCCGCATCGCGCTCAAGGAAATCGAGCTCGAGCCACCGGCTCCGCCGCCCAAGCATGAGAAGAAGAAGGCCAAGACCGAGCCCGCCCAAACCGCGACGGCTGAAGTCACGCCCAAAGTGGCTACGCATTTCCCGCGCGCGCGTGTCGCGCCCCCACCCCAAGCGCAGTCCACGGCCACGGCCCAGAAGCTTCTCTCCGCGCTCGGCGGACTGTCGGCCGGCCCCAAGCCCTTGTCGGCGACTGCCATGAGCAACCTCGATGCCGCGGGGCCCATACGCGGCGGCGGCTTCAAGGTATCCGGCGCCATCGGCAAATTGCCTGGCGATTCCTTGCGCCTGGCCGCCGCGGGCAGTGGTATGGGCCGCCTCGACACCAAGTCGACCAATGATGTCGCCAAGAATCTGGGCCGCGTGCTAGGCCACGCGCCAACCGGTCAGGTTCGCGCCCAGGTCAAGGCCAAGCCGAACCTGATGAAGGTCGAGGGCCATCTCGATCGCGGCGAAATCCAAAAGGTCATCAACGCCCACATCCACGAACTGCAGGGTTGTTTCGAGCGCCAACTCATCGTCAACCCCAATCTCGCCGGTAAGGTCGCATTCGAATGGGTGATCGGAACCACCGGCGCGGTTACAGTGGTCAAGATCAAGGCTTCCACCTTGTCCAGCAACGAAGCCACCAGTTGTATGCAGGCGGCGATTCATCGTTGGCAATTCCCGGCACCGTCTGGCGGCCAGGTCACGGTCATCTATCCCATCGCACTCGCCAACTCGGGCACCTAAAGCATGGAGACACGCATGAGACGCAACCTCCCTTTCCACTTCGCACTTCTCACGCTGACCCTCGCGGGCGCATCACCGGCCTTCGCTGACGACGAGCTCGACGAAGAACAGGTGGCGACCTACGCGGTGCAAAGCCGCCTCTTTCGTCTGGGCGGTGAACTGAATGTGGCGGCGGGCTTTCTGCCCATCAATGCCTTCAACAAGGGGCTCACCATCGGCGGTTCGTTCACCTACCATTTCAGCAATGCGTGGGCATGGGAAGTCATCAACGGCACCTACGTCTACAAGCAGCTCGACACCGGACTCAAGACCGAGCTCCTCGATAACTTCGACGTTCAGCCCACCAAAATCGCCGCCATCGATCTCATGCTGTCGTCGAGCTTGGTAGTGAAGCCATTCTATGGCAAGCTGGCGGTGTTCAATCGCCGCGTGATTCACGCCGAAGTATCGATACCGCTCGGGATCACGCTCGGTCGCTACACCAACCCGCAAAGCTATCTCGCGGGACCCAACGTCGGAGTGCTCTTTCGCGTCTTCATGAGTGCGCACACCTCCTTACGGATCGACGTTCGCGACAACATCCTCTTCAGTCATTGGGCCTACAATCCCAGTCATTGGACCTACCGCAACGAGCTACTCGTTAGCCTCGGTTTGGCGTTCGCGTGGGGAGGCGACGAACGATGATGCGAACCTTGGTATCCCTGCTGTGGCTGACCGCCAGCCCGGCGCCGGCTAGGCCCACAGCGCCGCCGGCAGCTGTTCCCGCCGCGCAGGCAACTCCGGCCCGACCCGCCAAGCCAGCTCCGGCCCCGGCAGGTGATCCGGCGGAGCCACCAGCGGCACCCGTTGCACCGGCGGACGCCGACCAACGCATGGATCGCGGACTTGAATTGCTTCACGCCAAAGAGGCGGAAGAGGGGGCAGCGGTTCTCTACGGTCTTTACGCTGCCTTGCCCGAAACCGATTTGCGGCGCGACGCCGCCGCCTTTCGCCTGGCCGGCGCGCTGGTCGATCTGGGGTTCGTCCAGGCGGGCATCGAGTACTACCTTGAAGTCCTGGCAGGGCGACGATCACCGGAACTGCTCGGCAAGACGTTGGCCGCGCTCAAGCCGCTCTACGAACGCGGACTGGTCGAAGAATGGCGATTCCTCGACGGCGTGATCTACAGCGCACAGTATGGCGATCTCGAACCTGAAGTCGCCGACTTCGTCGAATATCTGCAGGCGCTTGGCGATCTTCGCCTTGGATTTTCGGCTTGGGGACGCGGCCGACTTGAAACCCTGGCGGCCACCGAGCGCATGTATGGTTGGCGGGCGCGCTACCTGCTGGCGGTGGAGCGCATTCAGCAGCGCAACGACGAGGGCGCGGAAAAACTGCTACGCCAAATCCTGGACGCGAGCGCCGCGCCAGCCGACGTGCGCACGGTGGCCGCCCTGGCCCTGGCGCGAATTCTCTACGAGCGCAAGAGCTACGACGAGGCGTTCACCTACTACGCGCAAGTCCGTTTGCCCCTCGTGGAGCAGGATCTGGTGCTGCTCGAACGAGCGTGGGACCGCGTGGGCGCCGACGACCAGCAACGCGCGCTCGGCATGGTGGTCGGACTCGGGGCTCCGATTTTCAGGCGGCTCTTCGCCCCCGAGCGCGAGCTGATTCGCGCCTTGGCGTTGCGCAAGCTTTGTCAGTATCGGCTCGCACACATGGCCGTGCGCGAGTTTCACGATCGCTACGGCGCCCTTGTGCGCAAGGCGCGCGACCGATCCGGGTTGCGCGAAGATCCGAGCATCGTCGAATGGGCGTCGTGGGGCACGCGCCTGGCCGGTTTCGCGCGCATGCGCACGCGCCTGCACACGGAAACCGGGCTCCTTGGCCGTCTCGCCGCTGCTGAGCTTCAAAAGCACCTCAAGTCCTTGTACGCCACGCGTCTCGCCTTTATCGAGGACAATCTTCGCCGCGGTTTGAATCACGCCATCGAGCAGGTGGTGGACGAGCTTCTGCGCGTTAACGAACAGATGGATCTCATCGACTACGAGATCGGTGCGGGCCTGGTGAAGCCCGGCACAAGACAGGGCGCCGCCAAGGTCACGGCGCGCACCGGCGCCGTGCCCTATGGTTCGCCACAAGTCTTCTTTCCCTTCGACGGGGAATACTGGTCGGATGAGCTCAACGACTTCGCCGTGTTGGCGGACGACAGGTGCTTGCGATGACTCGCCTAGGAGTGCTTTTCGCGGCTGGACTTTGGGCCATGGTCGGGTGCGCCTCCACGCCCCCCATCAAGCCGCCTACCAGTGATCCCACGACCCAGTGGGTGCAGGCAGGACGCAAGGTTGACTTCGCTATCACGCAGACCAAGAGCATGATTCAGAAGGCACGGGGCGCTTCGTACATGCCCGACTTGCACATGCGGCTGGCCGAGCTCTACACGGAGCGAGCGCGCTACGCCTGGCTGGTCGTCTACGAGCGCCGACGTGTCCGTGGCGACGATTCGCGTGCTCTCGAAGCACCCGAGGCGCGCTTGCTGAAAAACCTAGCCATCGGCGTTTACAGCCGCCTGGTGCGCGAGTTTCCGTCGTACGCGCGGGCCGACGAGGCGACCTTCCTGATGGCGCACGAATACCGCGAGCTCGGCGAATTCGATTCCATGAAGGAGACCTACGAGAAACTGATCGAAACCTACCCCAAGAGCCGCTACCGAGCGGAGGCCTACTTGGCGCTCGGCGACCACGCCTTCGACGCGAACGATCTCAACAAGGCCGAGCGCTACTACAACCTGGTCTTGGCCGCGCCCGTGAGCCACGTCCATTCGCTGGCGCGGTACAAACTGGCGTGGGTGCGGGTCAATCGTCAGGACTGCAAGGGCGCCGTTCGCTTGTTCGAACAGGTTCTGCGCGATCGAACCAAGCAATCCAAGGACAGCAAGGTCTTGCTTTCTACCCAAAAGAGCCTGAACGTCGTGCGCGAATCGCTTGTCGACCTGGCGTACTGCTATCCAGACGTCTTTCCCGACAAGCCGGCGGTCCCGTACTTCCGCGACCTGGCGGCTTCATCGCTCGACTACCTGGCGGCGATGCGACGCCTGGTGAATCGCTTCACGCTCAAGGAAATGAGCGTTCAGGCCGTGGCGGTGCTGCGCGAAGTGATGAATGCCTCACCGGGTGACGACGATGCGGTCGAAATGGCACGCCGTCTGCAGGACAGCCTGCTCAAGGGCAGGGTGTTCGATCAGCCAGCCGCCGACGTACGGCGCATGGTGCGCGTTCTCGACGCGCGCCTTGCCGACTATCGGATGTCGGCCGAGCAACGCAAGAATCTCGAAGACGAAATCGAGGTCTACACGCGCGACCTGGCCACGCGAGCGCACGTGGCAGCCAAGGATGCGAAGGACGGGCCGAGCATGTCGCTGGTGGCGGATGCCTACCTCGCGTACCTCGACCGCTTCGACAATTCACCGGCGCGTGGCGAGATGGGGTTGAACTTTGCGGAAGCACTCTTGGCCGCCCGCCGGTATTACGAGGCCGGCCGTGCCTATGAAGAAGTCGCCGCACAAACCGGCAATGCCCGCGCCGCGGGCGAGGCGCGCTTGGGTGCGTTTGCCGCCTTCCAGAGGGCCCTGGAAGACACCGGCCTCGGGCGCCTGGAGCGCGCGATGGCTTGGGCGGGTATTCGCAACCTGGGCCGGCAGGTCATCGCCGAGAATCCCACGCACCAAGCCGTCCTTGGCGTCAAGCTCTCCATCGCACGTAGCTACTACGAATCAGGCGAGTACGAGCGGGCGGCGCAGCTCTACTTCGCCGTGGCAACGCAGTACCCGACCACCAGCGAGGGCGCCGCGGCGGCCCACCTGACGCTCGATTCGTTGCGCATCGCCGACGACATGGAAGGCATAGGCACGCTCGGCCGACGGCTGATCGCCGATGCGCGCCTCGGCAACGAAGGTCTCAAGGACGAGTTGCGCGACATCGTCAGCAAGGCGGCGCAACGGCAGGTCGCCGAGGTCACGGTGACCGACACCGGCGATCGGGAAGCACAACTGCTCGGCATGGCCAAACGTCACAAGGGCAGCGAGCTTGGCGAGCAGGCGTTCTACAACATGCTCCTGGTGGCGCGATCGAACGGCGATATCGAGCGTTTTTACGAGCTTGGCGACCAATTCCTGGTGGAATACCCGCAATCGCCGAAGCGTATCGACGTACTTTCCGCGCTGGCCACCGTGGCCTCGGATAGCGGCGATCTGACCAAGGCCGGCAAGTACATGGCCGCGGCCGTTGCTGCGA
Source organism: Myxococcales bacterium (assembly GCA_003136095.1). Taxonomy (GTDB): domain Bacteria; phylum Myxococcota_A; class Polyangia; order Fen-1088; family Fen-1088; genus Fen-1118. The sequence continues at coordinate 35,573 of PNBO01000434.1, forward strand.
ATCCCAGTGCCAAAGAAGCCGGCGAGCGCCTCTACACCGCGGCGTCGATTCACGCCGTGCTTGGCGAGGCCGTGGCGGCCAAGGAAATCCGCAATTACGCGGCGGCGGGCAGCCCAGACCGCGTCGACGAGCTGCTCCTGTTGCTTGCGCGCGCAGGGAACCTGGCGGTCCTGGAAGACGTCCTCAGTGCGAGCAACCTCAGCAGCAGCGTGGCGACGTTCTTCCGCGGCTACTTGGCCTATCAGCGTGGCGATCACGAAGAGGCTGGGCGGACGCTCGCCCGGGTGGCCTACGACCCCGCCACCTCGGGGCCAGCCGCCGAGGTGGCGGCGCGCGCGCGCTATTTGCTCGGTGAAATCAGCTATGTTCAGTTCCGCAATCTGGCCGCCAAGCCCGACGATGTGGTGGGGACGGTGGACGCCAAGGTTCGACTGCTCCAGGTCGTGGATCGCGCGTTCGCTTCGGTGATCAGCTCCAGAGACGCCCGTTGGTCCATGGCTGGCATCTCGCGCGTCGCCGACGCGTACGCGAAGTACGCCGTGTTCTTGCGCAATCTCGAATTGCCTACGGCTTTGAGCGCCGAGGACGCCAAGCAGTTGCGCGCAGCCATCGACAGTCAGGCCGTCGATGCCGAAACCCGGGCCAGCGAGGCGCGCACCCTGTGCAGCAAGAAAGCGAAAGACGCTGTCATCGTCACCGAGGCCGCCCGCTCGTGTCTGCTCAGCGAGCCCATGCCCGATGTGATTACGATGTATCCGCAGGGCAAGACCCACGGTAGCGGCGATCCGCCCGCTGCGGCCCCTTTGCGCAAGACCTTGCTCAAGAACCCCAAAGACGTGGCGGCGCTGGCGAAATTGGCCGAGCTTCACTTGGCGGCCGGCGAGCTCGGTGTGGCTTTGCTGCTGCTCGAACGGGCGGAAAGCCTGGCGCCCAAGAACGCCGAGGTGCAGAACCTGCGGGGCGTAACTTTGCAACGCATGGCCGAGCCGCAAGAGGCGGCGGATGTCTTCGAAAAGGCGGTCTCCCTCGACAAATCGAACCGCAGCGCGCGACTCAACCTGGCGGCGCACTATGCGTTCTACGGTCATCTCGACAAGGCCAAGAGAGAAATGGCCAAGGCGGGCGGGCCGCCCGCCACTGTCGGTGGCCCGGCCGATCACCCCGAGCTCGGACTACTGCTCAAGCCCAACTTGGGCGTCGGGCCTGGCTCGGAGCCGCAAGGAGGTGGCAAGTGAAACGGTTGCAACCTTGGCTCGCCGGCTTGTGCTTGCTGGTGGCTTGTGGCAGCACGGCACCATCTCTGTCGCGCGATGAACGGGAGCGCCTGCCGCTCGATGGGCGCCAGGAGATTTTCGACGCCGAAAACGACCTCATCATTGCCCGCAATCGCGCCGACCTGGCGAGCGATCAGCTGCGTGACGTGGAGTCGACCTTGGCCGAGCTTGACGGCATCGAGAAACGCTACGAACGCCGGCTTGACGCTAACCCTGCCACCGCCGGGCGCATTCCGCTGTTGCGCAAGGTCGTGCGCACCGAGCGTGACTACCTCGAGGCTCGTCGTGAAGTGGCCTTGGCCGAGGTCACGGTGGCGACCCAAGAAATCCGCATCGCACAGGTTCGTGTGGACCTCGTGAAGCAGCGCCAGTTAGTACGCATCGGGAAGGCACCCTTCGCTTCGCTGCCTGCCTTCGAGCGCACGATTGACGAAGAAGAGGCGAGAGGGAAACAGACGCGCGCGTCGTCGCTCGACCTACGCACCAAGGCGCAGCGGCTTCTTGACCTGTGGAAATTCACGCAAGCGAAATATGCCGCGGAAACCGGCGATTTCGATTCAGGGATATGGTTAGAATGACATCTTCGCGCGTCCGACGCGGCGACCCACTACACGGAGGAATTCGATGTTCGTGATTCTTGAGCTTCTACTGGCTGGAGGTATGTTCATGTTCGGGATCCTGGCGACCTCGCTGGTCGCGGTCGGGATCATCGCCCAACGTGTGTTTACCTTGTGGCTCGGTTTCCGGCTCAACGTCGAATCCCTGACCGCCAAGGTACTAAGCCACGTCGACGACGGCGACTACGGCAAGGCGGCGCAGCTTTGCGACGGCAAACATCCGCTGCAACGGATGATGTTGGCGGCCATCGAGCGCGCCAATCGGGGCGAAAAGGAAATTCGGCGCAATGTGGAAACCTGTGCCATCACCGAGCTGGCGCGCTTTCGACGGGGGACGGGCGCCTTGCCTCAGATCTCGAACCTGGCGACTCTCTTGGGCCTGCTCGGCACCATCCACGGCCTCATCATTTCGTTCTCGGGTATGCAAGCGGTGGACGCGGCAGCTCGGCAAGCTGCCCTGTCCAAAGGCGTGGCAGTCGCTTTCTACAACACCTTCTTCGGTCTGACCGTCGCCACGGTGACCATCGTGGCCTACCTTCTGATTTCGGCCAAACAGGGACGAGAGATGACCCGCATGGAGGCGGCCACCTCGGCACTCGTCGACCGTTTGCTGATCGCCAGCGATGCACACAATGCCGCCCAGCGCGGCGGAACGGCTGGAGCGAGATAGCCCATGTCCGCCGGCGCAGACACGGGAGAGGAAGAGGCAGCGGGCTCGCGAACCAACGTGTTCGGCGAGGCGGCCATCGCGCCCGTGCAGCTCAACCTCACCGCCTTGATGGACATCTTGTCCAACCTGCTTTTTTTCTTGCTCGCGGCCTTCGGCGCCACCATCGTCATGGTCATCAACGGTACCGTACCGGTGCAGTCCGCCGACGAGAGTGGCGTGGCGGATACGAAACGCGCGGTGACCATCAATGTGTCCGTGCAGAAGGAGGGCTTTCAGGTTGCCGCACTCGGCACGGCGTTCACGCAAGAAGAGCTCGACGGCATGGGGCGCACGATTCCGTTGCACGGCAAAGTACACGATTTCGCCGCCTTGACCGCCCATCTCAAGGGCATCAAGCAGGACTTCCCCAAGTCGGACACGGTCATCTTGACGCCCGAACCAGGCGTCAAATATGAGGTGCTCGTCCGGACAATGGACGCTGCGCGCGAATACGAATCCAAAGAAGGCGTGGCCATGCACACGGTTGCGCTCTTTCCAACCGTCGTGGTTTCCACCTTGGTGAAGTGACATGGCCTTCGGCAAACGCAGCGTCTTTGGTGGGTCGAGCCGGGTCGGGAGCACGCCCGTCCCGGCACTCAATCTCACCGCCCTCATGGACATTCTCTCGAACCTGCTGTTCTTTCTGCTCGCGGCCTACGCGGCCCAGGCCACGGAAGTCGAGAACAAGGCAGAGATGCGCCTGCCCGCGTCCACCAGCCAAGTACGGCTGCAGCTCCAGCTCACGATTTCGATCACCCAGCACGCCATTCAAGTCGCCGATACGCCCGTGACCCCCATCGAAGAGGGCCAGTTGGTCGAAGCCGAGGACGAAGAGGGCAGAATTGCCTCGCTCTATGCGAAGCTCGTCAGCATCAAAGAACGCCGTGCGGAGGCTGGACGCGAACAGACCGCCGAGGCCAGCGGTATCTTGCTTCTCGCCGACAAAGACACGGATTCCGACGTGGTCAGCAAGGTGCTCAAAACCGCAGGGCACGCCGGCTTCGTCAACGTCCGATTCGGCGTGATTGCGCAATAGCCAGTTCGAAGAGTTGTCCCGACCCCGTGGTGTCCAGCAAGTCGTCGCCGAAATTCTCGCATGATTCCGCGAGATGAGCAGCATGGAAATGCGGGTTTGAGCGGGCAGCTTGCCCGTCGCTCACGTTTCGGGGGCCTCCTCCGCTACTACCATCGTGAAGCCGCCTGACCCGGCGATGCATTTCCGGACACTACGGGCACCACATTGCCATCGAACAGATGCCTTCCCTACGGATTCCCGCGCCCACCGACAGAGAAGCGCGGTTGCGGATGATGAGTTGGCGAGCCACAACCAGCGTGCGGGCCAAATCGCGCCCGCCGCGAAGGAAGCGCTTGCCTATCAGGCCTCAATCGCAGCATAAGAGACTCGTCCAACAAACCGGGTGAGCCGGACATCCTGCTGGGAATCGAGACGTCATGCGAGGAAACACAAACCGCCGCAAGCCATGGCTCCTCCTCCTCATCGCCCTTGTTGGCACAGTATTTGCCATCGGCCTCGTGTCTCGACAAGACCGTGTGAAGGCCTACTGGCTACGTCGAGCGATCGCACAGCAGCCCCCCATGCACGCCCTGACGATTACCTATCCTTTCGATAACGCCGTATTCCCTCCGGAGATTGTCGCCCCCGTGTTTCGCTGGTTGGAGCCCGAATCCTCGACACACGATTGGCTTGTGACGGTTCGATTCGACAAGTCGCAGGTCCGGTTCGAGCACTTCGTTCATACGCCAACCTGGAGACCTTCGCCCCAACAGTGGGAGGTGATGAAGCGACACTCGGTCGATGGCAGGGCGGTGGTCAGCGTGACTGGTCACGGTTCGCACGATGGCACCGATACGTACTCACAGGGCACGGTTTCCCTCACCACGAGCAAAGACCCTCTGAGAGACTCGGTTTTCTACCGGGAGGTCATCCTGCCGTTCAGCGATGCAGTGAAAGACCCTTCGCGTATCCGCTGGCGTTTCGGCTCCATCGCAAACGACAGTGCGCCGCCGGTGATTCTGGAAAACTTGCCGGTGTGTGGCAATTGCCACTCGTTTTCCGCGGACGGCAAGGTGCTTGGCATGGATGTCGACTACGGGAATGACAAGGGCGCCTATGCCCTGACCAGGGTCGCCAAAGAGATGACCCTCGCCACGAGCGACATCATCACGTGGAGCGAGTACAAACGCGACCCGAACAACCCCACATTTGGCCTGCTTTCCCAGGTCTCGCCGGACGGCAGATTCGTGGTGAGCACGGTGAAAGACCGCTCGGTGTTCGTGGCGCGACCGGATCTGGCATTCTCCCAGCTCTTCTTCCCGATTCAAGGGATCCTGGCCGTCTACGACAGCGCAACGAAGACATTCAGCTCCCTGCCGGGTGCGGACGATGGCGCCTTCGTGCAATCAAACCCGACCTGGAGTCCCGACGGGCAATTCATCGTCTTCGCGCGCAGTCGCGCTCATTATCTCCGGAACCTTCGCGACAAGCAGAAGGCGCTTCTCACGCCCGAGGAGTGCAACGAGTTCGTCGACGGCACCACGCTCTTCAAGTTCGACCTGTACCGTATCCCGTTTGGCGGCGGCAAAGGGGGCGTTGCCGAGCCGCTGGCGGGCGCGTCGGGGAACGGCATGAGCAATTACTTCGCCCGATTCTCTCCGGATGGCCGGTGGATCGTGTTTTGTCAATCGAACAGCTTCATGCTCTTGCAGCCCGACAGCAAGCTCTACATCCTGCCCGCCACCGGAGGCGAAGCGAGGCCCCTGCGAAGCAACACGGCGAGGATGAACTCCTGGCATAGCTGGTCGTCGAACAGCAGGTGGCTGATTTTTTCCTCCAAGGCCAACTCGCCCTATACCCAGCTCTTTGTCGCGCACATTGACGAAAATGGGGTCGACGCACCCGCGGTGCTTTTGGAACACTTCACGGCGCCTGACCGCGCCGCCAACATTCCGGAGCTCGTGGCCGCGGCGCCGGACGCCATGGCGCGCATCGACCCGCGTTTCGTCGACGATGTCTCGCTTTGGCGGTCGGGCATGGCGCTGATGGACGCCGGGGATCTCAAGAGCGCGGGCGCGCGATTTAGGGAAGCGCTCGCGAGCAATCCGCGAAACAGCAAGGCGCACATCACCCTTGGCAACACGCTGGAGGCGGCAGGCAACGACGACGAGGCCATGAGCCATTACAGCGAAGCCATACGCCTCGATCCCTCGTCCGCGACGGGGCATGTCAACGCAGGTAACATTTTCCTGAAGCGAAACGATCACGCGCGGGCCATTGCCGAATTCCAGCTCGCCCTGAAGCTCGAGCCCAAGAACGTCTACGCGCACTACAACCTCGGGCAGTGCTATTTGGCAGCGGGCAAGTTGCCCGAGGCGCTTGTCCATCTCGTCGAGGCGCAACAGCAGAGCCCGGACAATGCGACGCTCTGCTTTCTCCTCGGAAAGGTCAACGAACGGATCGGTCGACGAGTCGAGGCCGTGCGGTTCTACAAGGAAGCCATTCGAATCCGGCCGGACTACTCGGAAGCGAAAGAGAGCCTTGCCGCGCTGGAATAGAGGTCTGGTCTTCACCACCGCTACGAGCGCCTCGCTGCCTGAGCGAGCCCTGCCCGCCGCTCCAGGATCCCCTGCCGACGACGGCGAACGTCCATTCGCAGCGTGCCGAAGTATCACGACCACGGGGCAAGCAGTCGGGCGTGGAGCGGGTCATCTTCGCCGAGGGCGTCATCGGTCACGACGGTCACCTCGCCGTGGCTTTGCCCAGCAATTAGCGCAAGCCTGACAGTTCCTGCGACCATCTCCTGCGAGCGTTGCGTCAACTCCGAATTGTTGGGCAAAGCCGCTCCACGCCATCTTCCTCCTGGCGAGGGTCAGCACCGCAAGCAGCAAGGCGATTAGAGCACGATGACGAACACCGAACACCGTCAGCGCTGCGGGTGCCATTCGCCGCGGTACCAATCGTAGTGATCCTGGTGCCGCTCCCAGCGACCCGGGGCCCACTCGTGGCCGCGGCGCTGGTGCATGTAGTGCCCGCGCGCCCAGACGTAGCGGTGGTGTCGCCAGCCGTAGTGGCCGCCGTCCCAGACGTAGCCCCGACGCACCACCACGCGCTCTTCTCGCACCGGCGGCGGCTCGTTGCGCCCGGCGTGAATGATCAGCACTGCCGCCTGCGCCGTCGGAGACGCCAGCGCCGAAATTCCCAGGCTCGAAATCGCCAACCCTATCAGTCCCAGTTTCCAATTCGTCATCGTGTCCCTTTCGCTTGCCGCCCCTCTAGGGGCGACTGTGATTTGGTGCCGAACCGAGATCATCTGTCGCGCGCGGTGGTCCGTCTCACCAGACGCATGAGCAGCAACAGGACAGCTGAGCCCACGAAGGCGACGAATATCGTCGATGCCACGCCTCTGAACGGCGTTCCCAGGTGCAGGGCACGGAAGATGAGGCCCCCCAGGAAGGCGCCGACGATTCCGAGCACGATGTCTCCGACGACGCCGTAGCCGCCGCCCACCACCAGCGAGGCCAACCAGCCCGCGACCAGGCCAATCGCAATCCAGATGACAATAGTTTCAACGCTCATTGTGTCCTCCTCAGGGCTGATTGATCACGATCTCGACCCGGCGATTGTTTGCGCGCCCCTCTCCGCTCGGCAGCAGTCGGCGAAGTCATCCGAAGCAGCATTCGAGCCAACCTCCCATTGTCAGCAATTGTGGGAAGTTGCGGAACAGGGAGCTCATGAGAGTTGGACACCTCGACCAAGATGATGGTCCAACTCCATCGATTTGAAAGAGGCACAACGCCGGCCGCATGAGCAGCGCATGAAGATTCCTTTGAGGTCGCGCATCCACGTGACAGAAGAGCACGATGAATGCCTGAGATATTCGCGATTTGCGCTGAGCCGTTGCTGGGACACCTTGCGACGGGGAAGACTTCGGCACATGGTTGCAGCACGAATGGAACATCCGAAGGTCTTGAACCTGAGGAAAATGGGGACGATCGCAACGGTGCTCCTCGGGGCATCGGCAGCAGTCAGTTGCGGCGGGGCTTCCGCCAACGCTCGGCCGCCAGCTACCGCTGCAAGCGCCTCCGACGTTGACGAGGTCGCGGCTAGTCTGACGGAGCACCACCGCCACCACCACCACGGTGGAGTGACTCTCCTGATCGCCTTGAGCCTCGACACGCTCGGCATCTCGCCCGAACAGCGGCCGGCTGTAGAGAAGATTCGAAGGGAATTGCACGCTCGCATGGAGCCGGCGCGCGCCGCGCAGCAAAGGCTGGCGGCCGCACTGGCCGGTGCCTAAGCGTTTCGAAGCGGGTTTCTTCGTCCGAGAACCTCTACCCCACGGCGAGTCACCACCCCTCCATGCCCGCCATCCGGCCGTTGCGGGCCGCGTTCTGCGCGTCCGGGCACCGTCGGCATGCGCTGAAAGGAGTGTCACGACCAAGGGGCAAAGCCCCGTGCTTGTCGGTTTGAGGTCGCGGCACCGCAGGCGCCTGCGACTTCGCTAGTCGTCTGGTTCCGTCTGTGCTTCCTTCGGCACCATCTGGGGCGGTGCTCGCGCCGCCTTGTCCGTGTGGGTCAGTAGCCTTCGCCGTCGGCGGTGGCCTTGACCTTGCCGCGGTGGAGCCGGAAGAGAATGACGAAATACGTGACGGCCAGCGGGAAGCCGAGGAGCCACCACTTCAGTCCGGCACGCAGGCCGTGCGGGCTCGTCGCGGAGTTGTGGGCGGTGAGGCTCCACGCGGGATCCAGCGTGGACTTGAGCATGACCGGGAACACGCAGGCGGCGGTGGCGGCGAGCAGGCCAAGAATGAAGGCAGCGCTTCCGAGAAACGCGAGCAGGTGCCGGCCACGGAGCTGGCCCCAGAACACCAGGCAAAGACCGAGCAGGAAGACCGCGATGGCCAGCCACGCCAGCGTAACCGCCCGACAGAGCGGTGGCTCTGCCTCGCGGCCGGCGTAGTAGCGTGAGCGGGG
>PNBO01000048.1 GCA_003136095.1 Myxococcales bacterium
CGCCCCAGCTACGCGGACATCCCCACTGCGCTCGGCGCTAAGACCACTGACGACATTTGAGTATCCCCACAGCAGGCCCGTGGTGATGCCTGGACCAACCTTGGCGTCGTCTTGGAAGGAGGTCAGCACACCCTCCGCGCTCCCCAGAACCCCCAGTCGCCAAATGGGACCTTCGCTGCTGCTGCGGAACACGTAGTACGTCCCTTCAAGAAGAAGGCCATGATGCCCGAAGCTGTTCCGGCCGAAGGTGTGGTAGCTGTCATACTGATACCCCAACCCGACGTCGAAGCTCCGCCCGTGCAGTTGNNGGGGCACGAGTCACCAGCGCCTGCATGGGCGCCAGTTCGACACGTGCCGGAACGCTGACCCAGGGAATACAGCCGGCTGCTGGAACGACGGCCAGCACCGACAAGAGGACCAAGCGAAGTGACTGCTGCATGTGTCCAGGATATGCTGACTCGTCTCCCTGGCACAGATACTGATCCTGCCCGAGCTACCTCTTGCCAGCAAGTTCCTCGAACTGTCTCCGAACGACTTCGTCGATCTCACCGGTTTCCAGGACGTCGCTATCCTTGGTGAGGCGTTCGTAACGGGTTTGCAGCAGCAAGGCCCCGCGCTTCGGTGGTGCCAGGGACTTCCCGCTCCCGGCGCGACGGTTAGGGGTGCGGGGCGGGCTCGATGAGCACGCGCACCCATACCAGCTCCGACCCGAACCAGCCCTGACCGTTCGACCGGGTGAAGCTCACGAACTGCACGCGCCCGCCCTCGCCGGCGTACTCGGCGTGCGGGTAAGCGTCGTAGGTCCAGCCGCCGGTTCCCTTGCGGTCGGCCGTGAACAGCCCGGCGGGCGCGGACCAGGGGCCGGTCAGGTCGGGGGCGGTGCGCATGACCACGTGGTCCGACAGGTCCTCGGCGTAGACCGCGGTCCAGCGGCGCAGGTAGTCGTTGTAGCCCACGCGCGCGTAGGGCGCGTCGAAGAGGGCGCGGGCGTCGCCGATCTGGGCCGACCAGGCGGCGCCGTCCCAGTAGGTCCAGGCGGCGCGCTCGAAGACGTGGTCGAGCGGCACCTTGCCCAGCTTGCAGTTCGGCCGGCAGGCGAAGGCGTAGAGGTCATCGCCGACGATGGCGCTGCCGCCGTCGCCGTAGCCCGGCTCGTTCTCGAGGAAGAGCAGGGTCGGGTGGTCCTGCGCGGGGTCGACCACCGGGCGCTCGGGCAGGGCAGCGTAGTCGGTCCACACGGCGAAGGACTGGCCGACGCCGTGGAAGTTGAAGTCCCCCGGCTCGGCGTAGATCAGGCCGTAGGGGATGAGGGCGCGGCTGCGAGCCTCGTCGAAAACCGGCGCCCCCGGCCAGGCTGCCCAGCGCGCACCGCAGGGAGGCTCGGCGCAGGGGTCGCCGCGGTGGGCGGCGTTGAACGCCTCCTCCTCGGCGGTGGGCGCAATCAGATAGCGGGGCGCGCCCGCGCCATCGAGGCGTTCGGGCAGCCAGGTAACGCCGTCCTCGCCGTCGAGGTCGTCGCTGGCCGTGAAGGAGTTGTGGTGCCAGGTGACGCCGTCCACGTCGGGGACCGACAGCACGGTGTCGCCGAACGCCCACACGCTGTGCCCCCACAGAAGGGCGCTGTCGCCGCCGTCGCGGCCGATGATGAGTGGCGACTGCGGCAGCACCTCGACCTCGTGCGCCTCGACGACCTTGACCTCGGGGCGCGGCGCGATCCCGCCGCAGGCGCAAAGGACAAAGGCGAGGAGCATCGCGCGCATTGTCCTATTGTAGCGCCTGCCGCAGGTGCCAGAGACTTCCCGGCGCGACTTCCCGGCGAGCCGATCGTCGCCGTCGCTCAGCCGTGCCGTGGAGGCATGTCCGGCGCGCCCACGCGCGGTTGTCCTTTGCCGCCGTTTTTGGCGCCGTTGTCGAGGATGAAGTAGTTGACGCCTGGGGTGCCGCACGCGTCGCCGTTACGGTGAAACTTCCAGTGGAGGTAGACCTTGCCGTTGCTTGACAGAATCGCGGTGGGCGGCACGGGGAAAGGCGCGGCATCGTACACCGAGTTGATGGCCGCAACGTCGAACCCGGTATTGCCGGACGTGCGCACCATGGCGATCTTGTCCACGTTACCCTGTTCATCGAGGACGATTTCCAGCTTTGCCACCAATTTCATGTCGTCCATCGGGCTATTGCGGAACGAGGTGTCCATCTGCGTGAGGAACCCGAACGCGAACTTCTCGTGAATCTGCCGGTGCATGCGCGTGATGAACTGGGCAAACGGCGCCGCGCGCGTGTTCAGCTCGGTCTGGTTGCTCGGCGTGACCTCGTTGATGAAGTTCTCGAGCGCCGCCAGCACCTTTTCCTTGCGCTCGCTGAATCGACCCTTGTGCTTGGACTTGTCCTGCTTGGCCACTGCCGCAGCCAGTTTGCTGTCATCGCCGAAGGCCGAGGCATAGCCCCGCCGGGTAAGGTGGGGTGCGTCCGGCGCCTCGGGAACGCTGTCCCGTCGATCAACTTGTCTTCCGGGACGACCGGGCGGCAGCTTGGATAGTAGGCCATCAGGTGATTCTTCGAGCCTCTGGTTCGGCATCCCCGTTGGCTCGACCCCGGGGGTGCGCATGGACAACGTCGGCCGCGGCTCTTGCATGGGCCTCGAGCGCTCCTCGCCCGACTGCGGGCTGCGCTGGCCGGGCTTTCCCTCGCGCTTCTCCGCGTGCGCGACCTTCTCCTCCTCGTCGGTGGGCTCGGCCGGCTTGCCCTGCTGCTCCCGGTCGAGGTTGGTGTCGCGCGCGCGCGTCTCGTGGTCGGTGCGGTTGTTGCGCTGGGCGAGATACTTGGCGTCCTTGGGCTCTTCCACGTCCTTGCCCATGTCCAGGTCGACGATCTTCTGGTGGAGAAGATCCACCTGTTCCGCCTTGGGCTTATCGTCGGGTCTGGGTTTGTCCTCGGGCTTGAGTGCTTGCGGCGTTGGCGGCGGTTCGGACTCGCGTTCGGCCAGCGCGCGCGGCTTGGGCGGCGCGGTAAGCTTCGGCTGCGCCCGAGGCGTCACAGCCGGCTGCGGCGGCTTCTCGACCAGGGGCAGGTCGGGCGGCAGCTCATCGTCCTTGACCTCCTCGAACGTCACCTGCACCTCGTCGTCCCCGGGCCGGCCCCACCAGAACAGCCACGTGACGAGCGGCACCAGCAGCTGCGCGTGCAGATACAGCGAAAACAGCAGGCCCCGGCCAATCCGGCCGGGGGTACGACTTCCGTGCTGCTTCGCCATCGTCGGCGGTGAGGTTACACCGGAAGACGGCGCGGGGCAGGTCGGTTCGCATGACCGTCACCGCCAGCGAGTAGCGGGGTGGTGACAGAGACCTGCCGGGCGCGCGGCTAGACGCGGCCGTCGCAACGGTCAACAGTCCCTGAGATGATTGAGCACACGAACCGCAAGATGGGCGTACTCGGCGCGTGACGAAATGGCAGAATGATACCCATGCACAGGATTGCAGTGCATTGCGTGTCACATCGACAGGAATGGCGTCGGGCCAGTCGTGGATTCGTTGTTCTCCTGGCCTGCGGAATCGGGGGCACGGCTTGTGATCACTCGGGTCTGCACCCGCCGGTGAGGATGGACGCTGCGTCTGCAGCGGGGAGCGATGCTGGCGCCGATGCCTTGCCAGTGGCAGCGGATGCGGCGGTCGATGTCAGTGCGGCGGTCTCGGACGCCGCGCCGGATGACTCGCCGGCCGTCACGGACGCCGACCAGGACCGCGCCGTGGTCGATGCGGCACCGGCCGAGGTTTGGGGACTCGACGCCGCCTCGGACCTCGCGCCGGTGGCAGACGGTGGCGGCGATGGACCGGTCGCGATCCCGTCCCGCCAATCCGTTGGCTTCTACGTGATGACCGAGCGATCCGGCTGGGTGGTGACGGAGGGTTGGCTTTGCGCGCCCCTGGTCATCGAGCGCCAAGTCGGCCCGAATCAATGGGAGACGGTGACGCTTGGCCTGCCTTTCCAGTGCGGCTGCGAATGTCCCAGCCCTGGCCAGGCAGGGCCCGCCCAACTCGGCACGCTCGTGACTCCGAACAATCTTTGGGTTTGGGACGCACGTGAGCTTGTCGTGGTCGAGACGACAGTGTCCTGTTCGATGGGCACGGGAACCCCCAACTACTCGGTCACGGTGTTGACTTCGGTCGCACGTCCGGTAAGCGCCGGGCACTACCGCGCGACCATGACCTTCGACAACACGTTGCCCGCGGCTTGTCAGGATCCTGGAAAGACCGGCACCGCGACCTGCACGCACCCCATGAGCGGCATGCCGCCCACCACCTACAGCCGCTGCGACGGCGACCTCCCGGCCAGGGCCGAGTTCGATTTGCCCGACTCCGGGGACATCGTCGTCTACCTTCTGACTGCCTAGAAGGCGTCCCTGCGAACATGACTGCGCCGCAAGCTGGCGAGAGACCGCTCGACGACGACGGCAACGCTATCGCCGCTTGGCTTCAGGCGGCCCTGCGCGAGCCCGTAGTATAGTCGGTCGGTGATGGCTCCCTCCGCCGAACAAATCATCCGCCTGCTCGCCCTGCGGCCCCATCCCGAAGGCGGCCACTTTGCAGAGCTGTTCCGCGCCCCTCTCACCGTTACCAGCACCGTGCTCGCTTGACACGTGCGGCGACTCGGCCAGAGACTCCGTCGGTCGCCATGAGACACGCGCTCTTGCCAACGGTTCTCCTGCTCGCGGTCGGCTGCGGCTCGACCGCGGGCAAGACCGCGCCTGGCCTGCAGGCGGCGACCGATCCCTTGCATGACGTCAAGGCAGTGTCGCGAGGGCAGATCAGTGCAGTGGTGCGCAACAAGGCAAATCAGGCGGCGTTGAAATCGTGCTACGAGCGTGCGCTGAAGATGGACAACCACCTCACCAGGAGTCGCGTGGACGTGACCGTTTCCGTCGGAACCTCGGGAGCCGTGCAGCGGGTCGTCACCAAGGCCCCGTCAAGTTTCATTTCGGTTGAATCCTGCATCCAGCGCGCGGTCAAGCATTGGGTGTTTCCACGCGGCGCAGAGGAATACGCGGTCAATTTCCCGCTCATCATGCAAGGTGGGATGTAGTTTGCCCGGAAGCTAAGGCCGAAGAACAAGGACAGGATCTTGAACACCTTCAGGAAGACCTGGCGAATCCCGGGCGGATAAGCGTTGAGAGCCCCAAATACCCTCGGATGGGAGTGCTCTAAATACCCTCGGATAGGACTGCTCTGTGATCCCCAACCCTCCGGAGCAGGGCGGATCTTCCCCGGCCCGCTAGAACTTCACGCCACCGCCGATGGCGAGGGTGGTGACAGCGCCCACATGGCGCCATATCGGGGCGCGACGGGGTCTGGCATAATGCCAACTCATGCAGCGCCCTTTTGGTTTCGCGATTGCTCTGGTGTTCGGACTTGTCTTCGCGCGGGAGGCGCGCGCGGCCGAGCGCGAGATTGCGCCCGCTTCTGCCCGAGTGGAGCAATCGCCAACACCGGCCGGCTTGCTGGCCGCAGCCGATGCAGCCGTCGGTGCGGGCGATTTGCCGCTGGCGCGCTCGCTCTTCGAGCAGCTGGCCACCCAGTTCCCCGCCACGCCCGAGGCGAGCGAGTCCCGTCGCGCGCTCGCGATCATCGCCATGCGTGTGGCGCCTACAGGCCACGCGCGTGCGCCGGCCTCGGCACCGGCGGCGGGTGGAAAATCCGCGGCGTCCGCCACCCAGGACGACGAGGTCATCGTCCGCAACGAGCCCTATTCGCTAAGAACCAAGGAACGTCTGCGCCTGACGATCTGGGAGAAGGTCGATTTCAGCGTCACGTCGTTTCTCTACGGCATGTCGCTCGGTCTCTCCTTCGCGCTCAGCCAGGATACCCACAGTGCCTCGGACGTGCTGACGCCGGTCGCGCTCGGCGCCATCACATACACACTCGGTTCGGTGGCCTTCCTCAAGCTGGCCAACCCCGATCGCGGCGATCTGCCGCTCGCCCTCGCTATCACGTCCTTCGTTCCGACGACCACCTTGTTGGTCATGAGCGCGGCCGATGCGAGCTCGGATGGCCGCACCACCGGCATGGCGACCACGATCGCCGGATTGCTGTCGATTCCCATCGCGGTCGTGGCTGCCCGGCATCTCGACCTCGATCCCGGCGACACCCAGCTCGTGCGCGACGCCGGCTTCTGGGGCCTGGCCCTCTCGACCGTCGGCATGCTGGGCTTTGGCGGACACACGGACCCGTACTATGGCTCTTCACAGTACCGAACGCCATCCGGGCGCGAGGTCGCAGTCGCGGGCCTAGTCGGGTTGTACGGCGGTCTCGGTCTCGGCTTGCTCGGCGCGAGGGTCGGCGAGGTCTCGCTCGAGCGCGTGCGGGTGACGACGTGGGGAGGCTACGGCGGCGCCGTGGTCGGCCTCCTCCTGGGCGCCGCTGCCAACAACGGCCGCGAGCAGGACACCTATCGCGGCGCAGCCATCGGGGCGCTGGCGGGCCTAGTCATCACCTTCATCTCGACGAGCAGTATCGACGGCATTCCGGACGAGGAGCCGGCGCGCTTGTCGTGGCATCGACGGCTCACGCCGGTAATGGTGCAGGTGGCCGGTAGGGAGGGGAGCCTCCATCCCGGTCTGGGCGTGGGCGGAACGCTTTTCTAGCTGCGAAAGATGGCCGGCAACACGACGACCAGCGGCGGCTGCGCAGCCGGCACGCGCAAGGTTGCGGTGATGGCCTTCGTCGGCACGGACGACAGCCTGTTCACCAGTCACCGGCAAGCCGTCAGCACCTACGCCACGCGAGATGGGTGCACCACGACGACCCAGACGATGAGTCCTTCCTGGTGCGATGGGCTCAGCTCGACAAATCTGCCCTGCACCTGCGTGAGCTACCAGGGCTGCAGCGAGGGCTATCCCGTCATCTCGTGCGAATACGAGGCGCCTCACCAGCAAGCGCCGAATCCGGGCCCGATCTGGGACTCCCTCGCGCAGTTCTGAGCCGCACGCTGGCTGACGAATACCGGCGTCAGTCGCGGCTGGCGCCGGCGTCTGCGGCCCCGCCGGAGCATATGAGGGTCACGGTGTCCGACGCTCCATTGTCGTCCGTCCTTCCGGTCGTGTACATGGTTTCGCCGCAGTCCGTGCGCAGCAGTCTGACCGTGAGGTCGGTGGTTGCCTGCCGGCGCTACCAGGGCCCGCTCAGCGGCCGAGCTCTTCGTCGATCCAATCCGTCAGACCGGCGATGTCGAGCTCGTCGGTGTACCTACGGGCGTTGATGAAAATGGCGGGCGTCCTGTGGATCTCCAGGGCGCGTGCTTCGGTTTTGTCTCGTTGCACGTGCCCCCGGACCTCATCCGACCCGACGTCGCCGTACCAGCGCGAGAAGTCGAGGCCAATTTCCTTGGCGAGTCCTTCCAGCAAGGCAGGCGTCAGGTTCTCCGAGTTTTCCCAAACCTTGTCGCTGAACTGCCAGAACTTGCCCTGATTCTGCGCCGCAGCCGCGCCGAGGGCAGCATTGAGGGCGTTGCGCGAGCTGATGGGGAAGTGCTTGAAATACAGCTTGACGTCGTTGGCGTACTTGGCCAGAAGCGGCGGCATCAGTGTCTGCACCTCTTTGCAGTGCGGGCACTCGTAGTCGGCGAACTCCACGATGGCCACGCGGCCGGCCGGGCTGCCTTTGCTGGGTGCCTGTGACACGTCGATGTACGGAATACGGGGCACNNAACGAAGCCCGGCAGGAGCTGTCATGCTTGACCGAGTAGAGCAGGCTGTGGCCCTTGCCGCACGCCGAGGGTTCGCGGTTGACCACTTGGTCGAAGACCTTGCGTTTGAACGCGTCCAGCTTGCCAAGGTCGATGCCGGCGGGGAGAGAATCGCCCTCCGCGGAAGGTTTGCTGCCCTTGTCCGTGACCGCGGCCGGAGCGGAATTGGCCGACGTCGGCTGGGTCTGCGAGGCTCTCTTCGAGCACGCGCCGGCAACGACCAGTACGCCGATGACCAGGATGCTTGGCGCGAACCCGAGCGATCGTTGATTCTTCATGCTCATGTTCACAGCTCCATGGGTTTGGGGCCCCTGCCGGTATCGCGCTTCGGGCGGGGAGCCTCGTCGTCGGGGACCGCCTTCGCCGGAGGAAGGCTGCGAATCGGAGCGGGAGCCGGTCGGGGAGCGGGCGGGCGCACGACTGCGGTAGGCGCCTCGGTGATCTTCCTGCACAGGCGCAGCCGCTGAGCCATCTCGCTACGGCAGCGGGCACAGGCCCGCTTGCACTTTCCGGTCTGGTGCTTGCCGGCATCCTTGTCCCCGCAAGCGCAGCCCTCGGCACAGCTCTCCTCCTCCTCGCCGGCTATCGCCTCACAGCGCTCGACGAGGTTCTTACGATAAAGCGTCTCCTCGGCGGTCGTCAGATTGGGCAAGTACTTCGGGTAATCCAGCAGATCGCTCCGGCCGTAGGTATTGCGCGGGTTGAGCGCCACGCAGGCGGTCAGGAGGTCCACCCGAGTCGCTTCGGGCGCCGACTCCGTCTTCGCTCGGCTGAGGGTGCACTGCGATTCCGATGCCGCGGCGTCGCCGCCTTCGCGCAGAAGCTCGAGCCGACGCCGGATGACCGCGACGGCGTCGGGATGCTCCTTCGCGTACGCGTCGATCAGGGGCTGCTCCTCCACCGAGCGACCGGCCAGCCAGAGCAGCCGTCCCTTCGTCGCGATCAGTAGACCCACCCGCTCCGGCACGGTCAGTACCGCGGTCTTTCCGAGAACATCGAGCATGGACAGCGCCTCCTCGATGATCGGCCAGTACTGGGGCTCAAGCTCCGACCTCTGCTTGTACCGCATCGCCCCTTCGCCGCACGCTTCGCACGGAAAGGTAAGCGAGGCTAGGCAGGCATCGGTCACGGCTTTCGTATAGGCGTAGACCGGATCGAAGCTCCGCGGGGAAGCCTTGGCTGCCTTGTACATCGCATCCATCTCCGGGCTGCGAAACCTGGGCTTGCTCTGACCGCGCCTCGTCCTGGCGGCGGAGCCCCGCCGGTTGTCCAGGCTGGATGAGCAGCCGATGCAAAGGACGAGGACCAGCGTTGGGCACGCAAGCCGACGCATCTTCAGGTTTGCAGCAATGCTGAGCATCATCACCGAGGTTTCCCGTCGACACCTTACTCTATGGAGGTGCCGCCGGCGACCGTAACATTGCCTTGGTCTTGGTTTCTGTGTGAGGATGCCGACGATGCGCGAGAGGATGACGTGGATGCATCGCAAGGCCGCACTCGGCGTGGCGATTCTGTGTGGCTTTGGCTGCGCGACCCAGGGGCAACCGGGCTTTTCGATCGAGGCGGATACCGGGAGCAAAACCGGCAACCCCTTCGAGATCCGCTTGACCGCCAGTGGTTCCGAGCTCAAAGCCGCGCTCGTCAACCGTTCGTCGTCGAAGCAGATGCTGCTCCACGAGGCCCATCTGCAGGCGAGCACGCTGGAGCTCGTCCCACCGATCGGCAGCCGGCCCAAGCCCTACGACTCCCGCATGCTCAAGAAGTACGACACCACGCCGTACTGCCAGCTGTTCCTGATGCTCCCGCCCGGCTCGAAGCTGGGGCTAGGGTCCGTGCGCTTCGGCAAGTCGCGTGACGGGTACGCGGGCCAGTGGGGGCCGTTCAACTTCGAGGAGTTGCCCGCAGGCGACTACCAGGCCCAGGTTACCTGGCACAGCGAGCGCGCCCAATGCTTCGACGAAAGCACCCGGCAGTTGCGCAAGCTGCCCTCCCTCTGGAGGGGCGTGGTCCGCTCGAACCAGGTGACCTTGCACCTGCCCTGAGAGCGCCGGATCGTCGAGAAACGGCTTGGTCAGCTTCTCACCGACCACGCTGGGAACCACGAGCGCTGATTGTACCGTCACGGACGGGACGACCTCGGTGACCATTCCCGTGACTGCCGTTGGCATGTGAGGCCGTTGCGAGCGTGCCCGCGGTCGCCGGGGCGCGAGGGTGGGGCGCGAGGGTGGTACCAGAGACCTGGCCGCCCGCTGGCACGCCCCGAGGGTTCAGTGATGATATAGTCGTCCCGGGTTCGAGCCCTCCTTCCATGAGTCACCGAGCAATGGACCGTCGCGCGTTTCTGAGACTGGCGGCAGCCGGAACAGCAGGCATGGCGTTGCCGGGATGCGGTGGGCTGAGAACTCGGCAGAAGCCCAACATCCTCTTCGTGTTTCCCGACCAGCTCCGGGCCGACATGTGCAGTGTCTATGGCGGACGAAACATCGCCACGCCCAACATCGATCGCCTGGCGAGCGAAGGCGTGGTGTTCACCAATTCGGTATCGACCTGCCCGCTGTGCACGCCCTATCGCGGGATGTTGCAGACCGGGCGCTATCC
Source organism: Myxococcales bacterium (assembly GCA_003136095.1). Classification (GTDB taxonomy): domain Bacteria; phylum Myxococcota_A; class Polyangia; order Fen-1088; family Fen-1088; genus Fen-1118. The sequence continues at coordinate 10,333 of PNBO01000048.1, forward strand.
CACCCATTCCGGGATCATCATCAATTTCGTGGAGGCCAGCCACGTGCAGAACCCCCACTGCCTGGCGGACGGGTTCGGCGCCGCTGGCTACAGCACGGGATACATCGGCAAGTGGCACCTGGCTGCGGGCGTGCAAAAGAATGATGCCCCAGCCGACGGGGAGGTTGCTTGTTCTCCCGTAGACGATCCCGATCACGACTTCGTGGCCCCGGGGCCGGCACGGTTGGGATACCAACACTGGCAGGCCTACAACTTCCACTACGACTACCAAAACTACTGGTATTACGAGGACGAGCCGGAGAAGCGCTACTCGGGGCGGTACGAGACCGATACGGAGGCGGACCAGGCAATTGCCTTCATGGAGAAATGCCGGGAGTCCGGCCGACCGTTCTTCCTGAACGTCGCCCCCCACCCACCCCATCCGCCGTTCGACTCCTCGTACACCCCGGAAGGCTATCTGGAACGGGCTCCGCAAACGCTGTGGTGGCCGCCCAACGTTCCCGCCGACAATCCCTGCACCGATGAG
>PNBO01000339.1 GCA_003136095.1 Myxococcales bacterium
GCCAACGAGATGTCCAAGGCCACGCTGGACTCGGTCAAGTCGGGCAGCGAGGCGCTGCAGCGATCGATCGGCGCCATTGGCGAGCGCGCCCAGGAGATCAGCAAGATCCTGCGTCTCATCGAGGAGATCACCGATCAGACCAACCTCCTGGCGCTCAACGCGGCCATCGAGGCGGCACGTGCGGGCGAGGCGGGGCGCGGCTTCGCCGTGGTCGCGGACGAGGTCAAGCGCCTGGCCGAACGCAGCGCCCAGGCGACGCGTGACATCGGCGCGATCATCGAAGGGGTGCAGAAGGATGTCGGCGCTGCTGTCACCTTGACCGATGACGTTCTCGTGGGAATGATGGCGTCCATCGACAAGACATCCATTATCATCGCGGCCAGCGCCCTGGCCACGGAGAGTCAAAGCGAAGCCGCGCGGCAAACCCTCAAGGTCGCCGAGAACATGGCGGGCCTGGCCCAGCAAATCGCTATGGGTGCACGTGAAAATGCCGGCAGCGCGGCTGAAATTGTGACAGCCTCCCGGCGCATGAGCGCGCTCACCAATTCGATGCTCGACGCCACTCTGGAGCAGAAACGCGGCGGCGAGACCGTGGTCAAGTCCACGGAATCGATCTCGGAAGTCGCGCGCCAGAACCTGCAGGTGGTCGAGCAACTCAATCTGGCGGCCAAGGAATTGGCGGCCGAGGCCGAGTCGCTACGCCAGAGGATGGAGACCTTCACCGTCTGATGGATACCCCCGGGCCACCGCAGTCACTCGATGTGACGCTACTCGCGGCGCTGGGCGGGCCGGCCAACGCCGCCAGCCAACCAACGCCCGCTCCCGCGACGCCCGGCTTCACGCCGGAGGTGGAGCGTGAGTCCGCGGGGAAGACGGAGGAGGCTGCGCGGCGCAACGCCGTTCTGGATGCATTGGCGCGTGGGGGAAGCCGCGGGATTTCGGCGCTCATCAGCGCGTTGCGCAGCAGCGAAGCTGACGTGGTCATGTACGCCGCCACCGCGCTCGGCGAGGCGCGTGATGCGGCGGCCGTGCCACACCTGACTCGCCTGCTCCAGCATCCCGACCTCAACGTGGCCCAGGCCACCATCGATGCCTTGGGCAAGCTGCGCGCGCAAGCGGCGGCGGCGCCCATCGAGTCCGTTCTCGAGGCCGACCCCTGGCTGCGCTTCGCCGCCGCCCATGCCTTGGGCGAAATCGGGCATCCGGGGAGCGTGCACGCTCTCATGCGGGTGGCCGGCGATTCGGCCATCTCGGATCTGGCCATCGAGGCCCTTGGGAAGATCGCGACGGTGCCCGCGGCGACGGTGCTCGCCGAGTTGCTCTCCATTCGAGTCAGCGCGGGTGATTTCGACGGCTGCTTGCTGGCCCTGGGCAATGCCATCCGGCGCATGGTCGACTCGGCGGGGCTCGATGGCAGCCGGGCATGGCAAAGGCTCACCTCGGCCGAGGCGGGCGCGGTGCATGCCCGCTTGGTGTCCCTCTTGTGCCGCCGCGAGGTGGAGCCCACGGCGGCAGAGCACGCCTTGAAGGAAGCCGCCATCGCCGTCATTCGGGCGCTCGCGTTGCCCGCTCTCTACGACGCGCTCGTCGACGCGGCCTGGGACACCGCCATCGGTGAACCGCTGCTCGATGCCGTGGTCTTCACCGGAGCGGCGGCATACCCCTCGGTGCTGGCGGGGCTTGGGCATGCCGACGCCGACGTGCGGGTCTTCTGCGCGACCGCCGCCGCCGCTATGGGGATGGCGGAGGCCGGCGGGGCGTGCGCGGGCTTGCTCGACCACGCCGAAACACGGGTGCGCGTGGCCGCCCTACGCGCGCTGGCCGGTCTGTCCGCCGAGCGGGCGCTGCCCGCCATGCTGCGCTGTCTCGCGGATCCCACGGAGCCCGTGCGCAAGGCCGCCGTGCGCTCGTTGGGGGCCATGGACGCGAATCTGGTGACCAGCGCCTTGCTTGCCGAACGCGACTTCGCGCAGGCCCACGCGCCGCTGGTGCTCGAGGTCATGCGCCTGGCTCCTTGCGCGGCCCAGCGGGAGTTCGTGGCGAAGGCGCTGCATGATGGTCGCGAGGAGGTCCGCCGCGCGGCGGTGGGAGTTCTCGCCGCGAACGAGAGCCTGGACATCCTCGAGGTTCTCGAACCGCTTCTCGATGATCCCTCGGTCGCCGTTCGTGCGGAGGTCGTGCAGGCCATGGGGCAGCGCCGCTCGCGCCGGGCCTTGCTCAGGCTACAGGACCAGTTCGCTCGCGACCCCGGGACGCGCGCGCAGGCTTTGCGCGCCATCGGCCGCATCGGTGACGGCGCGGCGGCGCGACGCCTGATTGCGTGCTACCGCGAGCACGAGCGCTGGGTTCGCCTGAGCATCATCGACGCGCTGGGCGCCATCGCGGCCCCCAGCGCCGAGCCCTTTCTAGCCCAGCTGCTTTGCGACCGGCGTCCTGAGGTGCGCGGTCGCGCGGTGGTGGCCATTGGGCAGTATGCCACCGACGGCGCAGTGAGCCGCCTGGCGCACGCCACCCTGGACGTGGACGCTCGCGTGCGCCTGGCCGCGCTCGAGGCGCTGTCGGCGTTCACCGGCCGGCCGGTCGCGGTCGAGTCCTTCGAGCGGCTGTGTCTGGATCCGATTCCGGCGATCGCGGCCCTGGCCCGCCGCTGCCTGCGCAAGGTCTAGCCAGGCGCTGCCGGATTTTCACCACAGAGGACACAGAGAACACAGAGACGGATGAGGAAGAAAAGGGTTCGGATCCGGATCCGGAGAGCCCTTCCGCTGCCGGCCTTTGTGTCCTCTGTGCCCTCCGTGGTCAACTCTTATTTCTTCGTGGGCGATGGCGCGGACTTGCCGCCCTTGCCGAGCTTCTTCCAGACCACGGTGTCGAGCGAGTAACGGCCGCAGCCGAGGAGGAGGATCGTCGCGCTGGCGGCGAAGTACAGCTCCCATACCTCGCGCTCCTTCCAGGGGGAACCGTGGAGGATGGAAAACAAGGTCAGGGCGGCGGTGACGGAAACCAAGAAGGCCCCGACGCGACCGAGCAGTCCGGTGGCCATGAGAATGGCCCCGAAGAACTCACCGGCCACGGCCAGGAGGAGCGAGTACTTGCTGCCGATGCCGAGGGGATCCGGGAAGCTGGCAGCCTTGGCCCCGAAGTGCTGCAACTTGTCCCAGCCGTGCAGCCACGCCATGTTGACTCCGACCACGGCGCGCAAGACCAACAGGACGAGGTTTGCTGAAAGTTCCTTGTTGAGAGCCACGGCAAGAGATTCGCACGGTCGAGCCCGAACCCCAAAATAACCGGAGTCTGGCTACGGCCGCGGGCGCCTGCCGCGCGGGCGGCTGGGGCGAGCAGGCGTCGGCGACTGTTTTCCGTTGTTTGAGCGGGCGACACCGAGCATCATGGGCTCTCTTCAGAACAAGGAAAGCCATGAAACGTATCCTCATCTCCTTGATCGTAGGGGTGGTGATCGGGCTCGTGCTCGGTACCATGCTCGGTCACAAGTTGTCGCCCACCGATGCACAGGTGGTGGAATACATCAGCCACCTGAGCTTCCCTGAGCTGGCCACGTTCAACAAGAAGCTGACGGCGACCTCGGGGCTGCAAGTCTATCAGACGCAGATCCTGCCCCCCACCGCGCCTGTCATCCCCGCCCCACCTGGCAAGTAGCGACCCGCGCTTCCCGGGGTCCTTTCAGGAGGGCTCGACGGGGTGCACGCCGCCCATCGCGGCGACGACTTCATCGACGGTGGGCAGGGCCGAGCGCGCGCCGATGCTGCGGCAGACGAGACCTGCGGCCGCGTTGGCGAAGGGCACGGCGCGTTCGAGCGGCCAGCCGTGCAGGTGCGCGAAGGCGAAGGCGCCCGCGAAGGCATCGCCAGCGCCCGAGGTGTCGGCCACGAAGACATCCAGCGCTTCTTGCTCGACCAGCTTGGTGCCTTCGAGCCCGATCGAGCCCGATTCTCCCAGGGTGATGAGGGCGATGCGCGGCCCCAGGTTGAGGATCTCGCGCAGGCTGTGGCCAAGCTGGTCGGAGGGCGCGAGCTCGTGGGCGAAACGTTCCGCGCCGATCACGATGTCCGAGAGCGAGAGCAGCTCGCCCATGCCGCCGGAAAGCTGGCTGGCGTTGAGCAGCACGGTGATGCCCTTGTCGCGCGCTTTTTCCGCAATGGCGGCTTGCAACGCGGGCTGGCTACCGTCGATGACCAGCATGCGGGCATCCTTGAGCAAGCCCGCCGGCAAATCGCGTGGCGACAAGGGCGTGACGTTGCCGCGCGAGCGCAGGATCTTCCGCCGCCGGGAGAGCTCGTCGATTTGCAGGATGGAAACCGGCGACACCTTGTCTGGCTCGATGTTGAGCAGGGAGGTGTCGATGCGCAGGTTCTCCATGCCGCGCAGGATGAAGTGGCCGAGCTCGTCGTCGGCGATGCGGCCGAAGAAGCGCGTGCGCTGGCCCATCACGGCGAGGGTGGCGAGCATGTTCGCGGCCGAGCCGCCGCCTTGCATGCTGAAGACCGAGGCCTCGACCAGGCGCTCGTCGATGCGCGGGGAAACGAACAGCAGATCGACGGTGGCGAGGCCGACGCCTACCACCACTTGCGGCGAGCCGGCACGGGCCTTCGCGGGCTTGCCCGGCGGAGCCTTGTCCCGGGAGCGTGCTGGCTTGGACGTGGTTCGTTTCCTGGCCACGGCCTCATGGTAGCACTGGCTCGGCGGTTTGTGACTTTTCGGCGTCTTCCAGCCGGGCCGACACGGGCAGCAGCGGCCGGCCGAGCGCCTGCTGGGCCTCGATGTAGCGCTCGAGCGCGGCCACCGCCTTGGCGCAGTTGGCATTGGCGAAGTAGGACCGGCCGATATAGTAGAGCAGCTCGGGCCGCCGCCGCACATACTCGGTGTTGTCGGCCAGCGGCTTGAGCTCGTCGATGGCATCGCCGTAGAACTCGGCCTTGTAGTCGAGGAAACCAGTGAGGAGCGAGAAGTCCTTGCCGAGCCTCCCGCCCCAGGTCTCCTCGGGCCAGTCCTCGACGATCTTGAAGGCGCTGGCGTACTTCTGCTTGTCGTACTGGGCGGCGATGTCCTTGTACTCCTCGCCCACGCGGGCCGCCACATCGGGCGGAAGTCCCGGCGGGATGACGGGCGCGGCCAAGCCCTCGTCAGCCGCCAGGGGAATCTCGGGGTCGCGGTCCTCGCGGGTTGCCACCAAGTCGAGCAGCAGCCGGCTGTGGGCCACGTCGGGGTTGGCGGGTTCTTGCCCCTTGGCCGCGGCCTCGGCGCGGCTTTGCCACAGCTTCGCCTCGCGCTGCTTGCCGTGGGCCAGCAGGCTGCGCGCCAGGCGGGCCATGTCCGAGGCGCGGTTCTCGCCGTCGTAGCCATGGGCCACCCCGGTCAGGTGACCATAGGGCCACATGGGGCCGTAGACCTTGGCCAGGTAGGGATCGTAGGCCTGGTAGCGCAGCAGGTCGCGCGGGGCGGCAAACTCGATGAGCGCGTTGTCGTCGGTGTTGAGCTGCGCGCCGGCGGTGAAGGAACGCATCTCCTCGGCGCCCAGCAGCAGGAAGGCGGGCACATCGTGGGGTGAATCGAAACCGGCGCGCTTGGCCTCGGCCGCGGTGACGGGGTTGGCGAAAGCGCGCGCGATCTTTCGAATGTCGAGGTCGACGGGTTTTCGACTCGCGATGAGGATCGTGTCCGACGAGAGATCCTCGGCGGCAAAGACCATGACGTAGGGGAATTCGCTCGACAGGGTGCGGTAGATGGCCTTGATGTTCCAGGGCGCCATCTCGTAGAGCTGCGCCCACTGGCAGAAGATCCCGTCTTCGCGCAGGCGGGCTTTCACCGATTGGAAATACTCGCGCGTGAAGAGGTTGGACACGCCGGTGATCCACGGGTTCGACGGCTGGCTGATGATGACGTCGAAGAGATCGCGGCGCTGGGTCAGGAAGTTGCGGCCGTCGCCCGCGATGGCCTTGACCTTGGGGTTCTCGGTCGGGCGGTGATTGACGTTGTCGAAGAAGTGCGCGGCCTCGTAGATGGCCGGTTCCAGCTCGACGACTTCCAGGCTCTCGATGGGGTATTGGGTGGCGGCGCCGGCGGTGACGCCCGAGCCGTAGCCGATGATCGCGACCTTGGGTGGGTGATCGTTGTCGTAGAGCAGAAGTGGCAAGAGGCCCACGCTGATCTGGGTCGGCATGTCGGCGTCGTTGCTGGCGTCGACCTTGCCGTTGTTCTT
>PNBO01000021.1 GCA_003136095.1 Myxococcales bacterium
ACCGGGCAGGTCACCAGCGAGAGTCGCAGGTGTCCTTCCCGAACAGACTTTGCCATGGTTTATCTCCTTACCTTGTCTTGAGCACTTGCTTGATCGCCTGGCGTAGCGGCTTCGCAGACCTAGCGTTATTACTTCAGTCGCTGATTAGATACCCAACGGCAGCTGGGTCAGGAGAACAAGCAGGCCGGCCAGGGCACCCTCCGCCGCAACCCGGATGAACTGCCTGCGCAATTCGGCACCGCCGAGCACAACGGTTGCAAGTAGCAGCCCCAGGCTCAAGCCGATGGCCAGTCGCTGGCCGAAGGCTTTGCGCCCAGGTGGCAATTCCAAGCGCGGTGGAATCACAATCTCGTAGCGAGAGGCGGCAAAGACTCGTTCAAGCTGGAGCTGAACTTCGGCCCGCTTCCAGCGATCGAAGAGTAGGCCATGCTGCCGCTCGACTTCTTCCTTCATCCGCAAGAGCTCATCCAGGCGCGCATTGACCTTGGGGGACTGGCTGCTGACGACGCGAAGCGAACGCATGCCGGCTTGGATGGTGCCTTGTTCGGCGCGTGCGGCCCGAAGCTGTGCCTTGAGTTGGTCGGTCTGGCCTTGCAGCGTATCGTAGGCCACGTTCGAGCGTTTCTCGAATTGGGTTACGTCGGAATGAAGGTGGTCGTCGACGCTCCTCTGCAAGTTCTTCTGCTCGGTTAGCAGACGTTGCACGTCGGGATGTCCGTCGGCGAATCCCTGAGCACGCAGCTCGCCCAACTTGCGGTCCACCTGGTTCAGGGCCTCGCGATCGGCGTGCGCTGATTGCGCCTTCGCCTGACTTAAGACACTGCCCCGGGCGAGCTGGCTGCGAACGCCTTCCAGCTCGCCGGCCAGGCGGTTGGCACGGCCGGAGGCGTCGATTCTCTTCGATTCCAGCGCCGCGGGCGAACCCGCCGTCAGGGTGGTCTGCGCGAGGATTTGCTCCGAGTGGGCCTCGCGAAATTGGATAGCTTCCTGCGCAATCTCGCCCAAGCGTCTTTCAGCCGCCTCGGTTTGGGAACGCAGAAAATCGACCTCCGCGATGGAGGCCTTCAATGTCTTCTTCATTTCGGTGTCGATGTAGTTGGTGACGTGGGCGTCGAGCAACTGGAGGTGCCAGTCGCCACGTCCGCTGAAGATCCCGGGGCTGAGCGTGGCGGTATAGGTATTGTTGCCGACGTTTTCGAATCGCAATTGCTTGGCGATGCCTTCCGCCTGGGCTTCGCTGGGATTGGGCACGCCGACCAGCTTGAGCGTAGCAACGATGCCCGCTTGACTCGTGAAAGCTCGTTCCGCGCTTGCGAGAAACTGCATGGCGTCTGACTGGTTCTGTCGCGTGTCGGGTTCGCTGGGATCGGCCCCCGACCCGGGATGCAGCGCCAGCATGCAATAGGCGGCGCGCACCGGTGGAAGGATTTCGTAGCTTGCAGCCCCCGACGCGAGCCCGAGGCCGGCGAAGGCCACGATGGGCCAGGCCCGGCGCTTCAGATAGCGCGAGACACCTAGGATCTTGCGGAGCAGGTCGTCGCCGGAAGGCGCGGCTTCATCGCTTTCGGAGAGCCATCGGTTGCGTCCCGTCGGGATTGGCGGTGGCGATGGGATGGGCCGGAGCCTTGGTGATGGGGCATAGGGATGTCGAACCGCGGTCGACCCCAACACCAAATCCCTGACCCTCGAGCGCACGGAAACCAGCGCGGTGCTCGGGTCCTCGTGAGCGCTGGCCCGTTCGTCCAGAAAGGTAAGGGTCATCGCGCCCAAGTGAATGGTGTCGCCGCTGAGCAAGCGCGCATGATTGACCCGTCGTTCGTGAAGGAAGGTTCCCTCGGCCGAGCCCATGTCCTCGATCGTGTAGCCGAAGCTGTGCTTGATGATCCGCGCGTGAAGGTCGGAGATTCCGGGGTCGGCCAGAACCAGGTCGGCATTATTCGACCGGCCGATGACAGTGGGGTTGCGGTTCAGGGCAAATACCTGTTGGCCCCCGCCGGTTGCGGAGACGACCAAGACGGCACGCTCAGAGATACCCTCTACACGCCCGCGCGTGACGAACTCAGCGAAGCTGAGCGTCTCGTGGGTTGGTCCATCGTTGTTATCGCCTTCGCGGCCCATGACTTGTGTCCCAGCATGGAGGCGAAACATAGGATTTGCCTGCATTCATGCGTCCGCGCATGTACGGATCCACGGACATGAAGAGGTTGCGAACCACCACTTCCTGGTTCTTCGGTACTGCCAGGGTGTTTTCTGCCACGGCGAAATTCGCCGCGGCTGGATTCCCGCTGGGGTGGGAGACTAGGTGAACTTGACGGCTCTTGATATTCATTTGTTGCTGGGCGCCAATCGAGGGTGGGTCACACAATCTCCGCACGTGGCTACAGCAGCATTCGAGCCACCGATGAGACCTAGCAATTTCGGGTAGTTGCAGCCCGAGGAGGTCGCGGAAATCGGCGTATTCGACCAGAACGAAACACCATTTCCATCAATTTGAGCGGATGGCCAATCCGCCGCGTGCCCTACGGGGCCACGGACGCCGCAGCCCAGGTAGACTGACTCATCAACGACAGGCGTGGTCTACAGAATCTCTGTCACCGGACTTCTTGAGGTGTGATGACGCGTAGAGAAAAGAGGCCAAACAAGCAGTGTCTTCTCCGCTATGCCCGGGAGGAAGTACGTCAGTTGCGGCGCTGAGCGAGCAACCACTCTTGCAAGCCCGGTTCGGTGCGTGCTTTTGCAATTGCCGGTATGTGGTCGAGACCTGGGTATTCGGTGTACTTGACCTGGGTTCCGCCGGCGTTGAGGATGGACTGGTAGCTGGTTCGGTCGTTCTCCACCGGATTGATGCTGTCCTCCGAGCCGTGGAATATCCAAAGCGGCGTCTGTGCCATCTCGCTAGCAATGCCTATCCGCTCAACTACCCCCCTATGCCCGGCAGGGTGCCGCGTTCGTAGCAGGTATCCAGGGTCACGCGCTTGAAGAGGACGTCGGCCGAGGCGCGGAAGTCGAAGCCCTCGAAAGCCTGCGCGTCCTGGTCGTACTGCCCTCGGTGAAGAAGTTGTCGCGCAGCCAACGGCCGCGCGGCGAGGCCAGTCCATACTTGCCCACCAGCACGTCGTTCACCCGCAGGGCAAGCTCACCGTCCGAGGTGCCGGAGCCGCGTGCCATCTGCTGACGAGGCCACCGATGTCCAGTACTCGGACGCTGGCGCGCTCGACTTGACCCAATCCCCACCCCAGGGCTTTGTTCCCGATTGCTTTGCCATCCCATCGCATCCGGTGGGCGCGATTGTACTCACCAGCAGCGCTCAGAGCACCATCGGCAACCTTCGCAACATTGGTCTCTTTCCACCTAAAGCAACCTTCGAGCAGGAGCGACAGGGCGTCAACTCCAGTACCCACGCCTGCAAGCCCCTCCTCACGGTTGGTGCTCGTAGGCG
>PNBO01000055.1 GCA_003136095.1 Myxococcales bacterium
GGCTGCTGCTGCTGGTGCCAGCCCTTGCCCAGGGTACCGCTCGTCTCGACCCGGATGTTGCGGAGACTCACGTTCCAGCCGACGCCGAAGTCACCCACCGCCTTGTCGCGGCTGTCGTAGGTGCGGATGACCTCGATGGGCAAGCCGGCCACCGGCACCGCGAGGTCGCTGAACGACACTGTGAAGTTGCCCACCTTCAGGTTCTTCTCGACGGAGACGTTGATAAGCGCGCTCGCGGTGCCTTCGGAGGTGGTGCTGGTCAGGCGAATGGCATAGATGCCATTGAGCAACATGGTCGGGTCGAGCTCGCCGAGCTTGCTCCAGCTCACCTCTCCCGTGCCGGACGACAGGGTCAGCCAGGGCGCATCGCTGTCCTCGCCGCCCAGGCGATACTCAAGTTTCCACACGCCGCCGCTGACCCGACCGGTGATGTCCGTCGGCGAGGTGATCTTGGCCCCGTCGACGGGCGTCGTCAGGACCACCGTGGGCACGGCGCCTGGAGGCGCCTCGACCACCACGGTCACGTCCGACGTGGCGGTCAACTCGCCGTCGCTGGCGGTCAGGCGCAGGACGTAGGTGCCGGGATACCCGAAGGTGACGCTGGTGACCGGCGTGCTCGCGGTCGCGAAGGTCGTCGAGCCCGGGCCACTCACCACGCTCCACATCGTCGACAGGACGCTACCTGCGGGATTCCCGTCGTCGCTGACGGTGCCTGCGAGCGTCGTCGCGAGCGTCGGGTACGCGAGATCTTGGTTGCTGCCGGCGCCGACCAGCGCTGCAATCGCTTTTTGTGCCGGCCGGCTACGAAAAAAGGTCACACCGCCCGCGCCAAGGCGGCCACCGTCACCTCACGAGCGCCAGCGTCTAGCAGCACGCGCGCGCACTCGGCCAGGGTCGCGCCGGTGGTCATCACGTCGTCGACGAGCAGGACCCGCTGGCCCGCGACCGTCCCGGGCCGCGCCACCAGGAAGGCATCCGCGAGGATCTGGCGGCGGCGGCCGGGCGGCGCATGTCCGAGCGAGGGCGTGTCGACGATGCGCTTTAGGGCGTCGCAGACGATGGCGATGCGCGGGGCTGGCCGCGACAGCGCGCGCGCCGCGCGCAGCAGGTCGAGCGCCTGGTTGAAGCCGCGCTGGCGCAGCCGGCGGGGATGCAGCGGTACCGGACACGCGATCTCCGCGCCCTGCTCCACCGCCCGGCCGAGCAGCGGCACGAAGTAGCCGGCCAGGGCAGGCGCCAGGTGGCGGTTCCCGCCGTGCTTCCAGCGCAGGAGCGCGTCGGTCAGCGACCCGCCGTAGGCCAGGGCAGCGGAGGCACGCGCGAAGGGAAACGGCTCGCGCCGGCAACCTCGGCAGGCGCGCTCGCGGTCCATCGGCATGGCGCAGCCAGGGCAGCAGCGGCCAAGCGGGACCACGCTCGGCTCGCAGGCGTCGCAGAAGGCCGTGCCCTCGGCCACGAAGGCATTGCAGCCGGCACAGCGGGCCGGCCACAGCGCCGAAACGATGCGATTCAGAAGCACCCTAGCCTTCTCGGATCTCGGGGCGGAAAAGTTGCGGCGAAAAGCCGCCAAGTCGACTTGGCTAGGCGCGTGCGGTCGGGGTACTCTGACGGGGTTGCGTCGAAAAATCGTCAAGATCCTGGCCTACCTGCTGGCCGGGCTGGTCACCCTGCTCGCGGTTGTCGTTCTGGGGGCCATCCTGTTCGTCCAGGGTGAGCGCCTGGCCAAGATCGTGAACGGGGTGTTGCCGCCGATGAAGGGCCAGCTCCACTTCGGCGCCATCTACTGGAAGCCGCGCCTGCTCTACGACCTGGTCGCCGACCGCCCGACGCCCATGGTCGTCGAGGGGCTGCGCATCACCGATCCCGAGGGCACGACGGTGCTCGACGTTCCCCGCCTGGAGGTGAGCGTGCGCTTGCAGCCGCTCATGACCGGTGGCGGCATCATTCTCTCCGACCTCCACGTCGGCCCCAAGTCGATCTGGACTTTCAGCAAGATGGCCAAGCTCAAGGGCATTGGGTTCCTGGCCGCGCTCGACCCCAAGAACCCGCCCCCACCGCCTCCGCCCAAACCGCCAGGGGCAAAGAAAGAGAAAGGCTTCGTCTTTCAGATCGTGAGCGCCAATCTCGACGGGTTTCGCGCCATCTTCGATTTTCCGGGCTCGTGGGGGCTCGACCTGCGCGATATCCACGCCCCGGCTTCGCTGCTCGTCGACGGTGATGGGTTCGTGGGCTTCGACGTGACGCACCTGGAGGCGCGCCAGGGTGGCTACCTCAAGGTAATCAGCGAGACCCTGCCCTTCGACAGCGTGCTGGTCGACCGCGTGGCCACGACCCGGCAATGGTCGGACGACATCTTCCTCGATTTGCGTGTCGCCAAGACCGGTCGCAGCGATCTTTCCGGCAAGGGCTTCTTCACCGGCATCTACGGCGCCGACTCCGTGGGTGGAATCAAGATCCACGCCGAGTTCGCGCACGCGGCCGACGCGCTCACCGCGGTGGCCAAGCCGCACAACCTCACCGGCCTGCACCTGGCGGGCGACAATGCCAAGGTGGTCGGCGATCTGTGGGATCCCTACGACACCCTCAAGATCAAGGCCGCCATCAGCGAGCTCGACGCCGGCTACGAGGCCTACGACGTCAAGGATCTCGCGCTGCGCGCCGGCCTCGAGTTCGCGACCACGGCTCCCACCATGACGGTCAAGGTCGACGAGCTGTCGTTCCATTCGCCGACCGGGGGCAAGTTCTCCACCACCCTGGTCATGGCCGGTGACGATATCACGGCCAAGATGGACCTCGACCACTTCGATACCAGCAGTTACTTGCCCAAGGGGCTCAAGAAGCTGGCCGCGGGCAAGGCCGACGGCCACATGAGCATCGCCGCCAACATCGGCGACAAGAAGTCGGTGCGACTCTCCGCTCTCGACCTGGGCTATCAGCGCTCCTTCCGGGGCAACGCGATTCCAGGCTCGGTGCGCATCAGCGGCCAGGCGCAGGCGTCGGCCGAATCCGCCAGCACCTCCGGCCTGCACATCGCGATTCCAGGCGCCAAGGCCGATGTCCGCGGCAAGATCGGGCTGGCCAAGAAGGTGGTCGACGTGGGCCTGCGCATCGGCGCGTCCGATCTTCCCATGGTGCTGGCGTCGCTCAAGGTGGGGCCGCTGGCCAAGAGCGCGGAGATCGCCGTCGATGTCACGGGAGCGATGCATAGTCCCAGCGCCGACGGCCGCGTCGCGGTGCACGGCATCGGCGGCGGGTCGAGCGGGATTCCCGCGGTCGACGATCTCCAGACCGGCTTTCACCTGCGCGACGGCACCCTGACCGTGGATGGCTTGCACGCGGGCGTGGCCGGCGGCTCGCTCGACGGCGGCGGCAGCGCCCGGCTCTTCGAGCGCAGCATGGCGCATATGCTGGATTCCCCGGTCATCGATTTTCGCCTCGACGGCAAGAGCCTCTCGCTCGAGGAGTTGATCGTCTCGGGCATCGTCTCGGGCCGCGTCTCCTTCGATCTCACCGCTACCGGCACGGCGAAGAATCCCAAGGTGCATTTTCGCGTGCCCGGCGGGACCACCGTCGTGGTCCTGGGGCAGTCCTGGCTGCTCGAAGGCATCGAGATCGAGGCGGGCAAGGACGCGCTGACCGTACGGCTATGCCATGTGGCCGGGAAGAGCGGGGGTGACATTCGCATCGAGGGACACGCCGACTTGACCAAGAAGCCCCTGGCCATCGACTGGCGGATCAAGATCCTCGACCTGCCCATCGCGGCCATCCTCGCCGCCGCGAAGGTGGACGCGCCGGTGTCCGGAAACCTGTCCCTCGACCTGCACGTGGCCGGTACGGTCGCCGCGCCCACGGTCGAGGGCACCATCACCCTCGCGGGGGTGCGCGCCTTCGGCATGAAGCTCGGGGACGCCCAGCTCGCGCTCACCCCGACCGTGGACGGTGGCGTGGCCGTGGCCGGCACGCTTTTCGACCGGCTGCACCTCGGGGCCACGGCCGCCTATGGCGCCAAGGGGATACGCGCGCACGCAACGCTCGCCTTCGAGAATCTGCGTGTCGAGGAAGTGGTGCCCGATCTCAAGGAGCAGGGCATCGCCGCCACGCTCTCGGGACAGATCGGCGTGGACATACAGCCCGGACACCTGCCCGCGATCGACGTCCTCATCTCGCAAATCGACGCCTCCCTCACGCGCGACATGGAGCAGCAAGGCGGCGGCAAGACCACGGAGCGCATCTGGCTCAAAAACGCCAGCCCGCTGCACATCGTGACCGACACCGAGAAAGTGGTCGTGGACCAGGCGCGCCTGCTGACCCAGGGGGGCGAATTCACCCTGTTCGCGGAGGTGCGGCCGGTGAAGGACGGCAAGGGCGCCGTCATCGATCAGGCGGTCAACGCCGACGTTTCTGGCAAGCTCGACCTTGATTTGCTCCAGCCACTGGTGCGCGCCCAGTTCAAGTCCCTGCGCGGTGGCATTGCTCTCGAGGTGCACGCCCGTGGCACGGTCAAGAAACCCGACCTGAGCGGCAAGATCGCCATCGTGCGGCCCGTGTACGCGCAGGCGCGCGGCTTCGATCCGGCGGTGGCCATTCCCTCGGGGGCCGTGCGCCTCACGTCCTCCTCGGTGGAACTGAGCAATCTTGCGGTCATCATCGACAACGCCGCTCTCAAGGTGAGTGGCAGGGTCGGCCTCGGCCCGGGGTTCGCGCCCAGCACCGTCGCGCTCAGCCTCGACGGCGAGGTGAGCGCCAGCGTGCTCGAATCCCTCGCGCCAACCGTGGTCTCGGACGTGTCGGGCAAGGCGACCATCTCGGCCAGCGTGACCGGGAAGCTCGACAACCCGGTCGTCGCCGCGCGCATCGGCCTGGGTGAGATCAAGATGCGTTTGCGGGGCATCAGCCGCCAGGTTGTCATCCAAAGTGGCATCCTGGACCTGTCGAGCCACGAGCTGCTTCTGCGCGACGTGAAGGTCGTCTTCGATGACGAGGGCGAGTTGCTCATCGGCGCGGGCGGCGTCCGGCCCGGCCGCGTCCATATTCGCAGCTTGCGGCCGGAGTTCGTGTGGGACGACCTCTACCTGCCGCTCAAGGGCAACCGGCTCGGCTATCGCGACGCGGGCGTCGAGGTGGACGACCTCTCGCTATCCATGCAGCTTTCCGGCAACCCGACGGACGGCCTGACCCTGGCCGGCGACGTCCGCCTGGTCTCGGGGCGCTACCTGCAGGACTTCAATGTGCGCAATCTGGTGCTCTCGCCGCGCATCAACGAGTCGGTTTCGCGGCCGGTCTGGGAAGGCCAGCCCCTGCTCGAGCACCTGGCGCTCAACCTGCGCGTGCGCACCGAAGGCGACGGCTTCGTGGTGCAGAACAATCTCGCCCCGGAAATCCACGTCATCATCGACCTTGGCATTGGCGGCACCCTGGCCCTGCCGACGATCTCTGGGGAGATCCGCCCCACCGACGGGCGTTTTCACGTCATCGGTCTGCGTGGCGATTTCGAGCTGTCCCCCAACGTCAACCACGTGACCTTCGTGCCTACCAAATCGATCTCGGCCGGCGATACACCCGAGCTGAACCTGGAGGCGCAAAACACCATCGTCGACGCTTCCGGCAACGAGCATGTCGTGCTCATGAAGATCAATGGCCCCATCAACCAGGCCACCATCGACCTGTCGACCACCGACGGTATGGATCGAAACCAAACCATGCTGCTNNGGTCTCGACATGCTCGGCCAGGTGTCACGCGACGCCGTGTCGAACCTGGTCGAGCCCTACATCGACGACACCTTGCAGATGATCACCGGACGAAAGTGGAACCTGCGGCCGACGGTCGGCGCTGACGGGGTCGAGGTCAAGGTGCAGGCGCGTGCCACGCGCGAGTTCGACCTGGAACTGTCCTACCTGCGCGGTTTCCAGAACCAGGAACGCTACCGGGCACAAGGGCTGGCGTGGTTCCGCGACTACTTCACCGGACGCGTGATCGGCGACCGGCTGACCTACTCGCTCCAGCAGGGGCTGCCTATCCAGACCAACACCTTCCGCCTCGAGCTTACCTTCGAGTACCCGCTGCGATTCCCGAACCCATGACCGCCTGATACCCTGAGACCTCCACATTGTTCCGGCCGACCCCCCTCGCCCCGCATGCTCTCGGAATGCTGATTCTGGCATTCTCCTGCCCCGCGTTCGCGGGGCCGGAAGACGCACCGACCACGCCGTCCGCCCCGCCGGCGGAGGCGTCGGTCAATCTGGAGGGCGTGGACGTGGAAGGCAGCATCGACCCGGCGGGGCGCATCGAGGCCTTGCTCGAGACCGTGGCACGGCCAGGAACGCCCTTCGTTCCCTCCGGGGACGCCGACCGCACGGGCATGCCCATCGGCACCATCCCGCGCATCAAGCACGTTCTCAACGTCGTNNTTCGTCTCGGGCAACCAGCCGAATGTCATCGGAGGCGTACGCCAGGAAGACGTGATGGGCAAGCTCAGCATCCGACCCGGGCAGAAACTGCCGCCCGCGGGCGAGCTTCGCGACGCCTTCATCGCCACGGAGGCCGACCACGTGCGGGACTTCCTACGTTCCAGCGGCTACTGGGAGGCCGAGGTCCGCATCGAGCTTCACGACGGCGGCAAGGTACCCGCGGAAATCAACCTCCTGGTCAGGGTCAACCTGGGACCAGCCTATCCCCTGGGGCCGGTCAAGGTGACAGGCGCGACAGCGCTGGCTCCGGAAACCATTGCCGACGGCTTCCGCCACGGAAAATGGTACACGGCGTGGCAGTTGCCGCAGCCCTTCCGCCGCGCGGCCCTGCGCCAGGATTTGACCAACTTGGTGCTGCACTATCGGCGGGTGGGTTTCCCCGGGGTGCGCGTGCAGGACGATTTCGACCCGGACACCAGCCTGGATCGCCAGGCGAAGAACGTGCGCCTGGGCATCGACATCAAGGAACGCAAGCACGTCGAGGTCGCCTTCGAGGGCAACCGCTCGCGCTCCGCGGGCAATTTGCAGGACGCGCTGACCCTGCTTGACCACGGCGCCTACGACGACGTCGAGGCCACGACCAGCGCGCAGGCGCTGGAACAC
Source organism: Myxococcales bacterium (assembly GCA_003136095.1). Classification (GTDB taxonomy): domain Bacteria; phylum Myxococcota_A; class Polyangia; order Fen-1088; family Fen-1088; genus Fen-1118. The sequence continues at coordinate 7,072 of PNBO01000055.1, forward strand.
GACTACCACGAGCGCGGCCACATGCTGGTCAAGGTGACCTGGCGTCGGGACAGGCTCTCGGAGCAATCCGACCGCCTGGTCTTCGTCATCGACGAGGGACCGATGCTCAAGGTGCGTGGCATCTCGTTCGAGGGCAACCGCGCGATTCCCACCGACACGCTGGCGGACGTGATTCGCACCCGGGTCTTTCCCGTCCTGGGCGTCATCGGCCTCGGCGCCGGCGGCTTTGCGAGCCTGCGCGAGCTCAATCTCGACGTGCAAAGCCTGGCCGACCACTACGCCGCCGTCGGCTATCCGGAAACCAAGGTGCGTGCGGAGATCGCGCCCCGCCCGGGGGAGTGGCGGCCGTTGCCGGCTACCATCGAGAAGGCCGAGGAGGCCGCCTGGCGCAACGCGAACAGCCTCTACGTCCGCTTTCTCATCGAGGAGTCGCCGCTCGTCTGGGTGGCGGGGATGCAGTTCGCGGGTGTCGCGCCGGGCGAAACCCTGCCTCGCGAGGACGAGTTCTACATGGACTCGCTACGCACGGCGCTCGGGGCGCCCTACCAGCCGGCCTTCGTCAAGCGCGACGAGAACCGCATTACGCGGGCACTCGGCGATGATGGCTATCGCTACGCACAAGTGGAAGCGAAGATCGTGCGCCACGGCAACCAGGTCAACATCACCTGGCAGGTCAAGCTGGGGCCCCGGGTACACGTCGGCCCCATCTTCGTGCGCGGGAACTTCCTTACCACCGACGGCACCATCCTGACCTGGGCCGAGCTGCGCAGCGGCGACATCCTGAGCACCCACGGGGTCGAGCGCGCGCAGCGTAACCTGGCGATGATCCAGCTCTTCAACAATCCCAACCCCATGACCTTCCCCAGCACGGGACCCCAGGACCCTATCGTGCCGATGTTCATCGAGGTCGAGGAGCGCCACGATCACTGGGGTGTGATTCACGTTGGCGCCGGCGCCTCGACCGATCAGGCTCCGCCCAATTCGTCGTTCCCCCACCTCGGCGCCTACGGTGCGCTTGGCTACGAGCACCGCAACCTCTTCGGCCACGGCTGGACCTTCACCTCTCTGGGGGCGTACGGCTCCACGCTGAAAAGCGGCACGGCCAGCTTCTCGAATCCCCGCTTCCTTGGCTCGCTCTTTCGCATGGAGATCGTCGGTGGCTACCTGCAGCAGGCCACCTTGCGGCTTGGCGACGTGCACTCGGGCAGCGGCTCGTTCGGTTTTTCGCGCGAGATGTACCCTGGCGTCGACGCGAACCTTCGCTACAACCTGCGCAACACCTCGCGCACCGAGTTGCTCGAACGTGGGGCTGAACCCGGCCCCTTCCAGGACCAGACAACCGTGCGCATCGGCACCTTCGTGAGCAGCCTCTCCGCCGGAGTGGAGTGGCACCGCCTCGACCACGTCCTGATTCCCACGCGCGGATTCAAGGTTGCGACGGGCGTGGAGGTGGCCCTGCCCGCGCTTTTCTTCAACGTCGGCCACGACACCTTCGTGAAGTTCTACGGGCGCGGCCTGTCGGTGGTTCCGCTCTTGCCATGGCTCAGCCTGCGCTACAGCATCCGCTACGACCAAGGCTTCCCCATCGGCGGCGCGGCGCTCCTGCCCAAGGTCGAGCGTTACTTCGCTGGCGGCGACACCACCATCCGTGGTTACCAGCTCGACTACGCCCTGACCGAGACCATCATCGCGCCCGCGGCGCCCGGCGTGAGCTACATCAGCTATCGCCCGTTGGGTGGTAACCTGCGCGTACTTCAGAACATCGATTTGCAGTTTCCCATCTCGCCACCCCTCTACGGATCGCTCTTCCTCGACAGCGGTGTGGTTGGCTATTCCTGGGAAGCATTCTCGGCGAGTGACTTCCGCCATGGCGTGGGATTCTCGCCGCTGGTCATCAAGCTGCCGGTGGGCGACCTCAGCCTGTCCTTCGCCATCCCGCTCAACCGCCACCCAGGCGACGATACGTGGAGAACGCACTTCAACGTTGGGTTGATGTTCTAGCCCGCACTGTTCACGTCGATCGGGTGAGCGCTGGGCATCCGAGACCAGACTGGCTCGCACCCATGGAAGAGTGGCGGGCTAGACACTGTCGAAGGGAACCCTGGCAGGGTTCCCTTGCCCTCCCGCGACGCCCCGCTGCCGGCAAAGCCGGCAGCGGAGCACGCGTTCTACTTCTGCGCGACGTAGGCGATCACGTTGTGCTTCTTCTCGAAGGAGTCCTTGGCGGCTATCGCGTCCTTGGCCGACGCGTAGTCGCCAACGCGAACGCGGTACCACGTCCCCTTGCCGGGGATCTCGGAAACGATCATGTAGGGCCGTTCGTTCGCGAACTTCTGCGCGAAGGCCTCGGCCTCGGCCTTGTCCTGGAAGGAGCTGAGCTGGAGGGCAAAGCGACCCTTGCTCTTGCTGTCCCCACCCGCGGCGACGGTCGGGATGGGCGCTGGCTTCTCTTCCTTGGGCTCGGCCGCCTTCTTCGGCTCGGCCGGCTTGGCCTCGGCGGTCTTGGCCTTGGCGGCGCTGGGCTCCGGCTTCTTCTCGTCGGTGGCGGCCGCCGCGGGCTTGGTTTCCGGCTTGGCGGGCGCGGGCTTGTTCTCGGTCAACGCCGCGGGCAGCGTCTTCGCATTCGTCTCGACGGGCTTGGTGTCGCGGACAGCGACCACCGCGGGCTTGGCCGCTTCGCTCTCGGTCTCGGCCGCGGGCAGCGCGTTCTTCTTGCCGTGCCTGTCACCGGCGCCATTCTTGCCGCCGGTGCCGAACAGCGCCTGCGGGAGGGTCACCCCACCCTGCGCCGGCCGTGGGCTGGTCGCCACCTTGTCGAGCAAGGCCAGGGGATCCTCGATCTCGGGTGAGACGGCGCGGCCGCGCGATTCCAGACGCTTGCCCACGATCACGCCGAGCACGAACAACATGCAGGCAACCAGGGCGCTGCCGAAAAACAGAAAGAAGACCTGGCGATTGTCGAGGCGGACCTCGATCTTGTCGCGCCATCGTTCTATGTCGCGCAGGCCCCGATCTTCCATCGTAGCTCCTGAAGTGTATGCCATGGTTTGCTCCTCGGCGAAAACGGACGGTACTCCTACCTATGGGAACCCTGAGAGGAGTTCCCAAACCCTCCCGCGCTCTGGCTGCGCCGGGCAAAGCCCGGCTACGCCTACGCGGTTAGGGTTCATCGGCCTCCTCGGCTGCCTCGGCTCGCTTCATCTCCATGGGGGCCGAAACCCCGACCAGCGACAGCGCGATTTCGAGCACTTGCCGGATCGCCTCCACCCAGGCCAGGCGCGCGGCGGTGTGCCGCCAGTCCCAGGTCGCGTGCCAATTCCCGACCCTTTGCCGCCGCTGCGGCAAGATGCTGTCGCCGTGCACCTTCTGCAGGCGCGTGTAGTAGCTCTGGAATTCGCCGGCCAGCTCGGCAATGTATTGCACCAGCCGGTGGGGCTCGCGCGCAGCCGCTGCGTCGGCCAGGAAGTCAGGAAAATCCGCCAGGCGGCGCAGGATGGCGATCTCCTCGGGCAGGGTCAGGGCGCTCGCCAGTTCCTCGGTGAGAGGGAGCTGCGGGGCTTCGAGCTGGGCGGCGCGGCGAAGCAGTGAGGCACAGCGCGCGTGCGCGTACTGCGCGTAGTATACCGGGTTGTCCAACGACTGCCGCTTGGCCAGCTCCAGGTCGAACTCCAGAGGCGTGTCGTGGCGGCGCATCAGATAGAAGAACCGGGTCGCGTCGCGGCCGACCTCGTCCACCACCTCGTCGAGGGTGACGAACTCGCCCTCGCGCTTGCCCATGGCCACCGGCTTGCCATCGCGCAAGAGACTCACCATCTGGATGAGGATGACCGACAGACGGCCGGGATCGGCACCCAGGGCCTTGAGGGCGGCCTGCATGCGCGGGATGTGCCCGTGATGGTCCGCGCCCCAGATGTCGCACAGGCTGTCGAAGCCGCGCGCCAGCTTCTTGCGATGGTAGGCGATGTCCGCCAGCAGGTAGGTGGGCAAGCCGTCGGACTTGACCACCACGCGATCCTTTTCGTCGCCCCACAGGACCGTGGTGCGCAGCCACACGGCGTTGTCGCGCCGGTCGATGAACCCAGCCTGGTCGAGCACGTCGAGCGTGGCCTTGACCTCGCCGGTCTCGTGCAGCTCGCGTTCGCTCTGCCAGACGTCGAAAGCGACGTCGAAGCGGCCGAGCGTCGCGCGAATCATGGCCAGACAACTCTCGATGGCGAAGCGCTTGATGGGCTCGATGTCGGCGGGCGGCGCTGGCGCGACCCAGCGGGCACCGTCGCGTGCGAGCAGGTCGCGGCCGATGCCGCGGATGTAGTCGCCGCGGTAGCCGTTCTCGGGGAAGACAACTTCCGGAACCTTCGGGTCGGCCGCGTGCGCGGCCTCCATGTAGCGCGTCCAGACCGAGAGCGCGAGCATGGCGACTTGGTTGCCAGCGTCGTTCAGATAGAACTCGCGAACGACGTCATACCCGGCGAAGCGCAGAAGCCGCGTGAGCGAATCGCCCACCGCCGCATGCCGGCCGTGCGCGAAGTGCAGCGGACCCGTGGGATTGGCCGAGAGATACTCCACGCACAGCTTGGCCGAGGGCTTGGCCTCTCCCCTACCCCACGCCTTGCCGGCCTTGCGGATCTCGAGCAAGCGTCGCTGCCAGAAAGCATCCGAGAAACGCAGGTTCACGAAGCCTGGTCCCGCGACCGTGGCTTCCGCCAGGTCCGCGCCGCCGAACAGGCGCAGGTGCTTGGCGATGGCTTCACCGAGCGCGCGGGGCGGCTTGCCCGCCGTCTTGGCGAGCCCGAGGGCGACGTTGGTGGCGTAGTCGCCATGCTCCGGCCGCTTCGGCCTTTCTATCGGTATCGAGGCAGGGACTTGATTCAGCAGCCCTTCCGCCTGGGCTCCCACGACCGCTTGGCGCAGGAGGTCTCGAACAACGGTGCGGACGCTATCGCTCATTTACCTACAATGTAGGTTAACCCCCCACCAGTTGTCAATATTGTTGGGCGAGGCGAATGACGCCGCCTATTGCAGTTGGAACGGCGTGCTACCGGACAGGGTGGTGTCGAAGGTGACAAGCTCGTTGCTGCCGGCGCGCGGATTGATGCGCAAGACTTGTCCGCGGCTGGCCGGGGTGAGCGCCGTGCGGCCCTGGTCGACTACATAGAGATATGGGTAGGTAATGGCGTCCATCAGCGGAACGTGCCGGACCGGGCTTTCCGGAGTCTGGGTGGGCCCCACGAGGATGCGCGTTCCCATGGTGAGCAAGACCTCGTAGCTCGGGATCGCCACGGTGAGCGGGCTGAACCCATATTGGAACTCGAAATGAATCGCCAGCAGGTCGCCGGCGTAGCGGTCGAGGTTGGTGAGCACGAAGCGAATCTGGGGATTCTGGAAGAAAGCGCGGACGTGCCCGGCGTCGTCCCCGCCGGCCTCCCCGCTCGCGTCCCCATCCGTGTGTACGCCCTGGTAGAGGCATGGATTGGCGCCGGCCTGGGCCGACAGATTCTGCACGAAATTGGCCGGAGTTACCGGGTCGGTCTTCACGGTGGGGTGGGCCTGTGCAAGGAAGCTGTCCGGACATTGCGGCGCCGAGAGCGGAATCCGATTCACCAGCGAGGGATTCCCGCTGGAATCGTACTGGCAGGTTTTTCCATCGCTGGCAACTCTCCCGTTGTGCAGGGTCGGCATGGAGTTGCCATAAACCACGAAGCCATGCCCGGCGCGAACGCTATACGAGGTCATGGGCTGCGGGAAGCATTCCTTGTCGATGGGCGGCGCCTCCACGCACAGCTTGCCGACGGAGGCATCCACCCAGGGCACCGTTTCGCAGACGTGGCCCGCGCGACAGTCGGTGTCGTCCTTGCAGGTCCGCACGCAGCGAGGCTCGTGCGCGCGAACCTCGAGGCATTCGAAGACGCGCTTGCCCCCGCCGTCCGGATTGCCGGTGACGAGCGAGTCGTGGTCCACGTCGGGCCGGCAGTCCTTCTCCTGCGTTTCCCGCGTGCAGGGATTGAGCGTGGTCCTCGGCACCTCGTCGAGCTTGAGTCGCAACATGAGCGAGGTCGTCGTGGCCTGCGCGACCTCGTAGCGCATACGGCTGCCCATGAAGCGGGCGCAGTTGTCGATGAGCTTCGCGCTGGTGGCGGAATCGATGGGCAGGCACATGCCGCGCGCGCCCGACACGCTGACCTGGCACGAGAACTGGTCGTCGGGCTGGCAGTCCGAGTTCTGCGTGCAGCCCGTGAACATCAAGACGTCACCGGCTTGCACGGTGCTGGCGCAGAAATCCGCGCCGGCGTCGCTGAGACCGCCGGCCGACTGGCCATCGGCCGGGTCCGATTGACTCACGAGACCGCTGCCGCGCGCGGTTCCCGACAAGACGCCTTCCCAGACGACGTCCCAGGCCCACGAGATGATGGTGTCGGGATCGGGGTAGTCGAACCAATTCGTTGTCGTCCCGTTGTCGAGGGAGAAGGGCTTGATGAGCGGCCCGTCGAGCGCGGAGAAGGTCGCGGTGGTGGCGAAGGCCTGATCGGTCTGGAGCACCGAGCGCTGCGGGGCAATGCTCACCGCGATCTGCGTGCGCGCGCACTGGCCCACGTCGCGAGCCTCGCGGAAGGAGTTGGTCGCGACCGCGGGAAGGGTCGTCACGCTGTCGAGGGGGACGCAGCTCTTGGCGGGTATTGGGGTGAGTCCGTCCTCGCCGTTGGGGGCCAGGTTGAGCACGTTGACCTGCCCGCTCGAGGCCAGCACGAAGCCGAACTGACCGGAGAGCGAGTGATAGTTGGCGTCGGTGGCGGTGGGCTGCAAGTCCGCGAAGGCCAGGTCGCGCGGCATGGGCGGCGGGCTATCGGGGTTTGTGCGGGTCGGAATTCGGATGCCGGGGCCGCGGGCGAGCGGCCGCCGCCCTGGGCTCCCGACTGGCAAGCACGCCAGCTTCTGGGGATTCAGGGTGATTGGGATGTTCGCGTCGCATTCCACGGGCGCGGCTCCGTCCAGGTTGAGAACACGGATCGAATCGTCGGCCGTAAATGCGTAGAGGAATTTGCCGCGATTGCTCAGGAACTGGCCGGCCACCGTGCCGGTGGTGCCGTCGGACCGCGTGACCTGGGTGGTGGCGAAGGGATCGACGCCCAAGCGCAGGCGGCTGACTCCGACCGGGGCTTCGGCCAGCTCGATGCGATGGGGATTGCCGAGCCCGGCGTCGCCGATGTCGAGGGACGTCACCGCGGTATCGAGAACGCTAGCGACGTAGACGCGGGAACCGTCGGGAACCAGGGCCAGGGGCTGCAGGTACAGGGAGGTGCGCTGGGCGCCGCCATCGATGCCCGCGGCGATCCCGCCGTCCGCGCTCTCGGCCCCACCATCCGTCTCGCCATCCGCCGCGGACGCCGCCGCGCAGTCCTCGGGACACACGGGCTCGTTGCCCGCGGGCTGGAAACCGCCCGGCAGATCGGGCCGAACGTAGTAGGCGCTGGCGATGCTCGCCGTCGACGTTTCGAACGACAGGTCCAGGACGGCCACCATGTCACACCCCGGGAAGGTCGCCACTGCGCGCGGCGTGGCGCCGGCCTGGCACAGGGGCGTAGGTTGCGCGGGGGGCAGGAAAGCGACTTCTCCGGTCGACGCTTGCAGCGTCCTCCCCGACCCCGTGCGCACGACCAGGCGGTGCGAGAAGTCTCCCGCCTCCGTGGCCGGCACGGCCGTCGAGGAATTGGTCGAGAAGATTTCGACCAGGAGCCGGGCCGGGTCCACCAGCGTGAGATCGCAACTCGTCCGGTTCGCGGTCACGACCCAGCAACCATCTTGGCTTGCCGCCAGGGCCTCGGGATCCCCGCCGATCGGCAACATTCCGTAGCCCGGGGCTTTGGGCGTCAAGTCGAGCAGTCGGCCGCGGTCCATGTCGACGACGGCCAGCTCGCCGCGGCCGGCGTTGGTGATGAACGCGAAGGTACCCAGGGTCCGCTGGCCATGGGGCGTGATGCTTGGGTCGACGGCACCGCGCGGGTGACACGTGTCCATCGTCTGCCCGGTGAGCCGGAGCGAACCATTCCCGTCCGCGTCCACCATGCCGAGGCAAGCGAAGGTCATGTCAGTCGGGCGATCGAGGTTCTTCGTCGGTATCACCGCCGGGGTCGACGAGCAGGCGGCGGCCATGACCACGAGGGAGACAAGGAGCGCGAGGGGGGACAATCGCGTGGGGAGCCGGCCGACTTTGTCGACGGCCTGCTGGCCTGCGCACCGTCGCGGGAGGGTTTGGGAACCCTCCCAGGGTTCCCATGATCGCGTAGGCGGAGCCGGGCTTTGCCCGGCGGAGCCAAAGCGCGGGAGGGTTTGGGAACCCTCCCAGGGTTCCCATGCTAGTAGACATGGTCTCATTCGCCGTATCCGTGGGGCAGGCCGATGCGGAGGATGACGTGGTTCTCCGTGGGGCTACCGGGGTGAAGATCGAGGACGGAGAGATGGCTGTTGGCGAAGCTGGCGACGTAGGCAAACCCGGGATCGACGTTCGAGAACGCGAGGCTGGTCGGCCCCGCGCCGGCATCGATGACGGCCACGACTCCGAGCGTGACTGTGTCCACGACGTAGATCTGACCGTCGTCATAGCAGGTCACGTAGATGCGGTCGCTCCGCAGCGGGTGCCTCAGCATCGCGGTGGGTCCGTTGCAAACCTCGAGCACGGCGAGAGGCGTGTTGGACACGGTGCCATCGGCGAGCCGGGTCCGGTCGAGGACCGCGATCGCGGGTGGATTGGCCACGGCATCCGCGTCGTTGCGGTGCAGGACGTAGGCCTTGCTGCCGTCGGCCTCGAAGAGGATGCCGCGAATGTCGGCGCCATGGGGCAGGAAGGCCGAGGAGTAGAAGGACTCGGCCGGGAGCAGGGTCAAATCTCGATCTTGCACGCAAGCGGCCTGGGAGGGATCGCGCAGCACCAGCCCGCTGATGGCGGCCGAATAGCGCGCGGTCGCGTAAAGCCGCGTGGCGGGATTGGCCGGGTCGCCAGGGGAAAGCGCGGCGACCGCTTGCGAGAGCGTTGCTGGCAGGAACGTGGTCCGCGCCAGGCCGGCGAAGCGCACGTCGCTTTCCGGATCGCACACGTCCACCGTGGAGACGCCCCCGCCTTGGACCTGCGCGTTGGCGGTCACCGTCAAGTGTCCGACGTAGAGGATGCCCTGGTCGTTGTCCAGCGCGAGAACGTGCGGCTCCTCCGGCAAATCCAGGGCTCCGGGGGTATCACCGCTCCGCCGGCGTAGCTTCCAGTTGTCGTCGCAGTAGGCCCCCGCGGCTTGGGGCGCGCCGCCCTGGCGTGGTCCCGTGCAGCGGATCGACACCGTGCCGTTGGCAACCGTGACGTCAGCGAAGGTGATCGACGGCTCGGCCCGAACCGCGACGAACAGGCGCCGAAACACGACCTTGCCGCTACCATCCTTCAAGTACTGAAGCTGGACCGCTCCACCAAAACTCCCCACCGCCACGGTCGCGTCGGACCGGATGAACTGCGGCTCATTGCAGTTGAGCACGTTGCTGTCGACTAGGTCGAAGCAACAATACGTGTCCTCGACGGGCTCCGTGCGGGAGAAACGCGTCTTGGTGCACATCAGCCGTTGACTGTTCAGGGCCGGATCCGACGCCGACGCAGCCTGGCATGCCGCCTGGCTGGGGTCGCTAGCACACCTACGCACCAAGGCGGCCTGGGCCATGTCTACGGCCACGACCGTTCCCGCGTTGAAGCGCAGGTCGGAATTGGAATTGACGACGTAGAGGAAGTCCTCGTCCGGATCGGCCACGATGCCGGCGGGCAAGAAAATACGATTGGCCGGGGGAGCAATTCCGCTTTCCCCGAAATTGCAGCCTCCCCCGACCACCGCCATCAGTACAGCGGCGAACCTGCCGAGCTTCACCACAGAGGCACAACGGGTGGAGAGAGCACGGATGCCGGAGAAAGAAGGGCTTTCCGGATCCGAACCCTTCCTTCCTCCGTGTTCTCCGTTCCCTCTGTGCCCTCTGTCGTTCAACGTAGCTGATCTCTACTTCTTGAGAACGGCCTGGGCCGCGGCCAGCCGTGCAATCGGTAGCCGGTACGGCGAGCAGGACACGTAATTGAGCCCGATCATGTGGCAGAACTCCACCGAGGACGGGTCGCCACCGTGCTCGCCACAGATGCCGCACTTGAGGTCCTTGCGGGTGCTGCGGCCGGCGGTCACGGCGTGCTTCATCAGATAGCCGACGCCCTCGCGGTCGATCGACACGAAGGGATCCACCTTGTAGACCTCCTTGTCGAGGTACGAGGCAAGCACCTTGGGCACGTCGTCGCGGGAGAGACCGAAGGTGGTCTGGGTCAGGTCGTTNNCCGAAGGAGAAGAACTCGGCCGTCTCGGCGATCTTGTCAGCCGTGATGGCGGCGCGCGGGATCTCGATCATGGTGCCGACCAGGTACTTCACCCTGGTCTTGCTCTCGGCCATGACCTTTTCGGCGGCGGCGCGCACCACGGCGGTCTGCAGGTCGAGCTCCTTCTTGGTTCCGACGAACGGAATCATGATTTCGGGCTCGGTCTTGATGCCTTCCTTGTTCACCTCGACAGCGGCCTCGATGATGGCCCGCGCCTGCATCTCGGTGATTTCCGGGTAGGTCACGCCAAGGCGGCAGCCACGGTGACCGAGCATGGGATTCGACTCATGTAAATCGGCAATGCGCTGCTTGATGGCTTCGTAACTCTTGCCCGTGGCCTGCGCCAATTCGCGCATGCCGGCCTCGTCGTGCGGCAAAAACTCGTGCAACGGTGGATCCAGGGTCCGGATGGTCACCGGACGGCTGCCCATGGCCCGGAAGATTCCGGCGAAGTCCTCCCGCTGCAACGGCAGCAGCTTGCCCAGGGCCGCGCGGCGCTCGGTCTCGTTCTCGGCGACGATCATCTCCCGCATGGGGCCGATCTTGCCTTCGCCGAAGAACATGTGCTCGGTACGGCACAAACCGATGCCCTGGGCACCGAAGGCGACGGCGGCTTCCGCCTGATCCGGCTGATCGGCATTGGCACGCACCTTCAGCTGGCGAACGGCGTCCGCCCAGCTCATCAGCTTGGCGTACTGCTGGTACACGGGGGCGTCCTTCGGATCCAGGTTCTTCTCGATGAGCACCCGGATGACCTCGGACGGCGTGGTGTTGATACGGCCGTTGATGAACTCGCCGGTGAAACCGTCGAGCGAGACCCAGTCACCTTCGCGCAGGGTGAGGGCACCCCTGGCCGTGTTCACGTTCATGGTGCGGGCGTGGTAGTCGAACGAGATGGCATCGCAACCGACGATGCACACCTTGCCCATCTGGCGCGCGACCAAGGCCGCGTGCGAGGTCATGCCGCCGAAGGCGGTGATGAAGCCGAGCGATGCGTTCATGCCGCGGATGTCCTCGGGGCTGGTCTCGTGACGGCAGAGGATGACGGCCTCGCCGCGCGCGGCCCAGGCCTCGGCGTCGTCGGCGAAGAACACGATGCGGCCCGTGGCGGCGCCGGGTCCGGCGGGCAGGCCCTTGGCCAAGAGGCGCCCTTCCTTGACCGCCGCGGCCTTGGCCGCGCCGTCGAAGACGGGACGCAGGAGCTGGTTGAGCGCCTCGGGCTCGACACGGCGGAGTGCCTCGTTCTTGTCGATGAGCTTCTCGTCCACCATCTCGACCGCGATGCGCACGCCGGCGAACCCGGTGCGCTTGCCATTGCGGCACTGAAGCATGAAGAGCTTCTCGTTTTCGATGGTGAACTCGATGTCCTGCATGTCCTTGTAGTGCTTCTCGAGCTTCTTGCGAATGTCGAGGAGCTGCCGGTACGCGGTGGGAAAGTCCTGCTCGAGCTCGGCGATCTTCTGCGGGGTGCGGATGCCCGCCACCACGTCTTCGCCCTGGGCGTTGACCAGGAACTCGCCGTAGAACAGGTTCTCGCCGGTCGCCGGGTTGCGCGTGAAGCACACGCCGGTGGCCGAGTCGGTGCCCTTGTTGCCGAAGACCATGGCCTGCACGTTGACGGCCGTGCCCCACTCGGAGGGGATGTTGTTCAGCTTGCGATATACGTTGGCACGGTCGTTCTCCCAGCTCCGGAACACGGCCATGATGGCGCCGGCAAGCTGGTCGAGCGGGTTGGTCGGAAAATCGACGCCCTTGTGCTGCTTGATGGCGGCCTTGAACTCGCCCACCAGCTCCTTGAGGGCCGAGGCGGGGAGCTCCGAATCGACCTTCACGCCGAGGGCCTTCTTCTTGGCGGTGAGAATCACCTCGAAGGGATCGTGGTCCTCCTTGCGCTCTGGCTTCATGTCCAGCACGACGTCGCCATACATAGCGACGAAACGGCGGTAGCTGTCGTACGCGAAACGCTCGCCGCCCGAGGCCTTGGCCAGACCGGCAACGGTCTCGTCATTCAAGCCGAGGTTGAGAATCGTGTCCATCATGCCCGGCATGGAGGCACGGGCGCCGGAGCGCACCGAAACCAGCAGCGGGTTCTCCGGATCACCGAACTTCTTGCCCAGAAGCTTCTCCATGCGGGCGACCGAAGTCTTGATATCCGCGTCGAGGCCGGCCGGCAACTTGCCACGGTTCTTGTAGTACTCGGTGCACACCTCGGTGGTGATGGTAAAGCCAGGCGGCACCGGAGCCCCGATGTTCGTCATCTCGGCGAGGTTGGCACCCTTGCCGCCGAGCAGGTTCTTCATGTCCTTGTTACCATCGGCCTTGCCGCCGCCGAAGAAGTACACGCGCTTGACACGCTTGTCGCTGCGTTTTCCGGCGGTTTGGGGCTTGGTCGTCTTCCTGGCCTTCGCCTTGGTCGTCTTCTTCGCCTTGGAGGCTCGTGCTTGGGTCGGTTTCATGGCTTTGCTTCCCGTCTTCTTCTTGGTTGGCATCGGTGGGGTTTTCTATCAGGGAGCGCCGGGGATTGAAAGCCCCGTCGACGCTCCGGGAACGCGTAGACTTCGGTGGGTTGCCGCTTAGGCCAGTCGAGAGGTCAGCGCCGTCGCCAGTTCGGGTGCCTTCAGGCGTTCTTGCTGCATGCTGTCCCGATCGCGCACGGTCACGGTCTGGTCTTCCAGGCTCTGAAAATCCACGGTAATGCACCACGGCGTGCCGATCTCGTCCTGCCGGCGGTAGAGCTTGCCGATGGCGCCGGTGTCGTCGTAGACCGCACGCAGGCCCGCCTTCTGCAAGTCGCGCTTCAAGCCGCGGGCCATCTCGACCAGGCGAGCGTCGTTGCGCTTGAGGGGAAATACGGCCACCGTCAGGGGCGCCAGCCTGGGGTGGAGGTGAAGTACGGTCCGGGTGTGCTCCTCGGCAATCTTCTCCCCTACCCCGCGCACCTTCTTCATGACCTCGATGCTGCCCGCTTCGCCGTCCTCCATGAGGCCGATGAGCCGCGGCAAGGTGGCAGGCAGCCCCGCGGCGATGGCCTCGGCCGCGGACACCAGGCGCTGCTTCACGTCAGCGGCCATGCCCTCGCGGCGTCCGACCGAACGCGCAAAGCTTTCGACCAGATCGCGCAGCTTCGCGGTTTCTTCCGCCGGCGGCTCCTTGACCAGAGCGTCTTCGTAGGCATCGCACAGGAAGGCCAAGGTTGCGCGGTCGGCGCCGGCCGAGGGCTCGATCACGTAGGGAACCAGGTGCTTCTTCTGTTCCTGGTCGAAGTACTTGAGCTCGCCGACGGCGTCGGGGTTTTCCGGCGAGCGGCTGTGCGCACGCAGATCGAAATCGGTCCGGTTGGCGATACCTTCGAGCTCGCTCCAGCCCATGGGAAAGAGATATTCCAGATCCACACAGCGTTTTGCGTAGTGGGCGAGCTCGTGCTTCTCCTGCTCACGCACGCGCAGGTTTTCCTTGCGCATCCCGAGTTGCAAGTACCAGTTCTTGCGTTCGGCGATCCACGCATCGTGCGCGGCCTCGTCTTCACCTGGGCGAACGAAGTACTCGATCTCCATCTGTTCGAACTCGCGCGTGCGGAAGGTAAAGTTGCCGGGGGTGATCTCATTGCGGAAGGCCTTGCCAACCTGGGCGATGCCAAAGGGCAGCTTGCGCCGCATGGTATCGAGCACGTTGCCGAAGTTGACGAAGATCCCCTGCGCGGTCTCCGGCCGCAGATAGACCAATCCCGAATCGTCGCCTGAATCGACGGGACCGACGCTGGTGCGGAACATCAGGTTGAACGGCCGTGCCGGCGTCAGATCCTTGCTGCCGCACTTCGGGCACGCGATCTCCTTCGCTTCGATAGCCGCGTTGATCTCGGCCAGGCCCTTGGGATCGCGCCCCTTCTGCGCCGCAAAGACGTGGTCCGCGCGGGGCCGCGTCTTGCACGCGCGGCAGTCGGTCATGGGGTCCGAGAAGGTGGCCTCGTGGCCCGAATACTTCCACACCAGGCGGTTCATTAGGATGGCGGCGTCGAGACCCTCCATGTCGTCGCGCTCGTGCACGACGGAACGCCACCAGGCCCGCTTGACGTTGTTTTTCAGCTCGACGCCGAGCGGTCCGTAGTCCCAGGTGCTACCCAGGCCGCCGTAGACCGACGAGGAGGGAAAGACGAAGCCCCGACGCTTGCAGAGACTGACGATGGTGTCGAGTGAAGTTGCTGGCATGGTGAGGTGGCAATCTAGTCGCGTGGGGAGCGGCGAGCCTTGCCCACGGCCTGCTGGCCTGCGAGCCATCGCGGAAAGGTTTGGGAATCCATTGAGGGTCCCCATTACAGCGATCTGGCGTCGGCAGTCAACGGGAACCTGACATGCTGCCCGACATCTTCTCGATGAAATCGAGCGAGCGGAGCGGCCCGTGCACGTATTCGCGCAGGAGGGCGAGCACGGCCCGGCGGCAGGCGGCGGTGGTGGCGCGGTCGAGCTGCATGGCTTCGGCGTCGGCCAGGGAGGCACGGTCCAGCTTGACCAGCGCCTGGCGCGTGCCCGCGCTCATACGCTCCGCGGCTTTCGCGCAGTCGAGACAGAACACACCGCCCGCCTCGGGGCGCCAGCCAACGTCGGCGTCACCGATCTCCTCACGTCCGCATTGGGCGCAGCGGCCGAGCGAGGGCCCCAGACCGAGCGCGCGCAGAAGCCCCAGCTCGAAGACGCGCAGGCGCTCGGCGGTCGCCGTGGCCTTGTCCAGCCTGGACAGGAATTCGTCGAGCCAGGCGAAGACCGCTTTCTCGGGCTGGCGGGGCGGACAGAGGCGATCACACAGCTCGACCGCGTAGGCCGCGTGCGCCGCCTTGGCCAGATCCCCGGCCAGCCCTGGCCGGTCGCCGCGGGCGTCAAAGGACTCGAAGACCATGAGCTCGGCGCCGGGACGATCCCGCAGCCGCGCTTCGCCGGCCAATCCCGGCTCGAGCCCGCCAGGAAAACGTCGGGAGCTCTTGCGCGCGCCGCGCGCGAGGGCGGACGCACGCCCGGTGTCGAGTCCAAGCAGCGTGACGATGAGATCCGCTTCGCCATAGGCCACCCGTCGCAGCAGGATGGCCGGAGTGGCGATGAGGTGCCTCACGACGAGAGGCGACGGCTGGTCAGCCGGAGCGCGAGGCGGAGAGCGGTGACACTTCGCCGGCACCGTCCTCGAGGCTGAGGCCTTCGCCCGACTGCGGTTGCTGGCGCAGGAAGAGCGAGAGCGTGATGGTGGCGATGAGCAACACGATGATGACGAACACCGCGAGACCGATGCCCCGGCGGGGCGCCTGCACCTCGTCCTCGGGCTGCGGATCGAGCGGCAGCGGGCTATCGCTCGTGGACCGGCGCTGGCTCCTGGTCACCATGGCCACGGGCGGCGCGGCGGCGCGGCGGCGCTCGGAGAGGACCTGATCGAGCAGCCCAAGCGGCTCGTTGCTGGGAATGCCGATGGTCTTGGCGTACGAGCGAATGAAGCCGCGCACGAACACGTCGGGCGGCAGGTCGTCGAGATTTCCCGCTTCCATCAGCTTGAGCGAGGAAACCGACAGCTTGGTCGACTGGGAGAGCACGGCCAAGGAGATCTGCCGTCGCTCGCGTTCTTCCCTAAGGAATGTGCCGAAATTTGCTGTTTCCATCCGCCAGAACCTTGTTCACTGGATCATCTGTGCGTAGCGCCGGCATTCGTCCGCCGCGCAACTGCGAGAAGACATGTCCGCGCACGCGCGGAAGAGCTCGCGCGCCTTTTCCGGATCCTTGCGCCGCTCGTAGAGCAGGCCGCCGAGCAAGAACGCCTCCTGGATCGGGCAGCGTTTGCCGTCGGCGAGGAGTGGCGCGATGGCGTCGAGCGCCTCATCGATGTCGCCGCGTTCGAGGTAGACCTTGGCCAGACGATAGCGCCCGACGCAGAACCCAGGTGCGCGGGAAACCGCTTCGTGGAGCTCCTTCCAGGCGTTTTGCAGGTCCTTCTTGTGGAAGTAGGCCCAGCCGAGGTTGGCACGCGCGAAAACCGGCGCATCGTAGGTCGGATCCTTGAGCGCATTCTGGGCGGCCTCGATGGCTGGGTCCCACGTCTGCAGCAGCAGCGAAACCGTCGAGATGCTGTTCCAGGCCTGCGGAAACTCGGGGCGGAGGCCGATGGCCTTGCGAAATCGCCCCTCGGCCTCCTTCAGCTTGCTGGTTTCCTCCGCGCGCACCGACTCCGCATCGGCGCCCTTCAAGCAGGAGAAGGTATTCGCCTGCGCGCCGTAGTCGTAGGCTTGCTTGAGAGCGATGAGGCCGAGCATGTTGTACGCATCGGCGTTCTGGGGATCGGCCTCGATCGCCTTCTGGAGCTCCTCGACGGCGGCCTCGACCCGGCGATTCTCGAAGTATCCGACGGCGAGGCGGAATCGCACCTCGGACTGATCGGTATCCCGTTTGGCACGCGTAGCGCACCCGGGAGCCGACAGCACCGCGATGCAAGTACCCATGATGAGGTGGAGTCCTTTCAAGCTGCTGCTGGTTTCTTGGCCTTTTCCAAGCATTCTCGATAGGTTAGACGACGAGACGCGGCCGGACGCTAGCAGGATTGACGGAGGCAAGTCAACCTGAAAGTAAGCTGGCCGACACGTCGATCCAAGCGAGGCCAGGTTGGGGGTGCAGGCGGTGCGCGGGTTGTGGCAGGGATAGGCAAGGCGGCCATGGTAGCACCCGGCAGGGGCCGCTACACCCCCCTTGTCTCGGTTCCCCAGACGTATTTATGGAGCTGTAGATTGACGCGAACCGGAAGACGATCTCGCACGACCCATGCCACCAGATCCCGCGGGTCCAGACTGCCGTGCACCGGGGAGAAGAGCACCTCGGTGTGCCGGTCCAGACCTAGCCGAGCCAGGTGCTCCGCCGACCAGCGATAGTCGGTCTCGTCCGCGAGCACGAATTTGACCGCGTCGCAGGGACGGAGAGCCGAGAGCACCTCCCACCGCATGCGGTCGGTTTCGCCCGATGACGGGGCCTTGACGTCGACGATGCGCAGGACGGCCGCGGGCAAGCTATCGAGGCCGTGCGCGCCGGAGGTCTCGATGGCGACCTTGTGGCCCAATGCCAGCAGGCGCTCGGCCAGCGGAACGATCTCGTGCTGCAGCATCGGCTCGCCGCCCGTCAGCAGGACGAAAGGCAAGCCGAAGCGCTCTACCTCGCCGACGATCTCCTCAACCGACATCTCCTGGCCGCCGGTGAAGGCGTACCTGGTATCGCAATAGGTGCAGCGCAGGTCGCAACCTGTCGTGCGCACCAGGGTGCACGGCACCCCCGCGTACTGCGATTCGCCATGAATGCTCGGGTAGATCTCCGTGATCCGCATCGGGCTTGGCCCGGGACTATGATTCGCGCGCCAGGCGGAGTCCATGGTATTTCCACGGCGATGCTGGTCGCCGCGAAACCCGATCTCGAGACGACGCTTCGCCACGCGGGGCTCGCCCTGCACGTCGAGCACTACCGGCCCCGAGGTCGGAAGCGGCTGGCGCTGGTCATGGTCCACGGTTTCTCCGCGCACTGTGGGCTCTACCGCCACGTGGGCGCGGCCTTTGCCGCCCAGGGCATCGCGGTGACCCAGTTCGATTGCCGTGGCCACGGCCGCTCGCAAGGCCGGCGCGGGCACGTCGACGACTTCGCCGACTACCGCGACGATCTTGCCGCCGTCGTGGCATGGGCGCGGCGGCAGGATTCCCAGCTGCCCTGGACCCTGCTCGGGCACAGCTTGGGGGGGGCCATCGCCCTGGATTTCGTTCTCGGCGAGGCTCGCCTCGAGCAACCGGACGGGCTCGTGCTCGTTGCCCCGTGGCTCAAGCTAAGGATGAAAGTTTCCGCGCCGAAGCGGCTCGCAGCCAACGTCGCGGCGTACGTGCTCCCGACGCTGACGATGCCGAATGGCCTGCGGGCCGAGGACGTTTCGCGCAATCCGCTCGTGCTCGCCAATTTCGACAAGGATCCTCTCGTCCATCACGAGGCCAGCGCCGGATGGTTCATGACCAGCCTGCGCGCGCAAGCGCGCATCCGGGCGCACGCCGGG
This sequence comes from Myxococcales bacterium, assembly GCA_003136095.1. Classification (GTDB taxonomy): domain Bacteria; phylum Myxococcota_A; class Polyangia; order Fen-1088; family Fen-1088; genus Fen-1118. Next base: position 25,499 of record PNBO01000055.1, read on the forward strand.
AACTTGCACGTCCCCACCCTGCTCCTGCTCGCCGGCGAAGATCGTATCGTCGCCAACGAGGCCAGCCAGGCCTTCGCCAGCGCGGCCGGCGGCAGCGTGAAGGTTCGTGGCTACGAGCACCTCTTCCACGAAGTGTTCCTCGAACCCGAGGCGCCCGTCGTGATCGCGGACATCGCGACGTGGTTGCTCGAGCTACTTGAGAGGAAAACGGCCTAGCCACGTAGGGAGCCGGCCAGCTGTGCTGGCCGCGCACCATAGCGGGTCAATCGTTCCGCTCTTATTTCTTGGGGGTCAAGGCCGCGAGCTTGTCGCGCATGACATCGCCCAGCGTCGCGGTGGGGCCGCCGGCGCTGAAGCCCTGCGCGTCCGCGACTTCCTCGGCGCGCATGGCGCCCCGGAAGGACAGACCGATCTTCCGCTCGGCGCCGTCGACGGAGATGATTTCCGCTTTGAGCACGTCGCCGATCTTGACGAACTGCTTGGGATCCTCGACGCGCTCGTCGGAGAACTCGGAGACGTGGATGAGCCCCTCGATGCCCTTCTCGATCTCGACGAAGGCGCCGAAGTCGAGCACCTTGAGCACCTTGCACTCGACGATCTTGCCCGCCGGGTAGTCGTACGGGATGCGATCCCACGGATCGGGAACCAGCTGCTTGATACCGAGAGACACCTTGGGTTTCTCGCCGTCGAACTCGATGTTGAGCACCACGGCCTCGACCTCGTCGCCCTTCTGGTAGAGCTCGGAGGGGTGCTTCACCCGCTGGGTCCAGGATAGGTCGGAGACGTGCACCAGGCCGTCGATGCCCTCCTCGATTTCCACGAAGATGCCGAAGTC
>PNBO01000379.1 GCA_003136095.1 Myxococcales bacterium
CTGAAGCAAGTTCGCTGCGATGGCGGGGCCACCACCAGCATCAGCGGAACAGTATACGACCCAGCCGGCTACAACCCACTCTACAACGTGATCGTGTCTATCCCGAACGCAGCGCCTGACCCCATCACCACCGGCGCGACCTGTGTATCTTGTGATACCCAGGTAACGGGCCAACCGATTGCGACCGCGTTGACGGATGCCAACGGCCACTTCACTCTCCAGAACGTGCCCTGGGGAACGGATTTCCCCTTGCTTCTGCAACTGGGAAAGTGGCGGCGCCAGGTGACCATCCCGGCGTCGATGGTCACGCGTAAGTGTGCGGACAATCCGATCAGCGAGACCAAGCCGGTCAAGTTGTTGCGCCTGCCAAGGAATGTCCACGATGGCGACCAGAACGGCCAGTACACCAGCATCCCCAAGATTGCGATCACGGGGGGAGATGCAGGGACCGACGACAACCCGCAAACCGCCAAAGAACGCCTGCAGTGTCTTCTTCGCCGCATCGGCGTTGATGCAGCCGAGTTCTCTCTGCCCACGGGCACCGGCTCGATTCACATGTACAACCAGTCGCTAAACCCAGACAAGTGCAACCAGATCGCGGGCAGCACCGACACATTCCCCGATGCAACAGCCAACCTTTGGGACAGCCAGGATCACCTAAACAAGTACGACGTCATCCTGCTCAACTGTGGTGGCAACGATAAGGGCGGAGACCTAGGAGGCACCGCCGGCCGAGCATTTATTCCCAGTCCGGCTGCTGTCGATCTCATGAAGGCCTATCTCAATGCCGGCGGTCGCGTGTTTGGCGAGCACTTTCACTTCGCGTGGATCCGCTCGTACACGAACTACCCTTCCACTTTCGGTGAAGTCGCAACCTGGTATGACTTGTCAAAGGCCGTCACCAAGATTGGAACGGATTCAAGGGACACGCTCATCGACCTATCCTTCCCCAAGGGCGTCGCGTTTGCGAACTGGCTGATGAACGTCGGCGCATCCACGACCCTGGGTCACCTGGCGCTGACAAGCATGGCGAAATACACCGCCATCGACGCAATCAATCCACCTTCGCAGCGGTGGATCTACGAACCCGCAAATGCCGGGGCCGCGACCATAGACGCGGGTGCCACGACCGGCGCGGCACAGTACACACACTTTTTCTCTTTCAACACTCCGATCGGCGCCGCTGCAGCCGACCAATGCGGAAAGTTCGTCTACACCGCCCTGCACGTGAGCGACTCCGCTTCGACCGGATTCCCCGGAGATCCCGTGGTNNAAGGCGCTGGAGTTCATGTTCTTTGATCTCTCGGGGTGTGTGATCCCGGTCGATCTGCCGCCATCCCCGCCACCTACGCCTGGAGCCACGCCGCCTGGGGAGGCGCCACCGCAGGCACCTCCGCCGGCGTTGCCGCCGGCCCCGCCGCCTCCGCCAGTTTCGCCGCCACCACCGGGGGCACCCCCACCAGCGTCGCCGCCACCGGACATTCCGGTCATCCCTTAGGAGCCGCGAAAGGATAACTCGTGCAAAGAGCGCGGCCGAGGCGCCCGGATGGCAAGAAGCGAAGAGCGAGCATACCCGTCGGTATGTGAGCGACGAGCGACGCAGCCAGCCGGGATGGATCGGCCGCGCACCTGCTAGAGTTATCTTTGAGCGGCGACTTAGCTCGACGTGCGTCCTGCTGGATCACTTCATCTTCTTTGGCGAACAGCATCTGCGGCACGTGGTGAGGGAGCTCATGGCGCACTGCCTGGGCGAGCGATTCCACCACGGACTCGACGTCCAGTTGATCAGGAAGCAATCCGGCTCGCCGAACGACAGTGGGGCGAGTGACAAGGTGGTCTGTCGCTCGCGGCTCGGAGGAATGCTGAACGATTACCAACGCGAGGCCGCTTGCGTGACCGCACTGGCTGTTCGGACAGCCCGGGATCTGCCGATGAACGTTCCTACGGCAAGAAGCCCTTGATGGCGCCGTACCAAAGGTTCGCTATATCCGCGTATCCCTTATCGGTCGGATGTACGTCGCCGCTGCCCCGGATATCGGACGTCGGCAGCGTGCTCATATCGACCAGCACCACGTTCTGGTTCTTGTTAGCGTGCGCAGTAACAATACCCGGGATCTTCGCGATGTAGCTAGTGTAGTTCGTGTTCGTATAGCCGAGCGGTACTATTTTCGCCACCACGATAAGGGCATTGGGCGCCGCCGCGATCAGATTGGTAACCAAGGTGTCAAGCTGATTTGCTGTGGTCGTCGGATCGGCGTTGCTGGTCATGTCGTTGGTCCCGATGTGCAACAGCACGATGTGGGGCGTCGCGATGAAGGCCTTGCTGGGCGGGACGTATCCCGTGATTTGAGTGACGGTGAATCCCGAGTGACCCTCGTGGTTCTTGGGAAAGGTCTTGCCCGACACCGTATCTGGCCCGCTCTGCAGCGAGCCGGTAAAGGTGACATTCTGGTTTGCTGCGACCACGAGCTTGAAGAGCTGCGAGCGGTAGCCCGCGCTGTCCGACGACTCGTAGCCGAGGGTGATCGAATCCCCGAGCGGCAGGATTACGCAGGGGCTGGCCTTGCAGGGGTTGTATGCGGTGGAACCGCCGGTGCCACCCATGGATCCACCGGTGCTCGATTGACCGCCGGTTCCGCCACCCTGTCCGCCGAATCCGCCGCTGTCCCTACCGCCGGTGCCGGGCGCCGCTCCGTCGCGGCCCGCATCTGCGCCCGATGCCCCACCCGTAGCTGGTCCGGTGCCACCTGTACCCGTCGAGCCTGCGCTTCCGCCGGCGCCGCCTGTCGCAGTGCCACCGCCACCGCCGGTCGCGCTGGTAGTTCCGCCTTTGCCAGTAGACCCGCCGGTGCTCGTCACTCCCCCGGTCGATCCGGAAGAGCTGCCGCCAGTTGCGGACCTGCCGCCTGTCGCCGAGGTGCCACCTGTCGCGGAGCTACCGCCTGTCGCGGAGCTGCCACCCGTCGCGGAGCTGCCACCCTCACCGGTTTGGGCGGTGCCAGCCGTCCCCCCAGAGTTGGCGCCGCCGCTACCGGTCTTGCCGCCACTTGACGCCACGCCACCAGAGCCTTGGCCACCTGTCCCACTCTGTGGCGCGGGGGCATTCGACGAACAAGCGATAGCACCAAGCGAAACAGCGAGGGAAAGCAGATAGCCGACTAGTGAGCTTCGTCTCATGACATGCCTCCGCGGGTTTTCGGTAGGATTCCCATATCAGTATATAGTGGACATAGATATGGTGGATATAGTGGCGAGATAGACGCTTCTTGGCTCACATCTTGGGCCAAGATCTCGTCCGCGACAACTACCATGGCCGCGCAATGCGCTGCTCCAAAAAGCCAGGGCTCGCGTTCCTCTTTATTGCTAACGAAGAGCCAGGAGCTCGATGACGAGGTCGCCGCGGTTGCGGACAGCCGAGCGAAGTGCGCCGAGGAAGCTAAGAAAGATGGCAGCCATCCCGTGATGATGCTCACAGTCGCAAGGCGACCGCACATGGCTTGGCGTGATGGAGAACCGCGTGTCCGGCCGTATCTGCCGCCGTCGCCGCGGAAGGTGATCCCGATGGAGTTTGGGCGAGCCACAGCCGTCGCTGCGGATCTGTCAGGCCACTGGCGCTTGGACCGGGACGACCCCGACCTGCGTGAGCGGAAGCTGTCCGACGCCGTCGGATCCGGTCGGCGGAACGGTGTCCGCACCGGTGCGGAGGACTGGCTCCCAGGCGACCTATACCTGTCGCGCGGGCTACGACATGGTCGGCGCGCCGACCCGCACGTGCCAGCCAGATGGGACTTGGAGCGGTACTGCGCCCACCTGTGTTGCCGTCGATTTCGGGCCGCCCGGAACGCCGGTCAACGGCAGCGCGAGTGCGCCAACGACGACGTACTCGTCGACAGCCACGTTCAGTTGCCTTTCCGGCCTCACGCTCTCGGGGACGGCGACCATCACCTGTCAGGCAAACGGCACCTGGAGCGGCACGGTGCCGTCGTGCGTGTGCAACAAGACCAATTGCAGTGGTGCCTGCGTCGATACCCAGACGGATGCCAACCACTGTGGCGGGTGCAACACGGTCTGCACCGCCACCGCACCTTCCACGGTGGAGTGCAGCTCGGGGCGCTGCCTCGCCACCCTGGCCTCGACCGACATGGCCCTCGGGCTGGCGGTAAACGCCACGAGCGTCTATTGGTCGACCACGAGCGGCAAGATCATGATGGTGCCGCTGGCCGGCGGCTCGGCCACGACGCTCGCCACGGGGCAAAACGAGCCTGAGGACATCACCGTGGGCACGGACGGCGTGTACTGGGTGAACTACTTCGGCGCCACGGTGATGAAGATGCCTTTGGCCGGCGGGGACGCGATCGCCATCGCCTCCGGGCAAGGCTACCCCAGCGACATCGCCGTCGACGCCACCAGCGTCTATTGGGCAAATGGCAACATCATGAAGACCTCCCACAACGGAGGGCCGGTAACGACGGTGGCGAGCGGTACGGGCGTGAGTGCGTGGAGCCTCGCCGTGAGCTCCGCGAACGTCTACTGGGTAGGCTCCGGTACCGTGATGACGGCACCCCTCGGCGGTGGCGCATTCACCACTCTTTCGTCCGGGCTTTCCCGGCCCTGCGACATCGCCATCGATGGCACGAACGCCTATGCGGCCAGCTCGGGCACGTCCGCCAACAGCTACACGGACGGCACGGTGACGAAGGTGCCGCTCGGTGGAGGCACCACCACCATCCTCGCCAAGGATCAGGCGAGTCCAGCCTCGGTCGCCGTGGGCGACACGAGCGTCTACTGGGCGAACTCGGCCGCGGCCGGATCGGGGGGCGCGCTCATGAAGGTGTCCGTGGACGGCACCGGTACGACCACGTTGGTTCCGGCGCGCGCCTATCCCGTCGCCATCGCCATCGACGCCACCAGCATGTACTGGTCGGACGGAGGAAAGAATGGCTCGAGGTATGTGGTGATGAAGCTGACGCCGAGGTAGCCAACGCGGGCGAAGGTAGCAAGCGTGGCCGATGCCGATTTGTTCTGCGCTTTCGCGTGTGTTGCAGCTGCATACGCCCGACTCCGGAATGTCTTGATTCACAGCTGGGGTGAATACCGGCAGGGTAGACGCTCAGTCCAAAGGGCGGGAAAACAATCGCGTTGACCGGGATCGCTGTTCTCAAAATCGGGCTAAAATCCAGGCAATTCAGGCCGTTGGAGGCCGCGCTTCACTCGATCGTCATGGCGCCGTTCAACGCGATCGTCTCCACCTTCGTGAACGTCATCACAACGAGGCAAGCGACATTGTCGATTTTCTCGTCCCGAAAGTCGACCGTCCTCGCTGCCTGGCATGACCAAACCGAGAGGGCAAACCTCTGACCTCGGGACGAGGTGAGACCGCTCGGAAGCTGGTCGCGTGCCCGACACGGTTGTGCACACGCGCGCTCACGCTGCACGCACCGTACGCCCTGCATTCGCCGCGACTCCGCGCCGCGTGTGACCGGGTGGCGATGGACAGGCGTGTCGTCAGCGGCCGACCCTGACGCCGCGGACGTAAAACGCACCCAGGGTCCAATGCGAGAGCAACCTGAAGTTGCTGGGCGCGTCCAACCGCGGGATGTCCAGGGCGTCCGTCCACTTGCCGATGAGGATTCGGCTACCGCTGGTCAGGGCGCTGCGAAACCCACGCTCGGACAGAGATCGGCGCAAGCCCGGGTTGGACCGATTGTACGGGTAGGCGAAGTGTTGCGGCGGCTCGCCGATTTCGCGCTGGAAATCTTTCTTGCACGCATCCAGGTCGATCGCGACCGCGTCCACTGCTTGCGCGGTCAGGTCCAGGTGCTCCGCGCCGTGCACGCCAAAGCAGATGCGAGGATAGCGGCGCCTGGCCTCGCGGACCTCGTCCCAGGTCATGACCAGTCGGGGCGGCGACGCGGACGGAGCCAAAGCATCGACGACATACGCCAACAACGAAGTGCGGGTTTGCAAGTCCGCCGCGATGAGCTTGGCGTGGAGGGCGCGGTAGGTTGTCCGGCACTGAGCTAGGTCGTCCAGGTTGTAGTGAACGGCAGCGTCCGGCAGGCGCAAATCATTCCGCGTTCGGTAGCGGAACGCGCAGTAAAGGGAGTCGATCCAAGGAACATCCCCGCCCGTGATCGCTCCGGTCGGCAAGTAGAAGACGGCCGGCAATTGCAACGAGTCGAGCAGAGCGGCAACGTAGCCGTGATTATCACGATAGCCGTCATCGAAGGTCAGCAGCACCGTGCCCAACTCGGCTTTCTGCGTGCCGTCGATCACCCGCAACGCGGAATCGATGTCAATCGCGCGCCGATGGCGGGCGATGAACTCCATCTGCCGACAGAACAGGTCCCGATCCGTCCGGTTTCCCGGCTCGATGAAGGGCGCGGCGTCGGGCTCGGGAACCGAATGGTATTGCAGGACGACCACGCCGGCCCGGTTCTCCATGAGCAACTGCATCCACAGGAGGTCGGTACGAACGTAGCGATATAGGTCGCGGAGCGTGGACGGGAGGCGCCGGCGCCAGGGCAGGTGGGCCCAAGAAGTGAACTCATCTGTGCCGATGGGGCTCACACTCCGCACTCTCTCACTGGCCCACTACCCTATACGGGTTGCGGGCTGGGCGCAACCACGCCCCACCCCCACCGGCTGGCCTCAACGACCTAGGTCGAGCCGCCGGACCAGCTCACGAACAAGCAGGCCGACATTCGGTTCCTGCAGCATTCCACTGTGGCCACCGGGCACATCGATCACGTCCAGTTGCCCGACGGCGTACGCCTTCCAGCCCAGGAAGGGATCCGCGACCAGCTCGCTCCCGCGGTCCATGGTGTCGTCCCCTGCCCCGGCCTTCACCAGAATGACACGGGCGCGCAGCGTACCGGGACGGTAGTTGCTGCGAGCGCAGAAGTCGTAGATCTGGCGCACGCTGAGCGAGGGGATCCATGGCGGCCACGCCGAGCCTCTGGCCAATACCCGTCTGAGCAGCTGCTGTCGGGCATAGATCCCGACCGACTCGACCGAGTGGACGGCCTCGTAGCGAATTAGGTTGCGCACCTTGCGGCTGGCTTCGGTCAAGGTCTTGTGCCACGCGCGGCCCGCATCCGCCGGCCCGGCCGACGTCGGCGGATGCGGGGGGCGGGCGCTGGCCCGCGCCTCGCCCTGCTCCTCGAACACGGCCAGGAAACGCCGCCAGCGGCGCAGCGACTGCCGCCAGGGTCGATGCGGGGTCGTGGGCTGAACCGCGTCGAGCAGGAGCACGGCCTGGACCGCCTCACCTTGCTCTTCCAACTGGCGCGCAGCGTCGAACGCGACTTCCCCGCCGGCGCACAGTCCGCCCAATAGGTAGGGCCCGTGCGGCTGCCGCTGTTGGAGGCACTGCACGCAGTGCCGCGCCATCTCGGGGATGGTCAAATGGGCGAGCGGGATGCCGGGCAGGCGATATGGCGAGATTCCCCAGACCGCGAATTCGGCGGGCAGCCGTCGGGCGAGTGTCAAATAGGGCAGAAGCTCGCCGTCGCCGTCGTAGACGAAGAACAGGTGCTGGCGGCCGCCGCCGCGCAGCTCGGTCAGCCACGGGTGGGGCTCTGGCGGAGGCGCGACCACGGGCTCCGCCGGTCCCAGGATGGCATCGATGGCGGCGGCCAGCGACTCGATGGTCGGATTCTGCAAGACCGTCGGCAGCTCCAGCTCCACGCCCAACTTGTCTCGAATGTGCGCCACGAGCGCCAACACCTGCATCGAATGGCCGCCTGCGTCGAAGAAGTCATCGCGGGTACCGACGCGCTCGCGCTTGAGGAGGTGTTGCCAGATCTCGGCCAAGGTGCCCTCAGTCGGTGACCGCGGCGCCCGATAGGCGGTCGCGGTCGGCGCCGCGAGTGCGGTCGGCTGGGGCAGCGCCCGGCGGTCGACTTTGCCGTTGTTGGTGAGGGGGAGCGCATCGAGCAAGACGAATTGCGAAGGCACCATGTAGTCCGGCAGGCGATCTTTGGCGAAGCCTTGCAACTCGGCGGGCTCGGGAGGCTGCCCCGGCCGGCCCACGACATATGCGACGAGCTGCTTGTCCCCGGGCGCGTCCTCGCGCACCACCACCGCGCACGACTGCACGGCCGCATGCCCGGCCAGTGCCCCCTCGATTTCCCCCAATTCGATGCGATAGCCGCGCACCTTCACTTGATCGTCGACGCGGCCCAAGTACTCCAGCACTCCGTCGGGGCGATAGCGGGCGAGATCGCCGGTCTTGTACATGCGCGCCTCGGGGCCGCCGCCGAAGGGATCTTGCAGGAACCGCTCGCGCGTGAGCTCGGGCCGGTTGAGGTAGCCGCGGGCGACCCCCGCGCCGCCGATGTAAAGCTCGCCCATGACGCCCACTGGCACCGGCTGCAGAGCCGGGTCGAGCACGTAGAGACGGGTGTTGGCAATGGGACGACCGATGGGCACCGGGCCATGAGCCGGGTCGCCGGCCTGGACTTCGTAGACGCAACACCCGACCACGGTCTCGGTGGGGCCGTATTCGTTGATGAGGCGCGTGCGTGGCGCAAAGTCACGCCAGAGTTGCAGGCTCTCCGCCGGCAGGTTCTCGCCGCCGATGACGAAGAGCCTGGTCAGCCCCGCGACCTCGTGCGCTGCGAGCTGCTGTCCGAGGAGGTCCAAGTGCGCTGGGGTGATCTTGACCAAGTTGCGGTCCTTGCCCCGTCGCAATGCCGCCAGCAGGCTCTGGGCCGCCACGTCCTCCGGAAGCAGCTCGACTTGGCCGCCCGACAGCAGGGCCGGATACAGGCTGGTCACGGTCAAGTCGAACGACACGGAGGTGTGAACGGGCACCGATCCGCCGGCGGTCAGCGCGTAAGTCTTGATCGCCCAGGTGAGGTAGTTGACGAGGCCGCCATGCAGGATCATGGCGCCCTTGGGCCGCCCGGTCGAGCCCGAGGTGTACATGACGTAGGCGAGATTCGACGGCAGGCTGCCCGCCTGGGGATTGTCGCGCGACTCCCGCGCGATCGTCTCCCAGTGGGCATCCACGCACACCATCTTGTCGGCGAAGCCGGGATAGAGATGGCTGCACTTCCGCTCGGTGAGCAGCACGCGAATCCCCGAGTCCTCCACCATGAAGGTCAGGCGCTCGGGGGGATAGGTCGTATCGAGCGGGACATAGGCCCCGCCGGCCTTCCATACGCCGAGCAGGCTGATGACGAGGTTCGGGTTGCGCTCGAAAGACACCCCCACGAGGGTCTCCGGCCCGACGCCGCGCTGGCGGAGGAAATGCGCGAGCTGGTTGGCACGTTGGTTGAGCTCTCGATAGGTCAGCCTCTGCTCGCCAAAGACCACCGCCACGGCATCCGGAGCGCGCTCCACCTGCCGTTCGAACAACGTGTGGACGCACACCTCTGGTAGCTCCATGTTGGTCTGGTTCCATTCATGGATGAGACGATGACGCTCGCGCTCGGTCAGTGCCGGCGCCGTCGCGGGCGTCTCTTTGGGGCTCACCCAACCGTCTTTGCCAGGTTCAGCCTCGGGCATTTCCTGATTGTGCATAGCTAGCCTAGATGCCTAGGGCTACCACCACAACCGGATTCATTCAATGGGCGGACCACCTGGCTCCCGGGTGGATCCCGTCGCTACGTCGATAGCCGGTCCAGCAGGCGCTATGACCCTGAGACTCATCAACCGCTACTTGCGGATCAAGGCGCAGAGGTTGCTGTAGCGAGAGGGGATCTTGGGAGGGAGAGAGCGGGGGGAGCACCTTCCGTGACCCACTTGTCGAGAACTCTGCTGCGTGGAGGCAGCGGCACGCGCACAGCCGTCACCCGCCGGCCCGGTGTACAACCCACCGGCAGCCGGGGAAGACAGCCTTGTTCAGAGTCATGCAGAAACACCTGCTGACCGCCCGGACATACGAAACGCGGCCCGCAAGGGGCGGGTTCCGGGCACGGAGCCGCGATGCCGCGACGGGCAGTAGAGGTTCTCACACGAAGAAACCCCTGCTGCACAGAAACTTATCGCGGGAATTGCTGCATGAATTCGCTTACTTCAGAGACGGCTGTGGAACAGCAGGCGCCCATCGAAGCCTCGGATGAAGCAGCGATGCAGTTTGGAAACGGCCCACATTTCGTTCGCGCAGGTGAACGCCCGTTTGCCTGATGACGCATCTATGCCATCTGCCCAGTCCCTCTACCCGCAGTGAAAGTTCGATGACCTCCAGATGGAGTACAACATCGAGCGGCCTAATGAAGCCTTGCCGAACTCGGAATCCGCGTCCAAGTCCCGGCTCCTCGCGTGAAGAGTTTCTTTTGGGCACGGGCTCGTGTCGATGACCTCGACCTACCCACAGAAGCGCTGCCGTTCACGATGGCGCGGGGACGGCCCTACCAAAGCAGAGCCGCGTTCTGCGCCGCCGCGTCACGGGGAGCCCGTTGCGACCGAGGGGCTCCTTGGTCAACCAGTATAGCCGTTGTTCATTTGACCACGACGGTTGCCGTTGTGAAATCAATGGTTCCGCTACTATTCTGTGCTTCTACGAGGAGCTTGGCCTCTTCCAGATTCCCCAACTGCAAGCCTAGCCCGGCCCACTTGGAAAAATGTTCGGAAATGGAGATGTGTCCGCACTGGCGAGCCGTCTGCCGGACACTGAAATACTGGTCGAAGGTTTGGTTGTCACCCGTAATGGCGGGCTTATTCGTTTGCGTGTGTTTCCAGACATCGTAGCTGTCCCCATCGACGGTAATCGTACCCATCTGAGTACGAGGAGTACCGTCGGATGCAACACCAGCAGGCCTAGAGATCCCCCAGTCTTCGATGATGTAGTATTCGCGCAGCGGGTTGACAGACCACCCGTAGATTCCGACGTATACCAAGCCGCTGTTGCCCGTCTTTGTCTCCGCGAAGTCTGATGAAATGATTCCTATTTGGGTGGGAGTCTTGGTCTCGTCGAATCCCAGGCCGATGCGGGCCAGCAAATCCCCAACATTGGTCCAGGTTGCGCTAAAATTCGCATCGACGCCAAAGACGGTCATGCATCCCGACCCACTTCCGTTCGACCAAAGCTCATAGGAGTAACCGCCGCCCACGTTGCCCTTGGAGTTTGAGCAGTACTGCTTACCGCCGGCCAAGGGGGTCGCTGGGGGGCAAGTGCTTGATGTGCCACCCGCCCCGCCGCTGGCGCCGCCGCCTCCCGTGGAGCCCCCCTTGGCGCCGCCCGCGCCCGTCAAGCCGCCCGTGCCGGTGATACCACCGCTGCTGCTGGTGCCGCCCGCCCCCGAGGCGCCGCCCGTGCCGGTGATGCCACCGCTGCTGCTGATGCCGCCCGTCCCCGAGGAGCCGCCCGTGCCGGTGATACCACCGCTGCTGCCCCCCGCGGCGCCGCCGCCGGTCCCGCCGCGGCCAGCGCCGCCGCTGCCTGCGCTCGCGCCGCCACTGCCGCTGCTCGCCCCACCCGCTGCGCTGCCACCGGTTCGGCTGGATGCCCCGCCGGTTCCCGGCAGGCCGCCGGAGCCGCTGCTGCCGCCTAGGCCAGGTGCTCCGCCACTGCCAGTCCCGCCGACGCCAAGCCCACCGTTCCCCCCCGTGCCGAGCCCGCCACCGCCGGTGCCACCGCCCGTGCCGCTGGCACTGTCGGCGCCGCCATCCGGTACGCGCGAGGTCGGCTTCGTCGAATTGCAGGCCACGCCGACCATGCCCAGGGTCACCACGGTCAAGACGAGAATCGAGGTCCTCATGATCTTTACGTGAGCATCCTGCCAAAATCGGCGCACGACCAACAGGGAAAACGACCATCCTGGCTCCCTCGCGGGTGGCCGGCTTACGATGCAGAAAACGGGCGATGGAGAGGATCAGGCAGAAGTGCGGATTATGCCGAGCTCGGCATAACCCGCGGAACTGCGCGACCATTTCCAAACTGATCGGACGACGATCGGCTAGTGACGCCCGTCAGAAGAACGGGCGGGTTTCCGCGGACGAGGCGCGCGGCCGGCAAGGCGCGAGGAGGGCGCATAGCCGTAGCTATGTAACCGACGAGCAACGCTGCCGGACACGATGGATCGGCCGCGCAAACCTGCCNNCGGGATTCTGACGGGCGGAACTAGGGATGGTTCTCGTGCCGCCTCCCAGCGGCCTTTCGCATCTCCTCGTCGTTGCGTCGCCGCGCCTCGTCCGCGCGCTTCTTTTGCTCTTCCTGCTCGTGCCGCTGCACCTCGGCGGCGCGGTTCCGCTGTTCCTCGTCTTGCCGTCGACGTGCCTCGTCCTGGCGGCGCTGTTCGTCCTGCTGACGCTGCTGTTCTCGCTGACGCTGCTGTTCTTGTTGGCGTTGCTGCTCCTGTTGGCGTTGCTGCTCTTGCTGGCGCTGCTGCTCTTGTTGGCGGCGCGCCTCGTCCTGTTGGCGTTGCTGCTCTTGCTGGCGCTGCTCCTGTTGGCGTTGCTGCCCCTGTTGGCGTTGCTGCTCCTGTTGACGCTGCTCTTCTTGCTGGCGCAGCTGCTCTCGCTGGCGCTGCTGCTCTTGTTGGCGGCGTGCCTCGTCCTGTTGGCCTTCGGCCTGGCGGCGTTGGGAATCGTCCATGGCCCGCTGGCGCTGATCGTTCGACCAACGCTGCTGCTCGTCCTGCTGCTGGCGCTGAGCTTCACTCCGGCCAGGATCGCCCTTTTGCTGACGCGGCTGGACTTCCAGATTGCGCCGCGCCTCCACGTCGCGTTGGTGGCGATTGTCCCATTCGGGCTGCGGCTGGCGCACGCGCCGCTCGGCCTCCATCCGCTGCTGCTCGTTGTAGCGACCCATGTCGGTCAGGTTCAGGCGCTCCGGCCGGCGTTCGATCCGGTAGCGCCGCAACCAGTTGGCGTCGGGGCCGGCCGCCCAGACTGCGCCGCCGTGCCGGCGATAGCGCTGCATAGGCTGCGACGTACCCAAATACGGGCGCGGGTCGCCCCCATAGAAGTAGCTGGGCACGTAGGNNGCGCCGGCGGTGTATCCGGCGGGCGCCCAGCCGATGAATCCATCGCCGACCCGCCACTGCACCCAGGCCGGGCCCCAGGTGGTGTCGGGGCGCCACACCCAGCGGTTGGTCCAGATCCAGCGTCCGTAGTGGTCGGTAGCCCAGCCGAAAGGATCGGCCGACACCCAGGTATATCCGTAGTCGGTGTAGCTCCAGCGCCCGTTCGAGTATGGCACGTACGTGGGAGAGGGCGGTGCGAACACCCAACCGTTCCCAGAATCGTCGTACCAGCTACCGTATGGCGCCAGATCGTTGAAGAATACGTCGACCGAAGGAACACTGTCGCCGACGACGGTGGGCGAGGGGTCGTCGTAGATCGGGCCGTCGTACGCCGGATCGGTCGCCGGTGGGACGGGTGGCGGCGCGTACGGCGGCAATTCGGATTGGGTCTGCGGGTAGGATGCCTGTTGCTGCGCCTGCGGGTACGGCGGTTGCTCTTGCGGGTATGGCGGCTGCTCCTGCGGAGACGGCGACTGCGCCTGCGGGTACGGCGGTTGCTCTTGCGGGTATGGCGGCTGCTCCTGCGGAGACGGCGACTGCGCCTGCGGGTATGGTGGCTGCTCCTGTCGGGGTTGCGGCGGATCTTGTTGTGGCTGAGCGTTTGGCTGCGCCTGTGGCTGCGGATCTTCTGGCGCCGGCTGGTAGCCCCGGCTGTTGTCCGGCGGCGGCTGGCTGCAGGGGCCGGGACAGCCGGCGAGCAGGAGGAGGCTCAACACTCTCAAGCGCATAGGGGGGTACCTCTCTGGGTGAGACGACTCGTCGCGGACGCACATTCAACCGAAAAAGAGAATCTTCGGCGTGGTCAAAGGGAGGGTGGGCGAGTAGCTCACGTCGTCAGCCAGAGGTCGTCGCCACCGTCGGAGAACAGGGGCCGCAGATAACGACTTGGCGAAGGACAACCAGGGAGCGTCATCAGCCACGCCGCTATCCGGCTTTCAGTAAAGATTGCGCTTTCCTATTCCTGGTGGCTAAGGTGTTCACACATTGAAGGCAGATGTACCCGAACTACGGATATGTACGACGGTTTCCTTGGTTCTCCAGCCCTAACTCCGCATCCGAGCCTCGATCGCCCATCTCCGGGCCATGAACACCTGACTGCTCGTCATAGGAGGTCATCTATGCGCTCGACGAAACTTCGCCAATCCATCCAGGCCGGGCCGGCTCAGCGTCCGGTCCGCGATGCATTTGTTCCGCGGGTCTTGCTCGCGGGAGGCTTGGCCCTCTTGCTCATCGCTTGCGGCGGCGGCGCCGGCGGTGGAGGCAAAGGGGGTGCCGGCGGCGGCAGCGGCGGCTCAGCCAAAGGTGGCAGTGGCGGTAACAGCGGCGGCAGCGGCGGTACCAGCAGCGGCGGCAGCGGCGGCACCAGCAGCGGAGGCAGCGGCGGCAGCGGTGGCACGGCCGGCAGCGGCGGCTCGGCCGGCAGCGGCGGCTCGGCCGGCAGCGGCGGCTCGACGGGATCTGGCGGCAAAGGCGGCACGGCGGGGAGCGGTGGTTCGGCCGGCAGCGGCGGCACGGCGGGCAGCGGTGGCACAGGCGCAGCCGTGGGATCCGGTGGCAAAGGCGGCTCGGGTGGCAGCGGCGGCACGGCGGGCAGCGGTGGCGTTACCGGCAGCGGTGGCTCGGCTGGTGCGGGTGGCACGACTCCGTCGGGTGGCACTACCGGCAGCGGTGGCACGACCGGCAGCGGTGGCGTTGCCGGCAGCGGTGGCACGGCTGGTGCTGGGGGCACGGCTGGCGCTGGGGGCACGGCTGCGGGTGGCTCCGGGGGCGGTGGCAGCACCGGAACGGCCGCGGATCTGAAGTGCACGGATCCGGTATACGGCTCGGTCTCCATTCCTGCCATTCAAGTCATCTCCGACTTCGAGAACAGCAGCCTCTACCAGTACGTCCAGGACGGACGCGGGCAAGACGCGTTGCCTTGGTACGCGTACGCGAAGGGCGACACGAATGACTCGTTCAATATCATGCAGACCGCGGGTCCAATGAATCCGCTGTACTCGTCGAATACTTTCAAGGTCGACACATCGGTGCACGGCCCGTGCAGCAGCAAGGGCGCTCTCCACGTCACGTCTCCGGGTCCGGCCACCACCGGCGACTACGTCGGCTGGGGCATCGACTTCATGGCGCGACCACTGCCCAACAAGAAGAAACTGGCCTACGACGGGTCCAAGTACACGGGCGTCGGCTTCTGGGCCAAGTGCAGCAAGGATCTGCAGTTCGAGCTCAACAAGGTCGTGGATGCCGCGCAAGACGCCGACATCGACCCCTCGATCGTCTCGAGCCCGTGCAAGTACTCGGACAACACCTGCAACCAATACATGGTGAAGAACGCGGTCATCACCAAGGACTGGACGTACACCAAGCTGTACTTCTCCGAGCTGCTCCAGGATCCCAACGGCACCACCTTCACGAGCGGCGTCGACAAGACGAAGTTGATCGCGTTCCAGATCCACGTCAATCCCTACAGTCCGCGCTCGGGATCGCCCAGCGTCAATCCCATCGACTGCTACGTCGACGACGTCCACTTCCTGACCGAGGCCGCGCCCACCACGCCCGCGCAAGACGTCTCGTGGTCGGTGAGCGGCACCACCATCAAGCGGAACGGCAACGCCTACAAGATTCGTGGCCTCGTGCGCTCGTCCTTCGAGTGGGACTGCGCCGGCTTCGGCATCACCCGCGAGGACATCCAGCGCATCAAAGCCTGGAAGCCCAACGCGGTTCGTCTGCCCGTTCTGGACACGTTGTGGGCTGGCGCCTCGACCGGCGGCGCGACCTGCAACGGCCCGGCCTACCAGCGCCAGGTCAAGCGCGTGATCAACTGGATGCTGCAACAGGGCCTCGACGTCATCCTGGATCTGCACTACGTCGGTGGCAGTCCGTCGTCGAGCCACACCACGTTCTGGGACACCATCTCCAAGGACAGCTTCTTCAAGGATGGGCGCATCATCTTCGAGCTCTTCAACGAGCCCACCGACGGCAACGACAATCTACGCACCTGGGCGAATACCACCATCGCCAAGATTCGTGGCAACGGCGCCACCAAGAACCTGATCCTGGTCAGCGGCACGGACTACACCTACGACCTCTCCGGCTACGTGACGACCGGCGTCACCGATTCCGCCAACGCAAGCGCTTACGCCGTTCACCCCTACATCTTCAAGTCCGACCCGAACGCGTGGAAGACGGCGTGCGCGAAGTTGCCGGTCGTCGCAACCGAGTTCGGCGACGCCAACGTGACATCGATCGGCCACAGCATCTCGCCCACCCAGTGCACCGCCTCGATCTACTCGGACTACATGAGCTCGTTCGAAAGCATGGGCATGGGCTGGACGGCGTGGGCCTGGATCGTCGACGAATGGGGCTGCGGCTTCCCGCAGATGATCGCGGACTACAGCGGAACACCCAACGCGATCGGGACGCCGGTCAAGCAGCAGCTCACGTCGCTGAACCCCTAGACCGGCACCCAATGTAACCTCGATCGCCGCGGGGAGCGCATCCCCGTTGGCCTGGTTGTATTTGGTTCAACGACTATCGGCGATCAATAGACGTGCAGCTCCACCGACGCTGTCGGATTCGTGGTGGCGTCCACACCCCCAGCGATCAGCACCCTGTGGTTCGCCAAGTAGTCATCCGCGGGCAGCGCCTTCGATTTCCATGCGGCGGCGGCTTCTCGGTCGAGGTCCACTGAGTCTCGGTTTCTGATCGGATCCGTAGGTTTGCGTCGCAAGCTGCCGAGAAAGCGAGCCGCGTCACTTCTGTGTTCCTTTCTTGACGCACTCCCGTCAAGGGAAGCAGAAGCCCGTCCCGGGCGAGAGCACGTTTGTATTTGACGAAAAAAACGGTTCCCGCGCCCACATAGGTGACCGGTGCAGCACAACGATCGATCTTGGCCCGAGGCGCCCGTGCGGTGGTTCCTCCCGTCGAGAATCCTCAACTGGTGGAGGGAATACGCGATGAAGAAAGGATTGGTTCTTGCACTTTGCGCAGTCGGGGCAGTGCTCATAGTTTCGGCAATGGTGGGCTGTGATTCGGGCGGCGGTTCCTCGGGGACGGGTGGCTCTTCGGGCAAGGGCGGTGCAATCAGCTCGGGAGGCAACCCCGGTCGTGGGGGCGCCGTTGGTTCGGGCGGCGTGCGAGGCACGGGCGGTGTTATGGGAGCGGGCGGAGCGACCCCGCCGACTCCACCGCGTCCGGATGGTGGACTTGTCCGCCCCGACGGTCCGACCCTCACCCCGCCGGATGGTGGATTCGTGCGGCCTGACACTCCGACCGTCACGCCGTCTGATGGCGGATTTACCCGGCCGGACGTCGGGACGACCCGGCCAGACGTCGGGACGACCCGGCCGGACGTCGGGACAACTCGGCCGGACGGCGGCGGCTTCGGGGGACGAGGCTAGGATCCGGACGGCCGGGGACTACTGCACGTTTACGCCGCAGACCTTGCCGTCCTTGACGCACAGCCGAATCAGCCCTTCGTCCGGTGTGTTGGCGGCCGCGACCTTCCACACGTAAATCGCAGCTCCTCGTTGCTTCAGCTGACCGAAGTAGCCCAGGGCGGCACCCGCCAGGTACAGCGGCGCGGGGACGGTACGCGGCGCCCGAAGCGAGCGCGGGGGTGACCCTTGAGGCTTGGGAAGCAACGGCGCCAGCGCCGCCACCCACGCCGCACGATTGCTGCCATGACGGCGGTCGAGCTCGTGGCGCACGCGATCCAGTCCTTCCTTCACACGCCACCGGACGGTGCCCTCGGGCTCGCGCAGCTCTCGCGCGATTTCCGCCGACGACAGACCCTGGTAGAAGCGCATCACCAAGGTTTGCCGGAAGGGTTCCACCAAGCTCGCCACTGCCTCGGCAACCTCGCGGTGGATTTGCGCATCGCCGATCAAGTCCTCGGGCGTGGCAACGCGGCTGTCGTGCAGAGTGTGCGCGGCCTCCTCGCGTCGTTGCCGCCGCGAGTCACCCCGAAAGCGATCCACCGCCAAGTTGCGCGCCACGGTCGAAAGCCACGCACGGCCGCCGCCGCGAGAGGGTTGGCGCCAAGCCGCCACCAGCGTGTCCTGCGCCAGATCCTCGGCGTCGACAGCGTTGCCCAGCAGCGCCCGTGCGAAGCGGCGCAACCACCCCGCCTGCGCGAGGCGCGCCTCCATGTCCGCCGCGTATTCGGCCTTCATGCTCATAGAAACGTCGCCGGTGGGAAAGACGTTGGCGGAATATTACCGCGAGCGCACTTTTTTGTCGGCACGCCGTCGCGTTCGCGCTCCGAGCTGTTATCGTTCCCGTACCGTGAGTCACCCTGCGTCCGAGAAGCTCCTGATCGTCAATGCCGATGACTACGGCTACACGGCCAGCGTAAGCGAAGGCATTCGGCTAGCCGATGTTGCGTACACGAAAACACGGAATGTCAGCGCACGCGGCACGGTAAAAGCCGCTGCATCGATAACACATTCCGTGGTGGCGTCCAGCTGTTCCTGCAAAATGCGCCGCTCTTCTTCGACGTAGTCGAGCTAGCGCCGCAGCCGATCGTTGATCGCGGATGCGATCATCACGACCAGGAATTGCAACGGCATGGGCAACATCGATGGTCAGATTCTCGTACGTGGGCCCGTTTCCAAGCTCCATATCTTCGCGAATTCGTGGGACAATCTCGGCGATGCGTTTTGGGACACCATGGGGTCAGCATCCCGTTTACTGGGTCATGAGGCTGTTCCTCTGAACCGTCACGCGGCTGTCCGTGCACAGCGTGCAGCTCGTGCCGTAGAAGTACTTGCGATTCGCGGTGTCGTCCATCAGGTGAACCCTGAACCAGGCGGTCATCGCGAAGATGTCGGGGCCCTTGGCGCCGTTCTGATACTCCCAGCCACCATGGTCCGAGGCCAGGTTGTCCATGAACATCGCCGGCTGGCTCGTCACGCTACTGTAGGCAGTCTGCACGCCGTCGCACGGGACGGTCGTGTCCTTTCCGCCGCAGATGAACAGCGCTGGGCCGTGCAGGCTGGTAATTGTCGACGTGCCGGAGATCGTCCCGATCGCGATGATGCGCGGATCCGCTGCGGCGATACAGGTCGACATTCCGCCCTCCGAGTGGCCGAGCGCTCCGATGTGGGTCGTGTCGAGGTGGTGATAATAGGGGCTGGTGGAATCCTCGGCCTGCTGGAGCAACCAGTCGAGCCCGGTGATGGTCGGCAGCGGGTTGCCCCGCGAGGTCGTGGTGCTGAGCGAGGCCACCACCACGAAGCCCTGCGAGGCGAGCTGATTGATGATCACCGGATACGTTCCACACCATTGGTTGGTGGCGGAGTTGACCACGCACAGCGGGGGGTTCTGTTCGGGATTGTCGCCGTGACCATTCGCCCAAACCAGGATGGGGTGGCAGTATCCGCTGGTCGCGAGATTCGACGGCCGGTAGACATTGAACCGCTGCTGCGTGTCCCCATAGATCGGATCCGGGGTGTAGCCCGCCAGCGGGCCGACGCCCTTGTCCGCGGCAACCGTGAACGGGCCCGCAACCGTGGGATCGGCGGTGGGCCACGCCTTGCCGACGCAGTTGCTCGCCGATCCGCCGTCCACTCCGGTCGCTCCGCCGGTCTGACTGCCGCCGCTCCCAGACGTCTGTCCGGCCTGACCCCCGACAGCGGTTTGCCCACCGACTCCAGCTCCCCCAGATCCGCCGCCGGTCCCAACAACCTGGCCGCCGCTGCCGGTCGCCCCAGCCGCCTGGCCGCCGGTAGCCGTCCCTCCCGCCTGGCCACCCCTGCCGGTCGTCCCGCCAACTTGACCGCCGGCGCCGGTTGTGCCGGCAACGCCGCCCGTGCCTCTGCTTGTGCCGCCGGAACCCGTCACGCTGGCGCCGCCAGAGCCCGTCACGCTGGCGCCGCCGGA
>PNBO01000010.1 GCA_003136095.1 Myxococcales bacterium
GCATACTTGCGACAGGCGTCCCCGGTGGCGCTCGGGACGAACCCGGTATTGGGATCGGGAAACATCTTGCTGCTGGGGCTGGAGTCGTGGCTGTCGGTCCAGGCACCCGAACGGCCGTTGACCATGGGAATGAAGCGATCGCCGTCGTCGAGGTCGTCGATCAACTCCTCGTTGGCGGCGAGGCCCGGACAGGTGCTGCCCCCGGTTCCGATGGTGCCGCCAGTCGCGACGGTGCTACCGGTCCCGATGCTCCCGCCATTCGGGATGGACCCGCCGACGCCACCGCCAGCAGCGCCCCCCTTGTTGCCGGCAACCCCGCCGCCTGCGCCCCCCGCACTGCCGCCGACACCGCTGCTGCCCGCTCCGGCGGCGCCGCCCGCGCCGCCGCCACGCCCCGCGGTGGCGGGTGAGCCGCCTGGACCAAAGCCACCCTGGCCGCCCATGCTGCCCGCGCTGCCGCCGACGTTGCCGCCGGTCTGCGCGCCGCCGCTACCGCCTACGCCGCCACCCGCGCCGCCAACGCGCCCGCCGGTGGCGGGTGAGCCGCCAGGACCGAAGCCAGCTTGTCCGCCGCCGCCCGCGACGATAGCACCGCCGCCAGCCTGGTTGCCGCCCGCGTTACCAGCCACGCCGCCACCACCAGCTAAAACCGTCCCGCCGCTTCCCGGTATCCCGCCGCTCGCCGAAGTGCCGCCTGACCCGCCGGTGGCGTCGATACCGTCGCTCCCTTCGAGGTCGAGCGGGGATCGCGCCCCGCAACCAAGCGCCAGCAAGATTCCCAACGGCAAGAGCAGTCTGGTGGAGATGGATTTCATGGTTACTTCCTTAAGAGTCGAGCCAAGTATTCCATGGCTCAGGCGGTTAGGAGCCGCGAAAAGATAACTCGTGCAAAGAGCGCGGCCGAGGCGCCCGGATGGCAAGGAGCGACGAGCGAGCATACCCATCGGTATGTGAGCGACGAGCGACGCAGCCAGCCGGGATGGATTGGCCGCGCACCTGCTAGAGTTATTTTTGAGCGGCGACCTTGGGTCCACTACTTTGACCTCGACCAAGGACCTCTGGTCATTTCACGGCTTGCAGCTCGGCGGGGTCTCGGTGTGAGCCATCACACACTTGGACGGTCTAGCTTCCCATTTGAGGGCAAGATAGGGTCTAATAAGATACATGCGCCTTGTCGCCTTCTTCGCCCTGGCGGTTCTCGCGGTCACCTGCGGGCCTTCGCCTGACGCGAAGTTGCCTGGCTTTGTCACCAGCGCTGGGGGAACCGGTTCGCCGGGCAGGGGCGGCACCACCGCCTCCGGAGGGAGGACTACGGTGGGTACGGGTGGCACCACCGTGACCGGATCCGGTGGCACCACCATGACAGGGAATGGCGGGCGGATGTTCGGCTCCGGCGGTGTCGCGGGCGCCGGCGGCGTGACGACGGGAACCGGCGGGAGAACGACAGGCGCTGGCGGGCGGACCACCGGCACGGGTGGGACGACGGTCGGCACGGGCGGACGCACGACGGGCACGGGTGGCACGACGACCATCCCCGATGCGGCAGCCGGAGGCGCCGGGGGTGGCAGCGATGCCGGCACCCGCCGCGATGTGGGCGTGGGAGGCGCTGACGCAAGCGCGGGCACGGGCGGAAGAACAGGCACTGGTGGCATCACGGGAACGGGCGGCACCACGGTGGGCCGCGATGCTGGCACCCCTCTTCCCGACTCGGCGGGGAACTGCCTCAGTCAGGTCATAAGCAACGGGTACGCCTGCGGCAGCACACCGCCGTGCAGCGCTTGCAAGGACAACCAGACCTCGAAAACGGCTGAGTGCCAGGGCGTCTTGGATTGCCTGGAGGCGAGTTACCCGTGCACTGGCAATTGCGAAACTGAGTGCTTCAACAAGAATGGGGGAAACGGCCCCGTTCAGACTTGTGTCAATGCCTTGCAGACGGCCGCGTGCAGCGGCTCAGGCTGCTGAAGTGCGCCCTCGACCGGCGATGGTGGCTGGATCGGTCGTTGCCATCACGGATGAGGACTTCCCTGCGTTGACTCTCTGGTTGGGGAACCGCGTTCCGACGAGGGCCTGGAGTCAATGATATGATAGCGCCATGGTGCGGTCTGGCCGCAGAGAGTGCTGGCGCGTTCGTATTCGATGCCTGGCTGGGCTTGCGGTCGTCGTCGTGTGGGGGGCGTTGTCGTCGCCCGCGCTCTGCGCCGAGAATGACAAGGCGGTTGCAAGGGCTCACTACGAAACCGCCACGCGGCTCTATGACCTTCGCGAGTACAGCAAGGCGCTGGATGAGTACAAAGCCGCCTATCTCGCCAAGCCCGATCCAGCGTTCCTGTTCAACATAGGGCAGTGCTACCGCAGGTTGGGGGAGACCTCGTCGGCTCTCGACTTCTATCGGCAGTACCTGAAGAAGACTCCGGCCGACGACCCAAACCGCGCGCAAGCAGACGCTCGGATCCACGACATCGAGGCTGGGCGCGAGTCCGATGATGACCCGTTCGCCAAGCCCGATGGAAAAACCATACGATTGGCCGAGCCGCAGACAATTGTGGCTACGCCACCCGAGCCGCCTCCGCCGCCCGAGGCAGTCCCGGCGCCGGTGCCGATTCTTCTGCCTGTCGAGCAGGCCACGGTCACTCATCCCGGCGTCGTGCAGCCAGCAGGGGTGGACCTGAGCGTTCCTCCACCCACGGAGGCCCGCGCATCGCGGCCGATCTATGGCACTTGGTGGTTCTGGGCTGGGGTCGGAGCCGTCGTTGTCGCGGGTACCGTATCGGCGATCCTAATTTCCAGAGGCGGCAGCGAACCGAACACCGCTAGCACCACCCTGGGCACGCAGGCAGTTTTCCAATGAAGAGCGCGAAGGTCGTTTTCGGTCTTCTCGCTGCGCTCTGGGGCACGGCCTGCGACAAGTCCAGTTCCAATTCGATCGTGGTCGTCACCGTGACGCCCGCGCCATCTGCTCCAGCCGTCACGCGATTGCGCGTGGTCCTGACGAACAGAAGCTCGTCGGACACCGTGCTCTTCCCGCAGACAAACTCGGGCGCGCCCATCAAGTTCAACGCGTCCTTCGCGGTCACCTTCCCGAAGTCGCGAAGTGGAGAACTGGACATCGCCATCGACGCTCTCGATGCATCCTCGAACGCTGTGGCCAGTGGAGGCGGGAGCGCTGTCATTACGGTCGGTGGCCGCGTGGACGTCACGATTCCGCTAGTTGACAACGGAAGTGCTGATGGAGGCACTCCTGATTCTGGGCTGGGTGAGGCAGGTCCAGGCGCCACGGAAACCGCCGCTGCCGACACTCGGACTTCTCAGGATGCTGCTGGTCCTGAGATTCCTGCAAGTCGTGACGCTGTAGGTTCCGGGGGTATCCTCGGCACCGGCGGCACAATTGGCAGCGGCGGGTCGACCGGGACCGGAGGCATGCTCGGTGCGGGCGGCACAACATCTGGAACCGGCGGAGGGACAAGCGGCACGGGCGGCGCGGCGGCCGGTATGGGCGGTGTGACCACCACTCTCCGCGACGCGGGTGCCGGCGGCATCGCTGGCCGCGATGCCGGTACGGGCGGCGTGACAGGCACGGGTGGTGTCAGCGGCACCGGTGGATCGACGGTCCCACGGGATGCGGCGACTACGCCCAGCGACGCAGCTTCGAGCTGCTTCACCACCATCGTGAACAACGGCTATGCATGCGGTGGTGCCCCGGCGTGCAGTGCGTGCAAGGTCAACGGAGTATCGCAGGAGGCCGAGTGCCAGAAGGGTATCGATTGCCTGGCCGCGGCGGGGCCGAGCTGTGACAGCAACTGCCAGCTCACTTGTCTCAATTCTGCTGGGAGTGCGCAGGTCGGGGCCTGCATCAAGGCCCTTCAAACCGCCGCCTGCGGCGGCATAGGCTGCTAGTGCAGGCGAAGAAGCAGCCCCACGTGGTCGAGCTGGCGCCCGGTGACTACTACTGGTGCGCATGCGGCCGCTCGAAGCGGCAGCCTTACTGCGATGGTTCACACCGGGGAACGACGTTCTCGCCGATAAAGGTCGAACAACGCGAATCCGGACAAGTCAAGCTGTGCGGCTGCAAGCAATCGGCGACCAAGCCCTACTGCGACTGCACGCACGAGAAGCTACAGCTACGGCTGCCCCCCAGAATACGCCGTAGGGACGGTTGAAATCACCTCGGGGAGCACGCGAGCGCAAAGCGCGAGCCGCGAGGCCGCAAGACCGAGCGGGGGAAGGGGAGACCCGTCGGGCTTTGCCCGACGGGGGGAGGGGATCACCCCTCCGTAAATCGACTCAGTTGCAGGTGAATTCGAGCAGCGTGCCGGCCGGGAAGGACCCACCGTCGAGAGTTGGGCTGCTATTCGCAACGATCTGAACATCGTACGCGGCGCCGGGGCACTTCGTCGCGTCGGTGACCCGCGTGTAGCAGGGCTGGTTGGTTTGCGCTCCGTCGCATAGTGGCATCGCGGCCGCGNNGCGGTGCCGATCTTCGACATCGCCACCGAGAAATCCGGCTGGCAAATGCTGAACCTCAGGCCGTTGTCGCCGAACTCGTCGACGAAGGCGCTCAGGCGTAGGCCGGGCGTGGCGCCCCATCCGGCCGCGGTGGTGTCGAAGCCGGGGCCGCCATCGACGCTGGCGGGCAGGTGGTTGGGATCGTAGCAGATCGGCCAGGTGTCGAACACCGTCGGATGGGCCGTGTCGGCGCTGTTCGGGTTGGGAATCGGAGCGATCTTGTAGGTCGCGCTGGCCAGGTCGGCGTCGTCGAGTGGCCAACCGAAGATGCCGGCCACGAAGATCTGCTCGTCGGGCCGAGCCTTCAACGCTTTCAGCTCATCGGCGATACGCTTGATGCTCCGAAGAGGGCTACACGAGGTGGGTACCGACGTGTCGGTGCCGGCGGTCCCGTCGAGCGGGTTGGGGCAGGCGTCGGTTCGGGCGGCGCAGTCGCTCAAGAGGGAGGTGAAGGCGCTGTCGGTGGGATAGCCGGGCGGCGAGTCGGTGAGGTTCTTGCCGCTGCACATGTGAGAACGCGTGTAGCAGCGGAGGCTCGCCGATTCTCCGCGCAATTCCGTCTTGTCGCCGAAGAGCCCGTCATCCGGCGCGGCCGAGCAGTCGTCCTCGTCGGAGAGAAAGACCAAACCGAGGTAGGCGTTGGGCCGCAACATGGCGCGCTGGCCCTCGTTGCCGAGCCCGCTCGCCACCAGGGCGAACTCATAGGCCTGCA
>PNBO01000024.1 GCA_003136095.1 Myxococcales bacterium
GCCGAGTTCCTTTTCCAGGGCCGCGGCCGTTCGCAGCAGCGTTTCTGGCCCGTTCTCGATGCGGCCAGCGGCATGACTGACGCTGCTCGGACTGCTGTAGCCGAGTGGGGAATTCCGGGGGGATTCTCCGCCTTGGCAATCGCTATTCACTAATCAAGCTCTGACCCGAATGAAGCTGTTGAGGTGCCACGTGAAGCGTAACAACTTGTGATGGTGAGACTTGGGTGCAAGACGTGGTGTTGCGGGCCAAGGCCGCTGCGGGCGCAGAAAACGAACGTGTGCGCCGCGGGCCTTTTTTGCTAAAATGCCGGGCGTATTCTGAGAAAACTGCTGTTGTGGCGAGGGCCTTCCTTACCCTATCTTGTCCACAACACGAGGCCTTCCTTGCCAGGGCGATCCTCGCTTTAGGATCAAGGAGGGCCTTTTTATGTCTTACGAGCCCACACCGGAAACAAGCAAGAGCAATTCGCTCTGGTTGCAGCCGTTTTTGCAGGCTGCGGGATTGCCGTTCGCCGCGGTGTTGACGCGAGAGGACGTCGACGAGGCAATGGCCACGGAGGGCGTCTCGTTCGGCGAACTGGACGGCTCGGTGTTCACGCCCGCGTTGACCGTCTGGGGCTGGCTTTCGCAAGTGCTGCACACCGGCGAGTTGCGTTCCTGCGCGGCGGCGGTGTCGCGGATCGCCGTGTTGCTGATCAGCCTGGAATGCAAGCCCTGCTCGGGCGACACCGGCGCCTATTGCCGGGCGCGGGCGAAGGTGCCGGAGGTGGTGATCCGTCGCTTGGCGGTACAGGTCGCCCAGAAGCTGGAAGAGCAAGTCCCTGCCGACTGGCTGTGGCATGGGCGTCACGTGATCCTCGGCGACGGCACCACGCTTACCATGCCCGACACCGACGCCAATCAAGCCGCCTATCCGCAGAGCACCTCGCAAAAGCCGGGCCTGGGCTTTCCCATCGTGCGGATGGTGGTCTTGCTCTCGCTGGCCACGGGTCTGTTGTGGGACATGGCGTTGGGGCCCTACGCCGGCAAGGAGACCGGCGAGAACGCCTTGCTGCGGACGGTGTGGGATGCGTTGCGGCCCGGCGACATCTTCCTGGCCGACCGCCTCTACTGCTCCTATTGTCTGCTGGCGATGGCCATGCAGCGGAACGTGGACTGCGTGGTGCGGCAGCACCAGCGGCGCAAGACCGACTTCCGCCGCGGCCAGTGCATCGCCAAGGGCGACCACGTGGTCGTGTGGCGGCGGCCCGAGCGGCCGGAGTGGATGGACGAGGCGACCTACGCCACGATTCCGCCGCTGATGCTCGTGCGGGAAATCCTCGTCGAGGTGCATGAGCCTGGCTTCCGTGTCGAGAAGCTCGTAGTGGTGACGACCCTGCTTGACGGCAACTGTTATCCGGCGCAGGACATCGCCCAACTCTATCACTACCGCTGGAACGCGGAACTCGATTTGCGTTCGTTGAAGGGCTCGTTGGCCATGGACCATCTGCGTTGCTTGTCGCCGGAGATGGTTCGCAAGGAGATCTGGATGGCCTGGCTGGGCTACAATCTCACGCGCAAGACCATCGTCCAGGCGGCATTGGTGTATGGCAAGCTGCCGCGGCAGATCAGCTTCACCGGCGCGGTGCAAGCGATCGCCGCCTCGTGGATGTGTCTGGCGACCGCTTCCTCGTCGAAGCTCGCCGAGATGGCCGCCGCGCAATTCGAGATCATCGCCGGTCGCCGGGTGGGCGATCGCCCGAATCGCGTGGAGCCGCGGGCGGTAAAACGCCGCGCCAAACCCCATAAGCTGCTGACCAAGCCGCGTGACGAGGCGCGGCAGGAACTCCTGGCCGGCCGCACACGTCGCTGACCGCGACGAAACGGATGGCCATCCGCCCTTAACACAGGAGCCACACGCCGACGGATCGAAAACTGTACGCATGTGCTATTCTCGGGCCATCCGGCCGCCGAGCCGCTCTTGCTACGCACACGTCGCGAGGCTCCGGCTCCATGCGTGCCGAACCTCCTGCGCAACAGTCCGCGTGCCCATGCTCATCGACGCGCCGCGACACGCCCCGCTCCCAGAAACTCCTTTCCCTTGAGCTATCAAGAAGTTACATTCAACAGTACCATTCGGACCTGAACGCCCAACTGGAGAATCGCGTCCAGCAGCGCACGGCGGAGGTGCGCGTCGCCGCGCTCTACGCCCGCAGCTTGATCGAAGCCAGCCTCGATCCGTTGGTCACCATCAGTGCCGAGGGCAAGATCACCGATGTCAACGACGCCTCCGTCCAGGCCACGGGCGTTTCGCGCGAGGACCTCATCGGGACGGATTTCTGCGACTACTTCACCGAGCCGGAGCAGGCCCGTGCCGGGTATGAGCAGGTTTTCCGCGAAGGTTCCGTGCGCGATTATCCGCTCGAACTGTGGCATCGCGACGGCCATGTCACGTCCGTCCTCTATAACGCCTCGGTGTACCACGATGAAGGGGGGAAGGTGGTCGGCGTCTTTGCCGCGGCACGCGACATCACCGAGCGCAAGCAGGCCGAGGCGGTGGCGCAAGCGGAGCGCCAACGGCTCTTTGACGTGCTGGAAACGCTGCCGGCGATGATCTGCCTGTTGACACCGGATTATCACGTCGCCTTCGCGAACCGCAGCTTCCGCGAGAAGTTCGGCGAGTCCCACGGCCTGCACTGTTATGATTATTGTTTTGGGCGCACCGAGCCGTGCGAGTTTTGCGAAAGCTACACCGTGCTGAAGACCGGCCAGCCCCACCATTGGGAAGTGAACGGCTCAGACGGGAGTGTGATTGCCGCTCACGACTTCCCGTTCACCGACGTGGACGGTTCGCCCATGATCCTCGAAATGGACATGGACATTACCGAGCAAAGGCGAGCCGAAGCGGGGCTCAAGGAGGCGAACGAGAGGCTTGAACAGCGCGTGGCCGAGCGCACAGAGGCCCTGCAACAAGCGAAGGCCGCTGCCGAGGCCGCCAATGTCGCCAAGAGCCAGTTCTTGGCCAACATGAGCCA
>PNBO01000426.1 GCA_003136095.1 Myxococcales bacterium
GTCGCGCGCAACTGCCACGCCAACAGCGTGCCCGAGGCCTTGCAGTGGGCCATCATGCGCGAGGAAAGCTCGTTCTATCCACGCGCCGAATCCTTCGCCAACGCCCTCGGCCTCACGCAGATGATGATGAAGACTGCGGGTCGCTTCGCCAAGTGGACGGTCACGCGCGAGGCACTCTTCGATCCCGACAAGAACCTGGAGGTTGGCTCGAAGTTCCTCGCCTTCCTCCTCGAGCACTACGGCGGCGCGGTGCCTCTGGTCATCAGCGGCTACAACGCCGGCGAGGGCGGCGTGGATCGCTGGCTGCGAGAACGTGGCGACCTCGAGCTCGACGAGTTCATCGAGACCATCCCCTTCGATGAAACCCGCGGCTACACCAAGCGCGTGCTCTCGAGCTACCTGACCTACGCCTGGCTCTACCAGCACGACAAGCCCGTACCGCAGATTGCCTTCACGTTGAAGAAGCCCGCCGCCAACGGGCAGGAGAAGAAGAACGACGTGAAGAAGGCGAACGGCCAGGACAAGAAGAAGTCGGGGACCGCCTCGCGATCGAAGAAGTGAGTCGTAGACGTCAACGTGGCCGGTGTAATCAGTCGGCCACGGCCACGGCCACGGCCACGACCTTCGGCGGCGGACGTGGATTGCGAATTACTTCCGCTTCTTGCGCCAGAAGCCGCTGCGTTCGCTCGGCGGCTCGACCTGGTCGCCGCCGGCACCGGCATAGGCGCGCAGCGCCGCTTCCTGCTCGGTGGAGATCGCTTTGGGCACGACCAGCCGGAGGTGGGCGATGAGGTCGCCGGCGCCGCGGCCCTGCAGGCGCGGCAGGCCCTTGCCCCGCAGCACGATGGTCTCGCCCGGCTGCGTGCCGGGCGCCACGTTCAATTCGACATCGCCGTCGAGCGAGGGCGCCTTCAAGGTGGCACCCAGGGCCGCCTGCGGGAACGACAGCGAAACGACGGTGTGCAGGTCGGCGCCGTCGCGCTCGAAGCGCGGGTCGGCGTCCACATGCAGGCTGACGTAGAGATGGCCCGCTTGGCCGCCGCCCGGAGCGGCTTCGCCCCGCCCGGACAGGCGCAGGGTCGCCCCGTCCTCGACGCCCGCGGGAATGTTCACTTGCAGATTCTCCTCGGAGGCGACGAGCCCGCTGCCCCGGCACGGCTCGCACGGCTTGCGCACGATGGTGCCCTCGCCGCGGCAAATGGGGCACACGGTCTGGATCATCAGGAAGCCCTGCCGATGCATGACCTGGCCGTGGCCACCGCACTGTTGGCAGCGCTCGCGCCCACTACCCGCCGCCGCGCCCGAGCCGCCACAGTCCTTGCACGTAATGCGCCGGCGAAGCTTGACTTCTTTGCTCACGCCGCTCGACACCTCGGCCAGCGTCAGGTCCACGCGGGTTTCGAGGTCGGCCCCCCGCGCCTGCGCGCGCCCGCCGCCGAACCCGCCAAAGCCGCCGAACCCGCCGAAGAGATCGCCGAAGATGTCGCCAAAGGCGGAGAAGATGTCGCCGACATTGGAGAAGCCGGTCCCGAAGCCGGTGCCGCGCGGTCCTTCGTGACCGAAGCGGTCGTAGAGCCCGCGTTTCTCCGGGTCGGAGAGCACCTGGTAGGCCTCCGACGCCTCCTTGAAGCGTGCCTCGGCCTCCTTGTCGCCGGGATTGCGATCAGGGTGCAGCTCGAGAGCGAGCTTGCGGTAGGAGCGCTTGAGCTCGGATGCGTCGGCATCGCGGCCGACGCCCAGGACTTCATAGTAGTCTCGCTTTTCACTCACGGCGGAAGACCCGTAGGGTACCCGAAATTCTGCCAGCTTTCAGCTTGCTTGCAGCCCACACCTCGATCTTCAATACTGCCTCCGTGCCCGCGAAATTGCCCGACGATCCCCTGCCCTGGGAGTGCCTCGACCAGACCTACCTCTTCCGCCGGCCGCCCTGGCTGGTCCTGCGCCACCAGCGCTTTCGCCTGCCCACCGGCCGCGAGATCGCCGACTACTGGATTTCCGAGTTTCCGCCCTGGGTAAACGTCGTCGCCGTTACCCGGCACGACGAGCTCGTGTTCGTCCGCCAGTACCGGCCCGGACTGGGCGCGGTCCACTACGAAATCCCGGCCGGGGTGGTCGACGAGGGCGAGGACCTCGAGGCCGCCGGCCGTCGCGAGCTGCGCGAGGAAACCGGCTTCGGCGGCGGCCACTGGTCTCTCCTCACACGCCTGTCGGCCAATCCGGCGCTGCAGAACAACTGGACCACGACCTTCCTGGCCGAAGGGGTTGAGCGGGTCGCGGAGCCGGCGCCCGAGACAACCGAGGATCTGCGCGTCCACCTGATCAAGGTCGGCGACGCCGCCCGGCTCATCGACGAGGGCGAGATGATCCAGGCGCTGCACGCCGCTCCGCTCCTGCGCTACCTGCTCGGCCGCTCGGGCGGCAGATAGGTCAGGTCATCTCAGATTCTGGGCGCCTGGAAACGCAGCAGGTCGGCGTACGCGGCGATGCGGCCGCGGATTTGCCCCTGGTCGAGAACCCGGAAGCGATCCAGGCTGAAGTCCTCCACGCAGAACGAGGCCAGCACCGTGCCCGCTACCAGGGCCGAGCGCACCCCATCCGGCGAGGTGTCTCCCGCGGCCGCCAAGCAGCCCATGAAGCCACCGGCGAAGGAATCGCCGGCGCCCGTTGGGTCCACCACGTTGTCGAGGGGAAAGGCCGGCGCCGCGAAGACGTCGCCGCCCTGAAAGAGCAATGCGCCGGCATCGCCACGCTTGATGACCACCGCCTGGGGACCCATCGCCGAAATCGCCCGGGCCGCGGCTGGCAGGCTGGATTCCCCGGAAAGCTGGCGCGCCTCCTCGTCGTTGAGCAGGAGCATATGCACGCGTTCGAGCACGCGCAGCAGATCCGCTCGCTTGCCCCCGATCCAGAAGTTCATGGTGTCACACGCGGAAAAGCGCGGCTTCTGCACCTGCGCAAGGACGCCGAGCTGGAGCGCTGGATCGATGTTGGCCAGAAATACGAAGGGCGTTTCCGTCCAGGCGGACGGCAGCTTGGGCTTGAAGGTCTCGAAGACGTTGAGCTGCGTATCGAGCGTAGTGCGCGTGTTGAAATCCGCGGCATACCGGCCGGCCCAGCGAAAAGTGCGGCCCGGCGTGTGTTCCAGACCCCCCAAGTCGATGCCGCGGCTGCGCAGGAAATCCTCGTGGGCCGCCGGAAAGTCCGTGCCCACCACGCCGACCAGGCGCGTGGGGGTGAAGAACGAGGCCGCGCAACACGAGAAGCAAGCGGCGCCACCCAGAATCTCCTCGCGCCGGTCGCGGCTGGTCTCGACGGTGTCGAGCGCGACCGAGCCGACCACGAGCAACGCGGCCGAGGTGTTCTTCCCTGTCTTCACTTCCGTCATGGGACCTTCTGCTACCACGAACGGTGGCGGCCCGGCTACTTTCCCCAGCCGACGAAGATCTGCGTGAAGTACAGGATCGCGGTCCCGCCCTCATCGCGGCCAACAGCCACGCCGACCCCGACATGGGTGACGAGCGGGCTCAGGATGTTGTCGCGATGGCCAGGGCTACCCATGAACGCATGCTCGGCGTCGCCCGCCGACGTGGCGCTGCCGACGTTCTCCATGATCGCGGTGGGCGGCGGCTCGACCCCGGCTTTGCGGACACGGTCGACCACGCTGCCCGTGCGGGGAGAGACGTGCGCGACCTCGCCGGTCTCGGCCATTTCACGGCTGTAGCGGCGCGCGGCCGCCGCCAGGCGCGCGTCGCGCACGAAGGTGGACAAACCGGCTTGTCCGCGGTCGCGATCCATCAGCTCGAGAAGCTGCCGCTCGATGGCCTCCGGATCCAGCGTGGACGAGGCGAGCGGCGCCGCGACGGTGAAGGTCGTGGGTCCCGCGACTCCGCAATAAACGGGGAAGTTGGCCAGTACCCGCGGACCGCGTTCGTCCTGCGCGATGATCTCGACCTGGTAGGCACCGTTGCCCCGGTCGCAGTCGAGACGGGCCGTATGGCCGTCGCGGTGAGACGTGGCCTCTTGCCGCACCACGGTGCCCCGCGGCGGCGTGACCAGGACTTCCGGCCTGTGGAACGCGGCCCGCAGGCGGAAGGCGAGCGTGGCGTGCGCCCCGGGCGCGAGCGTGCGCGGCACGGGCTCGAGGTCGAGGTGCTTCTCCTGGAAGATGATGGCCGCGCTCCACCTCCCGGCCGTGCGCTCGACGCCAATCCCCACCCTCCGCCAATCCGGCGCGGCCTTCGCGCCCGCGAAATTCGACCGCATGGCGGCAAGCGCGGTGGTCTCGGCGCCGTCGTCACCACAGTGCAGGAAGAGATTGGGCTCGGGAGCCACCACCCCGTAGTGCCAGAGCAGAAAGCCAACCGCCTCGGGGGCTGGCACCCGACAACCTCCCGCCGCCCGGACGATGTCGCGGGCCACGCGGTCGAGCCGCCCGTCGCGGACCAGGGGAACCTGCCCGCGTTTCCGCCGGCCGCTGTCGATCTCGGAGGCGATCTGCCCGCCCAGAGCGTCTCCCGCCACCGCAGCTTCCACCTGCGTGGCGTAGAGCTCGGCCGCCGGCCCCGAGGGCGACATCACGGCGGGCGGTGCCGGTGCCATGCCGGCCCCGCCCACCGCCACTTGGCGCGCAACACTCCCGGCGCAAGAGAGATGGCCATAGAAGGCACAGAGCAGGCAGAGAGCACAGAGCCCGGATACGAAAGGGTACCCGGCTCTTGGATGCGAACCCTCTCTGTGCCCTCTTCTACCTCTGTGCTCTCTATGGCTCATCCTGCTCGCTGCTCGCCTATCATGGTCGCGCGTTATTCTAGGACGATCGAGAAAGGCCGCCTGGCAATTGCCCGGCGGCCTTCATCGCTGCTCCTGGCAGAGTAGGAGCCGCGAAAAGATAACTTGTGCAAAGAGCGCGGCCGAGGCGCCCGGATGGCAAGGAGCGAGCATACCCGTCGGTATGTGAGCGACGAGCGACGAAGCCAGCCGGGATGGATCGGCCGCGCACCTGCTAGAGTTATCTTTGAGCGGCGACTTACTTCGCCTCGTCCTTCTTGGCAGGCTGCTTTGCGACCGCGGGCTTCTTCTCACCCTTGGCAGGCGTCTGCACCGTGGCCTTCTCGTCCTTGGCCGCCTTGCCCTTGCCAGCCTTCGCGTCCTTGGTCGCCTTCTCGTCCTTGCCGGCCTTCGCGTCCTTGGCCGCTTTCTCGTCCACCGCGGCCTTGGGCGGAGGCACTTCGCCCTTCTCGTCGCCGAACACGATCTCGCCGAAGCGATCGAGCTTGTGGAAGTCACCCACCAGTGGGGGGCTCCAGGCGGCCGCAAGCTGTCCCTTGTCCTTGGGCGAGTCCATGCGGTACATGTTCATGCGCCACATGTCGCCAACCGCTGGCGGCACCTTCACGCCCGGCTTGTCGAGTCCGTTCGCGTCGGCGAGCGGCAACGCCATCTCGACGGTCCAGCTCTTGTCCTGGTCCTCGCGCTTGTTGAGCGTGCCGTCGACCTTGACCGCGGCCTTGAGCTTCGAGTTCCAGTCGAACGGCTTGCGCTTCGGGTCGATGCTGTCCTCGTACTTGCGGTAGGTCGGCAGGTAGGTGTCGAAGATGGTGCCGTTCGGCGCGACCTGCAGCTCGATGTAGCCTTTGCCATCGCCGTTGGCGTCGATCATCACCTCGACCGCTTCCTGCGTCCACAGCTTGTCATCGCGCTTGGTCAGCGTGGACCATACGTCGGTGTCCGCATTCTCGAAGGCGACGTAGAGGTTCTGGCTATCCCACAAGAGCTTGGCCTCGGTGGCCATGGGGGCGGGATTGCCCGTCATGGTGTCCACGAAGGGCCCGGTCGATGGCGCGGCCTTCCACGCCGACTCGTCGAGCTTGCCATCGATCTTGATGGGCTTGGTCGTCTTGGTGACGACATAGCGCTTGAGCGGCGGCGGCGCCTTCACGTTCATGGGGACGCTGCCACAGAACACGCGGTTGTCGTCCTTGTTGGAGCCGGACTTGATCGCCATGCGTTCCTGGCCTTTGTAGAGGCCGGTGTAGACCTCGAGGTGATCGTAGTTCCAGCCAGCCGGCGGACGGAAGCTGTGCTGGTCGCGAATGATCTGCCCCGCCTTCCACTTCGCCGCCGGGTACTTACCACTCACCGGCGTGTGGTCCACGTTGGCGAAGCCCTGCTTGTTGGTGCCGCTGATGTGGGTGAACATCTTCCAGCCTTCGCCGGGCGCCACGTTCACCTTCCAGTAGTGCGTCACCCTGACGTCCTTGCCGGCCTCCACTGGGTTCGGACTGACGTCCATCCCCAGATAGGTCACCTTGCCGTCCAGATCCGCGTTCACCACGAACTGGGGCGTGGGGGCCGTCGCAAGGATGTTCTTCGCAATGAACTCCTCGTCCTCCTTGGTGAGCTTGTCTTCGCCCTGTTCCACGCAACCGGCGGCGAAGCCGAGAAGCCCGGCTAGATACAGCCCCACGATGGAAAACTTGCTCGAAACCCTGACATCAACTCGTGACATGGATGATTTCCCTTTCCCGGCCAGCCCGCACAGACGCTGCTGGCAGGCAGCGACGGCGTTTCTACTCAAGCTGGGCGGGATTTGCAATTACAGTAATGGGGACCCCCAAGGGGTCCCCAAACCTCCCCGCGCTGGTACGCGTCCGAGCAAAGCTCGGCCGCTCCCCACGCGCTGTAATGGGAACCCTAAAAGCGTGCCCCCCAAGCGTGTCCCCTCCGACGGTCCGCGCCCGGGCTAAGCCCGGCTCCGCCTACGTCATCGCCCCCACACGGGGCACCGGCCCTCCCCCGACGGGCTTAGCGCTTACGCTGGGCGACCACGCGCACCCGGGGCGCTTCGCCGATCTCGTTGATCAGAACGGGCGCGCCGTCGGCGAGGTCGCCGTCGCCAAACGCGTCGGCCGCCGCCTTGAGCGCGAGATCGAGGGAGTTGTGGACCCCGACCAACCTCCGCCCGCACACGACGGCGAACTTGCCGCTGTGCTCGTCCAGGAGCTCCTGCTTGCAACTATCGAAAAACGCGGTTTCTTCGGTTGCGGGAAGCATGCCCCAGGGTCGGATATCACGGGCCAGTCGTCAAAAAAACTACCACGCGGCGCGCCGCGAGCGGCCTGGACACGGGGCCTAGAGCTTGTTGAGCCCGGCCAAAGGATCGTTGTCCAGCTTCTTCTTCTTGGCGATGTTCGGCACGTCGGCGGACTTCGGAGCGTCGGGCTCGGCCTGAGCGGCGCGACGAGCGGGTCGAGACGCGGCGACCTTGTGGCTTGGCGCGCGCGCGGCCACCTTCGCCGCCGCCGGCTTCTCCTGCTTCTTCTCCTCCACCGCAGGCGCGCTCGGCGCGGCTGCGGCGGGCGCCGCTGGCGCCATCGCCATCGCTGCCTTCAGCTTGTCCTCGCACTGGCGCAGGTTGTTTCGCGACTGCAGCTCACCCTTGACCGTCGTTTCCGAGGCCTGGATACGCGTTTCCTCGGCCCGCTTGATCACGGCGTCCTTGGCCGCGATCACGGCCTGCGTATCGTTCTGCAGCTTCACGTAACCAGCCCCGCCCGCGCCGATGAGCACGACGGCCACGAAGACGGCGGCCTTGACCGAGGTCTTGGTCTGAATAATCGGTGGCGGCTGCATGCGAGCCATGTCGTATCCCGGCCCGGATACGGAAAAAGCGCCCGCGAATCCGGCACCCGCCTGTGCTGCGGGGGCATTCTGGAATGGCGCATGCTGCGCTTGCGCAAAGGACGACACCGACGCCGGCGGCGGCGTCATCTGGTCCGACGCGGGATCGACCGCCAGCGCGGCCGCACGGCCCGCCCCGACCACGGCGCGCGATTGGGTCTGCCGGGTGATCCTCTCGTGCTTGAGCTTCCGCAGTTCATTGAGCGACGTGACTACGGAATCCTCGTTCTCCATCATGCGCCATTCTCCTTCGCGCGAAGTCTTGCGGACTTGGATCCTTGGTCGGGCCTTTCCTAAGCTCTCATCGACGCTGGGCGGGCGTTCCCAGGTAATACCCGCGACCCTGCGAGCGTACGTATATGTACACCTTACCATCGATTCCATCAGACTCCAGCCCCCAAAAGCGCGTCCAGCCGCCCCGCGGGGTAGTGTCAGAGGGGAGCCTGCTTGGGAACGCGGCCGAGCTCGCTCAGGCCGCGCAGCAGGCCAAACCAGATGGGCAGGCAAAGCAGGATGAACGGCCAGTTGTCCTGATTCGCGCCCGGCAGCATCTTGCAAAGGATGCCCGCAAGTGAGCCGGCGGCGAGGGAAAGCACGAGAGCGCGCGCCCTCCGCGTGGCCCGGGGCCGCCCCAGGGCAACGCCAATCCCATACCCAAACAGAACGGTCGCCCAGGGGGCGAACTGCAAGATGTTGGCGTTGGCGTAGGCAATCCGGTGGTCGGTGCAAGTCCACAACAAGAGCATGATGAGTCCCAAAAGCCCGAAGCTCCCGCCCACCCCGGAAACCGCGCAGCCGAGGATGACCCTGGCC
The DNA here is from genome assembly GCA_003136095.1 of Myxococcales bacterium. Lineage (GTDB taxonomy): Bacteria > Myxococcota_A > Polyangia > Fen-1088 > Fen-1088 > Fen-1118. The sequence goes on from PNBO01000426.1 coordinate 8,494, forward strand.
GCGACGATACGCCTCGCCAGGCGGCCGAGGAGGGCCAGCGCCGCTCCCAGCGCGAGCCCGAGCAGGAGGAAGTAGACGCCCCAGCTCGGCGGCGCCGCTGGCTTCTCCGGCCGCCGGGCCTGATGCATGACCCGCTCCGCTTTCACCAGGTTCTTCTCGCCAGTGCCATCGGGCACCCGCACCGACCGCAGGAGGTCGGCCAACCGCTCGGGCAGGAAGGCTTCTTCCCAGCGGTTGATGGGCACATCCGCCGCGCGACCGAGGCCGAGGTAGATGCCGACGTATTCGGGCCAGAGATCCGCGACCATGCGCAGAGCGTCGGAGCGGAAGGTCCCGGTGGCGGCCACTTGTCCCGCCTTGCGCACCCCGCCCTCGACGACGCGGTCGACGGCGTCCCTAACCCGCGTCGAGCAGTTGTCGCGGAAGTAGTCGTAGAGGTACTCCCGGTTCTCGGGCCGTGCGTTCTCACGCAGGGCCCGCCACAGCGCCCATTTTTGTCCCGCGCTCAAGTCCAGCTCCTGCGCCAGAATCGACCGGTTGGCCGCGGCGTAGGACTCCAGGACGTCCTCCATGGACGACACGGAAAGCCAGTACTTGAATCTCCCGCGCAAGAACTTCGGGATGAGGGCCGGGGAGTCGAAGGCGAAGGTCCCGAAGTTGTAAGCCCAGCCCTGCGAGTTCGTGGCCTGCACAAGGATGGCGTTGTGCCCGAACTTGAAGAACGGGTGATCGCCCGGTCCGAAGGTCAGGACCGAGACGGTCAGGTCGTCGCCCGGCTCGGCGCGGACCGGCGCTGCGACGGCGGTGATGGCAAGAAAGACGGCCACCGTCGCGGCGAAACGCGGGACGAGAAGATTCGACGAATTCACTTGGCCTCGACCTTGGTGATTGGAACGATTTCGACCTCGTAGAGATGCGGCCACAGTTTACCCGTGACGAGAAGGTGGCCGGTGCTGGCCATGTCGGCGATGCCGTTGAGCACGTCCGCCCCGGCGCTCTCCGAGGGGTCGAGCAATCCGGAGGCGTCGATCCAGCCGGTCACCTCTCCGGTTCTGGCGTCAATGCGCGCGATGTGGTTGTCTTGCCAGACGTTGGCGTAGAGCACGGGTCCCGCGCATTCGAGCTCGTTGAGGTTGGCGAGCGGCTGTCCCGCCAGCCGAACGCGTAGCTCGCCCTCCTTGGCGAAGGTACTGGGGTTTCGCAAAGCGAGCTGGTCGCTGCCATC
>PNBO01000246.1:0-29227 GCA_003136095.1 Myxococcales bacterium
CCCGCCGACATCTTCGGCGTGGACATCGGAACGCCCTTGCCCGTGCTCAGCGCCTTCGCGAAGGCATCCCTGTCCTGCCGCGAGTTCGGCACGCCCACCCATGCCCTGGCTTGCCAGGGGGGGCTGGGAAAAGCGGCTGGCTTCGTTCCGGACAGCACGACCTTCTGGATTACCGACGGCCGCGTGTCGAGGATCTTCGAGCTGTCGGATCTAGGAAGCCGCGATTATGCGCAATGTGTGGATGCCTTCCAGCGCCGCGTCTCCCAAGTCGAGTCCGCCCTCGGCCGCTCGCCCGTGGTGCCAGCCGAGGAGCCACCCTGGGCCAAGGGAATGGACGACGGGATAAAGCTCTTCCAGCTTGGGCAGGGACGGCTCGGACTCAAGGCGATCTGGCGGTTCCCGCGTCGCGAGATTGGCGTGGGTTTGCGGGCAAACAAGGGCATGCCGGTGCTGGTCGTCGCGCTCGAACCGAGCTCGACGATCACGTGCGATTCGCAAAGCGTGGCCGCCATGCTGATGAATCTGTTTCCCCCTGCACCACCCGCGGTTCGCGCCCAGGCCGCCGGGGATCTGGCCGTTTGCAAGGTCACGGGCGCGGCGGGCGCCCTGGCCGCGGCGGCAGGCACCAGCCAGGAGAAGGAAGTCCGGGTCGAAGCCGTGCGCGCTCTGGGCGAGATCGGCTCGGACGGGTTGCCCCACCTGGAGGCGATTGCGCGCGATCCGAAGCAGGGCGAGGCGGCAGTCGAAGCTCGGGCTGTGCTGGCGAAACCCAAGGAGGTGGTCGGTGGTGGTCCGAACGCACGCCTGGCGGTAACCCCGGTAGAAGAGAGCGCCCCCGTCAAAGTTCCAGCGTCTGTCGCCGCGCCTCCACGGATAGCCCTGACCAAGGCGCAAGCGCCGGTGGCCGCGCCGGTTGTCGCGCGCCCAGCCGTAGCCGCGCCCGCCGTGAAACCCGCCGAGAAGCCGGCGGTGGCCGTAGCAGCGCCGGTGTCGCCTTCCCGTCTTCCTCCCGCCCCCGCGCCGGCCGCCGCAACCGCCACGACGTACGAGAAGATCCCCACGCCCGCGAGCCCGGTAGCCGAGTCGGAAGAGAGGACGCCGGAATCCGAAACCGCGCCCGCGTCGGAATCCCCGGCGCCCAAGGAACCACCGGCGCCCAAAACCCCACCCGATGGCACCGTGCTGGCGCTCACGACCTCGCTGGTGGCCGGCGGCGTATGGGGCGGTGGACTGTCGTTGCTCGCGCAGCAGAGCAATACGAGCGTGTTGTTGCTGGTTGGCTCGGCCGGCGCGGTCATTGGCGGCGGCACGGCCTGGGGCTTGACCCATTTCGGGTTGCGACCCTCGCCATCGCAGGCCTTGTGGTTCACCAACAGCACGGCCTGGGGCACCTTGGCCGGGCTCATGACCTGGGCCGGCACCGGCTCGGACAACGTCAAGTTGAAGTGGGGCTTGCTGGTCGGCGGCGAATCCCTCGGCATGGGCATGGGCGTGCTCGGGGCGCGCCAATGGGATTGGACCCCATCGCAGATTCTCTTCGCCAACAGTCTCGTGCTCGGGGCTGGTTTCGCCGGCGGGGGCGGGCACCTGCTCGCGCACCCCGGGGAGCCGTTCCGGGTCACGCCGCTCATCGGCTATGGAACGGCGCCCGCCATGGTCGCCGCTGGGCTGCTCAGTCGCTATGTCAATGTGTCGAGAAACGACCTGCACCTGCTCGCCGCTTCCGCGGCCGCCGGCGCCTGGTCGGGGGGCCTGCTGGCCTACGGCCTGGACACGGATCCGGCCACGCGCAACGATCGCCTGGCTGGCGGGTTCCTGGCGGGGATGGGCGTCGGCTATCTGGGCGCGGCCCTGGTCTCGCCTTTCGTGGAGGTTTCGCCTCGCCGGACCTGGTTGTCCGGAGCCGGGATGCTCGCGGGCAACCTCATCGGCATGGGCTCGTACATGATGGCCGCACCCGACGATCTCACGCGGCGGCCATTGTGGGCCAGCGTTGGCGGGCTCGGGCTCGGCGTGGGGACGTTCCTCGCCTATCCGCGCCTGCGCATGGGCGATCAAGCGGCGGCGATGAGCCTGGTTGGCGCCGCGTACGGGGCGGGCACCTGGGGACTGGCCATGGCTACCTCGAAGGATGGCTCCACTCCCCGCCTCCAGGGCGGGGTGCTGGCTCTCGGCACGGCCGGCAGCATCGCCGGGCTTCTGGCCTCGGGCTCGTTCTATCCCGGGCTTGGCGACTATCCAGTGACCTTGGCCAGCGCCGCCCTCGGCGCCACGGCCGGGATCGGCGTGGGCAAGCTCGGCACCGACACCACGGGCACGGGCGAGCTGGCGGGCACCCTCGCGGGCTCGGCGGCTGGTTTTGCCGCCGGCGCCGCCTTCTCGCACTACGCGCAATTGCGCGCTCCCGACCTCGGCGCGGGCTTCCTCGGCGCGGGTTACGGCACCCTGGTCGGCGCCCTGGCGCCCTCGCTGCTCGATGCCGAGTGGGGTGGCTGGCAGCGCAACAATCAGGGCGGCCTGTTGCTCGGTCTGCCGGCCGGCGCTTTTGCGGGGGCGGCCCTCTCGCACCTGACCAATGCGAGCGGCACCAGCGTCGGCGTGGCGTCCGTCGGCTCTGCGCTGGGCCTCGGCATGGGGCTCGGCACGGGCTTGCTCTGGCCGGAGAGCTACTCGCAGCCCGCGCGCATCGGCGCGGTGGCGGGCGTTTCCGCCGGCCTCGCGGCCACGCTCCTCCTCGAGCACCCGTTGCGCCTGCACGAGGGGCTCGGCGATGCGGCGGTCGGGCTCGGCACGGTCGGGGCGGGCATCGGTATCGCGGAAGGCATCTTGCTCGCCGGGCTCGTCGATCCCTCGGGTCAGGTGTCGCAGCTTTCGTCGCGGCAGATCGAGGGCGGCGCGCTTCTCGGCGGCTCGGCCGGGCTGGCCTCGGGCCTGCTGTTGTCGAAATACTTCACGCCGGGGTCGCGGGATCTGGCGGTGACGGTCGGGGGCACGGTGTCAGGCGGGCTCTTCGGCCGCGGGCTGATGATGACGGCGACTGCCAACGACGGACGCGGCGACACCGCTGGAACCATGGCCTTTGCGCTCGCCGGTGCTACCGCGTTCGCGCTCGTCGAGCATCACTCGCCGCTCACCAACATCGACTTCGCGGCGGGCGCGGCGGGCATGGCCTACGGCGGCCTGGTCGGGGCGCTGGCACCCACGCTGGCGGATGCGGAGTGGGGCGGCTGGCGGCGCAGCACCGAGGGTGGGTTGCTGCTCGGCCTGGGTGGCGGCGCGATGGCCGCGGCCGCCTTGAGCCATGTCACCGAGCCCTCGCCCGCAACCCTCGTGATCGGCTCCACCGGCGGTCTTCTGGGCCTGGGCGTGGGCGTGGGCACGGGCCTGCTCTGGCCCGAGAGCTACTCGCAGCCGAGTCGCATCGGCGCGGTGGCTGGCGTTTCCGCCGGCCTCGCGGCCTCGCTCTTGCTCGAACATCCGCTGCGTTTGCACGAAGGGCTCGGCGACGCGGCGCCGGGCATGGCGGCGGTGGCCGCGGGCATCGGCATCGCGGAAGGGATCTTGCTCGCCGGGCTCGTCGATCCCTCGGGCGAGGTCGCGCAGACGTCGAACCGGCAGGTCGCGGGCGGCGCGCTCCTCGGTGGCTCGGCCGGGCTCGCCTCGGGCCTCGTGCTGTCGAAGTATTTCACGCCGGGACCGCGCGATCTGGCGGTGACGGTCGGCGGCGGCGTTTTGGGCGGCCTCTTCGGCCGCGGGTTGGCGATGACGGTCGGCTCGAGCGAAGGGCGCGGCGACGCGGCCGGAACCATGGCCGGCGCGCTCGCCGGCGCGACCGCGTTCGCACTCGCCCAACACCGATCGCCCCTGACCGATATCGACTTCGTGGCGAGCGCGGCGGGCATGGCGTACGGCGGACTGGTGGGGTCGCTCCTGCCCACCCTCGCGGATTCCGAGTGGGGTGGTTGGCGGCGCAACACCGAGGGTGGTCTGCTGCTCGGCCTGGGTGGTGGCGCGATGGCTGCGGCCGCCTTGAGCCACGTCTCCGAGCCTTCGCCCGCAACCCTCGCGGTCAGCTCCGTTGGCAGCCTGCTGGGCCTGGGCATGGGCGCGGGCACGGGATTGCTGTGGCCCGAAAGCTACTCGCAGCCGAGCCGTATCGGCGCGGTGGCCGGTGTCTCCGCCGGTCTGGCCGCCTCGCTCTTGCTGGAACACCCGCTACACCTGGACGAAGGGCTGGGCGAGAACGCGGCGGGCATCGGCGCGGTCAGTACCGGGATCGGCATCGCGGAAGGCATCCTGCTCGCCGGCCTCGTCGACCCGTCGGGCGAGGTTTCCCGGACCTCGAACCGGCAACTCGCGGGCGGCGCGCTCCTCGGCGGCTCGGCCGGGCTGGCCTCGGGCCTCGTGCTGTCGAAGTACTTCAAGCCGGCCCCGCAGGATCTGTTGGTGACGGTCGGAGGAACGGTCCTCGGCGGGCTCTTTGGTCGTGGCCTCATGATGACAGCCAGCTCAAGTGAAGGGCGCGGCGACACGGCGGGAACCATGGCCGGCGCTTTCCTGGGCGCGACCGGCTTCGCGCTCACCGAGCACGTCTCACCCCTCACCACAATCGATGTGGGCGCGGGCGCGGCGGGCCTGGCCTACGGCGGATTGGTGGGGGCCTTGGCGCCGACGCTGGCGGATGCCGAGTGGGGCGGCTGGCGACGCAGCACCGAGGGCGGCCTGCTGCTCGGCGTGGGTGGCGGAGCGATGGCCGCGGCCGCCCTGAGCCATGTCGCCGGGACTACGCCCGAAGGCATCGCGGTCGGCTCTCTCGGCGGCCTGCTGGGTCTGGGTATGGGCGTGGGCACGGGGCTGCTCTGGCCCGAAAACTACTCGCAACCCGCGCGCATCGGCGCGGTGGCCGGCGTGTCCGCTGGCATGGTTGGCGCTCTCTTGCTCGAGCACCCGCTGCGGCTGCAGGAAGGCCTCGCCGAATCGGCGGCCGGGCTTGGCACCGTCGGCGTGGGCCTCGGCATCGCGGAAGGCATCCTGCTGGCCGCTCTCGTCGACCCGTCCGGTGAGGTTTCGCAGACGTCGTCGCGGCAGCTCGCCGGCGGCGCGCTCGTGGGCGGCTCGGCCGGGCTCGCCTCGGGCTTCGTGCTTTTGAAGTACTTCAAGCCCGCCGCGAGCGATCTGACCGTGACCGTGGGCGGAAGCATCCTGGGCGGCCTCTTCGGCCGCGGGCTCGTGATGACCGCGACCGAGAGCGATGGCCGCAGCGACACCGCGGGCACCATGGCGGGCGCGCTGGCCGGGACGGCCGGGTTCGCGCTCGTCGAGCACTTCTCGCCGCTTACCGAGATCGACGCGGCCGCGGCCGCGGTGGGCATGGGCTACGGCGGCCTCGTGGGCTCGCTGGCGCCGACCCTCGCCGACGCGAGCTGGGGTGGCTGGCGGCGCAGCACCGAGGGCGGTCTCATGCTCGGCGTGGGGGGAGGGGCGATGGCCGCGGCCGGGCTCGCGCATGCCACGGCTGCGAGCGGGCGCACCCTCGGCTTCGGCGCGGCCGGGGCACTCGACGGCGCGCTGACTGGCGTTGGCATCGGCATTCTGGCCGACCAGGATCCCGCGAGCACCCAGGGCGCGCGCATCGGCGTGGTCGCGGGCGCCGCGGGCGGACTTCTGCTCGGGCTCGGGCTCGGGCCCCACCTCGATTTCGACGGCGACAACCTGATCTTCCTCTCCGCCGCGTCCGCGGTGGGCGGCTGGACGGGCGCCTGGTCGCAGGTGCTCGGGCACGGCTCGCTCGACGATGTCGATTCGACCAAGGTGGGTGGGGGATTCCTGGCTGGGGCGGGCGGCGCCTCGATCCTGGCGACGGCGCTCTTGCCGGCCCTCCACGTGGACAGCGACCTGGTGGGCGACGCGCTTGCCGCCGACGCGATCCTCTCGGGGGCGGGCGCCGGTATGGGCGCATTGGCCAGCCGGCGCGCGGACGGGCCCGTGTGGGGCATGCTCGGCGCGGGCACGGCCGGGCTGCTCCTCGGCGGCGTCTTGCACGACTCCATCGACTTCGAACGGAGCAGCGGGCTTCTCGCCTTTGGCGCGCTCGAAGGCCTGTGGGCTGGCGCCTGGTTGCCGTACGTGCTGCGTCCATCGTCGGAAGTGACCGGCACGGACCACGTCGCCGGTGTGGCCGCGGGCGGCCTGGGCGGCCTCGGCCTGTCGCTGTTGGCGTCCACTGTGGGCACCCCCAGTGGCGAGCGCCTGGGCGTGGCCGGCGTCGGGAGCGCCATCGGCGCCTCGCTGGCCGGCGGCTCGATGCTGCTTTCCGAGAACCTGCACGACCAGCGCGGCGTGGGCATCATGTTGGGCGGCACCGCCGCGGGACTTGGCCTGGGCGCCCTCATCTCGCCGCTCGTGCCCCTCGACGGCAGCCGCGGCTTGCACATGTTGGGCGGCGCGAGCTTCGGCCTGGCCGAGGGCCTGGCCTTCGGGTGGGCCGGTCGCGCGACCACCGGAAGCGAATACGCGGGCTCGGCGCTCATCGGGGCCGGCCTCGGCGCCTCCCTCGGCCTGGCGAGTAGCGCGGATGCGAGCGGCCTCAACATGCAACAGGCGCTGGTGGCCAGCGGCTTCTCGGCGTGGGGCGGTTGGGTCGGCTCGTTCGCCGGCGCGTATGCCAACCGCGATCCGCACGAGGTCGTGCTGGGCGGGCTGGCGGCCGCGAACCTCGGCTTTCTCGCCGGATACGGCGTTCTTCGCTACGACCTCGTCGCGCCGCGCGACTTCGGCTGGCTGAGCCTGGCCGGCGCCATGGGCACCGCGCTCGGCGGCGGCGTGGGAGCCATCTTCTCGACTGCCTCGGATCCGCGCCCGGTGCTCGCGGGCCTGGCCCTGGGCCCCGTGGTCGGTATCGGCACCGGCGCGCTCATCGTCCCGCACCTACGCCATAAGGCCGAGACCAGCAGTGCATTCTTCCGGGCGCCGAACGTGGCGGGCGCACGCTTCGAGTTCTCCCCAGAAGGCGACAACGGCAAGCAGCGCAACTCCACCGACGTGCTCGCGGAGCGGAAGCCGTCGCGCATTCTCGCGGGCCTCAAGCTCGCGCAGCGGAACCTCTTCGACGTGACCAACTGGACGCCGGTCTTCGGCTCGTTGCCGCCGCTGCCTGGCGATCCCAACCCGGCGCCGTTCTTCATGGGCGTGTCGGGCGGATTGCGGTAGGGGGTGGTTCGGCCGGCGGCATCTTCCGACCATCGACCCGCTCAAGGACAACCTGCTGGGGCCTGTCCGCCGCAAGAATTCCGTACCGACCAAGACGGTTTCTGGGTGACGCGATGGTGGCTCGATGGAGAAACAGATGGGTGTCGCTCGGCTATCCCTTGTCGTGCGGAGGAGTATTCTGGACTTGAGATGTCTGCCTTGCCGGCAACGCACTTCGCATGCGCTTTGGTCTTTGCACTCGCCTCGGTGGCGTTGGGGGCTTGTGGGCGGACCTCGCTCCACCGTTCCGACGTCCACCCATCGCCGTTCGCCTGCGCGCAGGAACTGCTGGCTGGCGGGGTCTCGCGAGCCACTTCCGACAGCTCAGGCCTGGTTTCGCAGCGGGCGCTCGGCGCCTTGGGTCCTCGGCTGTGGATCGATTCGGTCGGTAATCGCTTCGCGGTGTATCGCGATGATATCCCGACGGGACGCGGCGAGGCCGTGCTGCGCGTCTTCAGTGCCACAGACGCGACACAGGCGCCTTCGCTCGAGCTATCGGACTCGGCGGGGGACTCGGCGGCTCCGGACATCGCGGGCCGCGATCAGCTCGTCTCCGTGGTCTGGGTCGAGCGGCAAGGCACGGTGCGCGCTCTGCTCGCAAGGATCTCGTCGGACGGGGGCGACACGTTTTCCCCCGTCGTGCGGGTTTCCACCAGCGTGAATCCCGACGCGCAACCGCGAGTCGCGGTGGATGCCCAGGACCGCGTGGTGGTGGTGTGGGACGGCCCGAGCGATTCGGCGGACGGCAGCCGACCCCTCTTTGGGGCTCGCTCGAACCCCGGCGGCGGCCGGTTTTCGGATCCGGTCACGCTGGCAAAGATCCAAGGCCTCGGGGAGGTCGCGCTCGCAATCGCTTCGTCGCAAGTCTTCGTCGCGTGGGCGGAGGCACGCACGATAGAGGGGGGACACGTGGTGGAGCTCGTGCACTCGGATGAAAGCGGCGAAGTGTTCTCCAGCCCCAGTGAGGTCCGTGGCGAGACGTTTACCGGGCCCGCGTTGCTCGCGGACGACACGGCTGGCCTGCTGCTCTTGTGGGCGTCGGGAACCACCACGACCGGCTCCCCGCAGTCACTCGGCGTCGTGCTCAGTCGGTCGCTCGATGGAGGCGATAGTTTCGAAGATCTCGGCACACTCGACGAAGGCCCAGGATCGAATCTGCAGCTCGCGGGCAACCCCGCGGGTGAACTGTGGGCGGCGTGGCAGTCTTGCCCCGTCTCCGGGTCCTGCGAGACCCAGATGAGCCACCTCAAGAACCATGCGACGGCGCCGTTTGCCCGCGGCGTGATTCACCCGGACGTGCTCGCGGGCTCGCAGCTCAAGGTTTGCGCGCTCGGAGTCTCGTCGAGCGATCTAGACGTGATGTGGACGGGACGGCCGGGCTGGTTCGCAGACGTCTTCTCATCGACGCTCGATCCGGGCAAGGCCGAGGCGGAGGTCATTGCGGCGGGGTTATCGCCGCTCACCCACCATGCGGAAATCTCGTCCGCGGAGGTTGGTGCCGACGCCAGCATGCCGGTGCTCGCATTGGGCACGGGGCAGTCGCTCTGGGCGGCTTGGGGTCAGGAAGCCAACGCGATCCCCTCCGCTGCGTCCGGGATTTTCTTGGCTGCGTCCCAGGACAGTGGACGAACGTTTCAGCCACCCCGCCGGGTTGCCGACAATGCACCGACGGTGGACTTCGCTTGTCAGAAGGTCGCCGGGATGCCGACCGTCCCTTTGACGCCGGCCCACGTCTCGCTGGCCGTGCGCGGATCGGACGTGGCTGTGGCCTGGGCCGATGAAGTCGCGGACCCAACCTGGAGCGGCGCCTGTTGGCTCGGCACGCCGGCGGACATTTTTGTGAGCCGTTCCTCCGATGGCGGGATGGCCTTCTCCGAGCCGGTCAATGTCTCTCGCAGCGTCGGCGCTTCCACGAATCCCGTGCTCCGCTTCGATGCCCACGGCGCGCTGGTCTTACTCTGGGAGGAGCTCGTTGCGGGCCGGGACTCCGGCTGCGAGTACACAAACCGCTCGCAGATATTCTCCGCACGCGCCGAGGGTGGCCAGGCCTTTTCTCTCGCGATGAGCCTCTCCGATGTCGTTCATCCCGGCTTCTGCGGAAATACCGAGAACCCCATCCTGGCCGTCGCCGGTGACAAGATCTACGCCGCCTGGATCGCCGAAAGTGCGTTGGGCAGCGGGACCCGTCGCGTGATCAGCGTGCGGTCACAGGACGGCGGGGCAACCTTCTCGGCGGAACGATCCGCATTGGACGTGCCGTACAGCACCTGGCCGGTGGGGGCGCTCGCCGCACAAGCCGCCGAGCCGGCCTCGCTCTGGCTGGGCCTGCGAATTTCCGATGCGCTCGCTCTCGTCCAGTCGCAAGATTCCGGCGACACCTTCTCGCCGCTGCTCGAGATCGCGCGTTCGCCCGGAAGCTCCGGCGTGGCGCTCGGATTTGGAGGGCTGGCCGGCGGGGGAACCTTGTGGGGCGCCTGGTCCATTCGCAGCGCGAGCGGCGATCCGGGGGAGATTGGCTTGTTGGCGCTCACTGGCGTCGCCTCCGCGCCCGATCCCATGAACATCTCCAACAACGACGGGAACTCCGATTGGCCCCACGTTATCGGCGTCGAGCCAAACCACGCGCTGGTCGCCTGGGAAGATGACACCCCGTTTCCGGGCGTGCGTGCGGTCCTCGTGGGTTGTCGTTGAGGGACTCGCGCAAATGGTCTTTGGCGGCCAGGGCGACGCGGGACTCTATGGCGTCCTGTCCCCAAATGCGATCCGCCGCCGCTGAAATTCGCGGGCGCGCGCTTCGATCTGCCCCCGGACAGCGAGGGCAAGCAACGCAATTCCGCCGCCGTGCTCGCGGAGCGCAAGCCGTCGTGGATTCTCGCGGGACTCAAGCTCGCGCAACGGAACGTCTTCGACGTGACCAACTGGACGCCGGTCTTCGGCTCGTTGCCGCCCCTGCCCGGCGATCCCAACCCGGCGCCCCTCTTCATGGGCGTGTCGGGCGGGTTGCGGTAGGGGAGGGTTCCTCCGGCAATTCGCCGTGCACTGGCCCTCCGCGACCGCGGTTGTTGTTTCCCCGGGTGCACGCACGATCGATTCCTGCACGGCCACCACATTCGCCACTGGCTGCACGGGGGCGAGACCAGCGTCGACAACCTGGCGCTGCTGTGCACGCACCATCACCGCCTGGTTCACGAGGGTGGTTGGTCGGTGGCGCGGACAGGGGACGGCGAACTGGCATTCACCGCGCCGGATGGTCGCGCCTTGCCGCCGGTACCGGCCCGGGAGACAGGCGAAGACTCCCTGGTGTTCTTGCGCGAATGGGCCGAAGAGCGCGGCATCGATCTTGGCGCCGACGCGAACCTGCCGCTTTGGGACGGCACGCGGCCGGACTACGATTGGGCGGTGGGGGCGATGCTCTTGAATTTGGCGGAGTGACGGGGGAGAGCATGATTCCGTTTGGTGCTACGCTAGCGTCGTGAGCACGGGCCGGACGGAAAGCAGATCGAGTTGGCGGCATCCTCGTACGGGACAGGTCTGGACCCAGGTCGTAGCTACCCTGGTTGCCGAATCGCTGCCTGGGCGGAGACCGGTGCGTCCGCACCCGGCGGAAATCGGCGTGACGTAACCTGCGACGAGGATAAGCAAGAGGCGATCAAGCCTGCATCGCATGGCGGAAGCCTAACCCGGGCGACGCCCCCTCGATCAAGGCTTTCCTTCAGGCCCCGAGCCTGGATGACACGATAGAGCGAGACGGCTGCGAAGCCTGTCACCTCGCCGACCGCGCGGCATCTACATCCAAAGGTAGGAGAGTGACGCGATGATGATTGCTCGGACGATGCTGATGGTTGGATTCCTTCTCGCCGCGACGTCGGTGGCCTCGGGGGGAGCCATGGCGGTGAAAAGTCGAACGGTCGAATACAAGATTGGCGACCAGAGCTTCGAGGGGGTGTTCGTTTATCCGGTGACGAGCAAGGGGAAGGTCCCAGGCGTGCTCATGGTGCACAACTGGCTCGGGGTTTCGGACGAGACCAAGCGGCAGGCCGAACGCATGGCCCGACTGGGCCTGGCGGTGTTCGCGGTCGATGTCTACGGCAAGGGGGTCAGGGCGAAGGGGGCGCAGGACGCGATGGCGCTCGCGGGAAAGTTCAAGGGCAACCGCAAGCTGTTTCGCGAACGCCTGCTGCGCGGCCTGGAGATCCTGCGCGAACAGAAGGAGGTCGACCCGGCCCGGATCGTAGCGGCCGGCTACTGCTTCGGCGGCACGGGGGTCATCGAGCTGGCGCGCGCGGGCGCCGACGTGCTGGCCGTGGTCAGTTTCCACGGCGGGCTCGATAGCCCCAATCCCGCCGACGGCAAGAACATCAAGGCCAAGGTCGTTGCGCTGCAAGGGGCGGACGATCCCTACGTCAAGGCCGCGGACATCGCCGCCTTCCAGAGCGAGATGCGCACGCACGGCGTGGACTGGCAGATGACGGTCTACGGCGGGGCCGTGCACAGCTTCACCGACATCGGTGCCGGCTCGGACGTCAAGACCGGGGCGGCCTACAACCCAAAGGCCGACGAGCGCTCGTTCGCGGCGTTCACTGACCTCATCAGCGAGCTGTTTCCGAAGAAGTAGGGAGGGACGGGCGCTCATCGCTACCGGGCCGGCGCATGTGGAGGTACCAGCGCCGGTAGAGCGGGGCGGCCAGGGCGGTGATGGCGACGAGCACAAGCGTGGTTGCCACGTAGATCGCGTGGTGGCGCAGGTGCCAGGTGTTGCCGCGCACGAACCAGGGCAGGGCGGCGACGACGAACGACATCCACAGGGCGTTGACGTAGTCGATGGGCAGGCGGCCGAGCCAGGGGCCACCGTGCCACCAAATCATCCCCTTGCGAAAGCGTGCCCAGCCGAAAGCGGGATTGAGCAGGAACCACAGGAAATCCCAGGTCACGTTCCACACCAGATAGCTGGCGAGCACGCGCGCCTCCAGCCCCCACGACCACGGCTGGCCGAAGGCGAGGCCGATGTGAAAGCTGAACAATGGGATGAAGAACATCACCGCGTGGTAGCCGGTCAGGGGCTTGCCGGAGAGCAGAAAGGCGTACACGCGCGCGTAGAGCGGCTTGCGGCGGAACCACGTCGGCAGGTGCATGGCCCAGCCGTTCTTGCCCTCGATCTCGATCTCGACCAGCGCGAAAAGCAGCGCGTACCCGAAAAGCAAGAGGGTGCCGGGCAGCGTGGCCAAGACGGAGGTCCAGCATGGGTGTGCGGTGCAACTCATGTCAGGTTGCACCTAGCACATCTCACGTGTTTCGGCCTCTGTGTTCTCGTCCCCCTCAGTGCCCTGAGCATTTGCAGGGGAAGGTGCCCGCCGCCCGCCGCAAACCGAGGTCGGCGACGGCGACTTCCGGCCCGGTCATGATGTACTCGACGGTGGCCGCGCTGAACCCGCCGCCACTGAAGGCCGCCACGACCAGCACCTGCATGCGGTACTCCGTGGGCTGCTTGGGCACGATGTCGTGCCTGACCTTGTCTTGCAGTTGATCCTGCGACAATTGATGTCCGAAGCCGTTGCCAGCTTCACGTCCACGGCCAGGAGAGCTTCGCCGGCCGCTCGAGTCTGGCCCGCGGCCGGGTTGCAGGAGGAAAGCAGAGCCGCCGCTGCGCCTAGAGCAACGAGCAGCGAAAGCGGATAGAGCAAAGTCGAGGATGCATGTTCTTGCGTCATGGGGTCACTTGCGTCGTTCACCTTCTGATGTCCATGAGGTGCGTACGTTCCTCGTTTCCCACAACGCTTGCCGTCCTGGCCGTGATGGCCTTGTCTCTCAGGTGCGCCGCGACATCCGAAAACGCCTCGCGACCAGGTCGCGGGCGGTGTCACAAGGTGAGCTGATAGGCGAAGTAGCCTTGCAGGCGCGTCTCGCCCGCGATGCTCCGACCCGCCGACACGAGCAGATGGTGATTCTGGGTGAAGTCCAGCACGAGCCCGACGTTGAAACGGAGGTTCCCGCTGCTGCCGGTGCGGTCGGCGGTGGTGTAGAAGATCTCCGCGCCCAAGGTGGCCAGCTCCGCGAGGCGCCGCTGGAGCTGCCAGCCAAACAAGCCATAGTTGCGGTTGCCCGCTCCCGGATTGAACCAATAGCCGCCACCACCGTAGCTCGACCAGGGGCCAACGCTCTTTTGTAGCCAGAGCGGAAGAAGTCCGTGCCAGTGGCCGCTACCGAGACCTTTCGTCTGGTTGCCAACGGGAATTTCGACCAGCGGAAAGGTTCCCACCATCGGTATCCAGTCGCCTTCTTGCACGAAACGGAACTTCGCGCCCAGCTCGATGTCGCCGGGACCATAACTGGCCTCGCCACCCCTTGGCCGCGCGTAGGCAAGCGGCGCGATCACGTGCAGCTGCAGATTGGGTATGGCGCCATAGTTAATCTCGATGTGGGGCAACGTGCCGGAGGCCCCGTCGCGTTCGATCTCGTGCTGGCTCGCGAGGTAGAGCTCCCAATGCTGGTAGTCGACGGGTTCGGGATCGTCGGTGGTGTAGGGTGGCCCCGCGAAGAGCGGCGCGGGCAAGAGCATGACGCCGGCGAGAGCCAGCGCTACGATTCGAAATCGCGACGCCCAACCCACGATCGGTTCACTTGCCTCCGAGCTTTGGCCGCGTCAGCCGGGCGTCGATCGACGCGGCGCCAGCGCCGACGATGAGCAGGAACGCCGCGCCAAGGATCATGGACCAGTCGGTGCGTGCCTCGTGCGCCATCGCCCAGAATCCTTTCTGCCAAAGCATTGGAACCTTCGTGGTCGCAATGGCGACCAGCATGTCGATGATAAGTGGGATGGCGGCCATCCGCGTGGCGAAGCCGAACAGGATAAGCAATCCGCAGACGATTTCCACAATGGCGACGAACGGGGTGCTCAGACCCGGCCACGGGATCCCGATCTTGGCAAAGCGACCGACTCCAAGCGCGGCGGGGTAGAGGAACTTCTGGACGCCCTCGGACAGGAACACGGCGCCCACGACCAGACGGACCAGTACGACCGCCCACGGCGCAGTCGTCGCCAAAATCTCCCGCAGCCGGCCTTCGCTTGCCACGCGTTCTCTATGGCTCGCTTTCGTGCAGAAGTCCACGACGGAGTCGGCGTTTGAAAAGGGGGCGGTTGGCCTTCCGGTCGGTGCTCTGGAAGCGACGGCGCTCTTGGCTGCGGCGAGCGAGGGGGCAAGTCATCTCGCCCGTCTTCTTAGGGTTAGCATATGCTCCTTGCCATGAGGATTCTCTACGGAGTCACCGGGGAAGGCATGGGGCACGCCATGCGCTCGCGCGTGGTGCTGGACGCGCTGGCCGGCAAGCACGAGATCCAGGTCGTGGTGTCCGGCCGCGCGGCCGACTACCTGGCCAAGCGGGCGAGCGACGTGCTGTCGGTCAAGAAGATCTGGGGCTACACCCTTGCGTACAAGGACAACGAGCTGCAGAAGTGGCGGACGGTCGTACAGAATCTGAGAGGCGCGCTGAAAGGGCTGCCCAAGAACATCCGCGCCTATCTCGACGTGGCCGAGGAGTTCGAACCGCAGGTCGTGATCTCCGACTTCGAGACCTGGAGCTATCTTTTCGGCTTGCGCCACGACCTGCCCGTCATCTCCATCGACAACATGCAGATCATCAACCGCTGTGCGCACGCGCCGGAGTTGCTGGCCGGCTGCGAGAACGACTATCGCCTGACCAACGCCGTGGTCAAGGCCAAGATCCCGGGCGCGTTCCACTATCACATCACGACCTTCTTCTACCCACCCACGCGCAAGCCGAACACCAGCTTGCACCCGCCTATCCTGCGGCCCGAGATCCTGGCCGCGCGGTCCGAGCCCGGGCGGCACCTGCTGGTCTACCAGACCTCGACCTCGAACAAGGCGCTGCCCGAGATCTTGAAGCGCAGCGGACGCGAGTGTCGCATCTACGGCTTGCGCCGCGACATCACCGGCGAGGTGGTGGATGGCAATCTGCGCTTCCGCCCGTTTTCCGAGGCGGGATTCATCGACGACCTGCGCACGGCGGCGGGCGTGGTCGCGAGCGGCGGTTTCACCCTGATGGGCGAGGCGGTCTACCTGCGCCGCCCCATGCTGGCCGTGCCCATCGTGGGCCAGTTCGAGCAGGTGCTCAATGCGCGCTATCTGGAACGCGAAGGTTATGGCCTGGCCGCGGACGAGATCAGTGACGCGCGCCTGGGCCAGTTCATCGAGGCGCTGCCCGAGTTCGAACGCAACCTCGGCCTCTATCGTCAGGATGGCAACCGCGATCTACTCGAAAGCCTGGACAAGACGCTCGCCGCTGCCGTGGCGAAGCGGTTGCACTGGCGGCGAGAGGGGTGAGGAGCCCCCACACGTTGGCGTAGCCGGGCTTTGCCCGGCGGAGCCAGAGCGTGGGAGGGTTTGGGAACCCTTCGAGGGTTCCCATAACAATCGGCTCGTCCTAGCGGCACACGAATTCGAGCAGGGTTCCTGGCGCCAGGCCGCTTGCGTCGTCCAGCTGCACGAGGAATTCCCCGGTCGCGCAGGGGGACGCATCCGGGACCAGCGTGTAGCAGGGTGTCGCCGGGTTCGTGCTGTCGCAGGCGGGAACAGTAGCGGCGCCCCTCTGGTAGATGACCTGGGTTGGGTCTTTGGGGTTCGGGACCGGGCTCAGGACGTAGGCGCTACAGCTGGCGTACTGCGCGTAGCTCGCCGGCAAGCAGCGGTTCTGCATTCGCTGCGCGAGAGTGGCGCCGATCTGGGTCATGGAATCGGAGAAATCCGGCTGGCAGATGCTGAATTTCAAGCCGTTTGCGCCGAACTCGTCGACGAAGGCGGCAAGTCGCAATCCTGGCGCCGCTCCGGGCCCCGCGGCGGTTGCGTCGAAGCCGGTCGTCGGATCCGTGGTCGCCGGCGCCGGCTTGTGATCCGGGTCGTAACAAACTGGCCAGAGGTCGAACACCGTCGGATGCTGGGTGTCGGCGGTGTTTGCGTTGGGGACCGGAGCAATCTTGTAGGTGGCGGTGGCCATGTCCTGGTCGTCGAGCGGCCAGCCAAAGATACCCGCCACCACGATTTGCTCGTCCGGATTTCCCTTCAGGGCTTTGATGTTCTCGGCCATGCGCTTTACGCTGCGAAGCGGGCTGCAGTTGGTTGGCTGAGAGGTGTCGGTCGCCTTCTCGCCGTCGATGGCATTGGGGCAGGCGTCGGTCCTGGCCGCGCAGGTCGAGAGGGGCGCGCTGAAGCTGGCATCCGTGGGATAGCCAGGCGGCGAGTCCGTGAGATTCTTGCCGCCACACTGGTGCCCGCGCGTCGCGCAGCGCAGACTGGCCGATTCGCCCCGCAGCTCCGGCTTTTCGCCGAACATGCCATCGTTCGTCGCGGCCGAGCAGTCGTCCTCGTCGGAGATGAAGAGCAAGGCGAGGAGGGCATTGCCACGCAGGAAGTCGGCTTGCTGCTGCTCGTTGCCGATGCCCTTGGCCGTGAGAGCGAGCTCGAAGGCCTGCAGTTGGTGCTCCTCGCCGCAGCCACCGGTGCCGACGTTGCTGGCGAGACAGGCGAACACCGTGTTGATGTTGTCGACGGGACCCGTGAAGTTCACCGCAGTATTGTTCTTGACCTCCAAGAACTCGGCGCCGGCGTTGAAGGCACACGCCGTGGGCGAGGTGAGCATCTGGAAACGGCCCATGTCACCGAGGCAACTGAGGTTTCCATCGGGCAGGGTTTTTTGGCCGCAGCTAGTGCCTGGGTCATAGGCGCAGCCCGTGCCCAGATCGCTGTCGATGATCGCGATGCGCAGGTCGGGCAGCGAGCCGTCGTTGGGATCCTTGAGCGCGGCAATCAGCTTCGGAAACGCGGCGTTCATCTTCGTCACCTTCGCACTGCCCGAGTTGTCCACCATGACCACCATGTCGAGCTGTCGCTGGGGGGTCGCTGAAACCCTGAACGAGACGCCCGCCGAGCCATCGTTGGCGCCGGGAGGACCGATTCCTCCACATCCCGCCAGGCCGACCGCCGAAAGGGCGACGGCGACGAGTCTCGATTGCAGCAGAGTCTTCGTGGCGTCTCCTTACTTGAGCGTGGCCTTGCCGCGCAGCTCGATCTGTTGCGAGGACGAGCCGACGAGGATGTCGAAGTCGCCGGGCGCGGCCTTCCACGCCTTGGCCTTCTCGTCGTAGTAGGAGAAGGCGCGGCGATCGAGCACGACCTGCACGCGCTTGGTCTGTCCGGGGGCGAGCTTCACCTTGGCGAAGCCCTTCAGCTCCTTGGGCGGACGCGGAACCGCTTTTTGGCGATCGCCGACGTAGACCTGGGCGACCTCGGCGCCTTCGCGGTGGCCTTGATTGGTCACGTCGAAGGCGACCGTCACCACGCCGTCGACGGCCATCACTGCGGGGCTGACCGCCAGGTTGCCGTACTTGAACTTCGTATACGACAGCCCGTGGCCAAAGGGGAAGAGCGGCTTGGTGCCGGCCTTGTCGAAGTGGCGGTAGCCCAGGAACACGCCCTCGCGGTAGGCGATCTTGCCATCCTGGTCCGGGAGGTAGCTGCCGAAGGTGGCGCCATCCTCCAGCCGGCGCTCGAAGGTTACCGGCAACTTCCCCGACGGGCTGAATTCGCCGAAGAGGAGCTGCGCCAGGGCGCGGCCGCCTTCCTGGCCGGGGTACCACGCCTGCACGATGGCGTGGGTGCCGTCGACCCACCTCGACATGTCGACGCCGCCACCCGCGGTGACGACCACGATGGTGTTCTTGTTCGCGTTGCGGACCATGGCGATGAGCTCGTCCTGGCCGGCGGGAAGCTGGAAGGTGCGATCCTGGCCCTCGCCCTCGTTGCTGGGATCGAAACCGGCCAGCACGACAGCGATGTCGGCGCGCGCGGCCAGCAGTTTCGCCTCGGGCGCGACGAGATCCGCCACCTTGCGCACGCCCATGCCCAGCCGCGCATGGTGGTCGAAGTGGACATATTCCAGCCGGATGGCGTAGGTCTTGCCGGCTTGCAGCTTGAGTGTCGCGTGCTGGATGGGCTGCGGTTGGCTGGCCCGGTCGATGACCTTCTTGCCGTCGATGAAGAGGCGGTAACCGTCGAGGCCGTAGCTGGAAATGGAGAAGCGGTGATCGCCCGAGGACGGGGGAACGAAGACTCCGTTCCAGCGCGCCGAGAATTCCCGGCCCAGTCCGGCCGGCCACTGCGCGCCGTTCTCCGACCAGAAATTGAGGCGCTCGTCGGTGCGCGTGGCCACGGGAGCGCCCGCCAGGTCCTGGTTCGTGAAGTATTCGCCCACCAGCCCGGGCTTGCCGCCCGCCGCGGCGGTCACGAAGGCATTGCTCTCGAAGATCTCGGCGAGCGGAACCAGCCCGCGGCTCCAGGTCAGGTTCGCGCCGCTGGCGAGATAGCTGCTCAAGCCCTCGAGGTAGCTGACCGCCACGAACGGCCGCACCTGCGCGCTGCCGCCGCCGACGGGCACCGCCGGATAGGCATCCGGGCCGATGAGCGCCACCGACTTGACCTTTCCCTTGTCGAGGGGCAGCAGGCCCTCCTGGTTCTTGAGCAGCACCATGCTCGCCTTGGCGGTTTCCAGTGCGAGCTTGCGGCCTTCCTCCGCGAAGAGCGGCCAGGCATGGTCGGTCTGCTCGCGGTCGAGCCAGCCGAAGCGGATCGCGGTGCGCAGGATGCGCAGCACCTTGTCGTCGATGGTGGCGACCGACACCTTGCCCTCCTTGATGGCCGTGCTCAGGTTGGCGCGATTCAGGAACTTGCCCGACGGCATTTCCAGGTCCAGACCGCCGTTGGCCGCGGCCACGGCGTCATAGGTGGCGTCCCAGTCCGACATGAGGATGCCGTCGAAGCCCCACTCTTTCTTGGCGACCTGGTTGTTCAGCAAGTCGTTCTGGGTCATGTGCACGCCATTGACCAGGTTGTACGAATTCATGATCGCGCCCACCTTGGCCTCGCGCACGGCGGCCTCGAAGGTGGGCAAGTAGATCTCGCGCATGGTGCGCGTATCCATGTCGGAGCTGGTGTGGTGGCGGTTGAGCTCCGAGTTGTTGCCCATGAAGTGCTTGACCGTCGCGGTCACGCCCTGAGCCTGCACGCCCTTGATGTAGCCGACTGCCATGCGCGCGGCGAGGAAGGGGTCCTCGCCGAAGTACTCGAAGTTGCGGCCGCAGAGGGGCGTCCGGTAAATGTTCACGCCGGGACCGAGCAGGAAATGCACGCCGCGCGCCCGCGCGTCCTTGCCGATCATGGCGCCGACCTGATTGGCCAGGTCCTGATCCCAGGACGCGGCCAGCGCGATGCCCGCCGCGTACGCCGCCGACGGCCCGAAGTTGCGCACGCCGATGGGGCCGTCGGCCATCTTGAATTCGGGCAGCCCGAGCCGCTCGATGCCACGGATGTAGAACCCGTTGATGCCCCCGAGATAGTCAAGCTTCTCGTCGAGGGTCATCTTCTTGAGGATGCCGAGAGCGCGCTTGTCGGCGTCGTCCGGCGTCGCCGCGTGCACGGCGAAACCGAAGGTGGTCAGCGAGAGGATGATGACGGCAAGGGTTCGTCCGAGGTCGAGCATGGCGCCAGTGTGCACCCATCGGGAACGGGCGACAATGCGGACGAGGGTCGGGTTGATACCGGCATGGCCTTTACGTCCGGCACCTCCATCACCATGGTGCAACTTGTCGTGCCAGGTAGCGCCACCAGCGTGACGCCATTCGACTACTGTTTCCTGGGCTTGGCGGTCCAGTAGCTATGCCTCGAGGCAGAGTGTACGTCCAAACTTGCTTAGCTCTCGGCGAGGGATCAGCGGCGAATGCCAAAGTGGCAGGTACGCGCGGCGCGCCCGTGCCACATGACCTGCACAAGACCGTGAAATCAACGGGGCGCCTCGAGATCTCCTGGAGATTCCAGGGCCGCAGCGCTTGGCACGCTTTCTGTAGTAGTCCCTTCCATAGCAAAGGAGGAAGCAAACCCGTCCGCATTCGGTTCATCCAACGAAAGGAGGTACGCACTTCATAACCCTGTCTCCTACGGGCGGCCTCGTGATTCTCTCCTGGAATCCGTCAAGCGAGGCCGCCCGGCCCATTTCTGAGGTTCCGAGCCGGTCCACCGGACTACCCTCGGGGAGGCCCTGGGATTTCGGGGGATGGCGATGGCGAAGTTATGAGGATGCGGTTGTCGTCTTTGCTGACTACTTGGCACGCAGGGAAGACCCCAGCAAGAACCGTCCGGGCTTTTTCCCATTCGTGCTTGTCGACTTCGATGTAGTTGAGGGCCAGTCGGCCGCCGGGGGAGAGGCTATCCCGGCACTGCATCAGGAAGAGCGGAGTCGTCACGAAGTCAGGCACCGCTCGGCCTTTGAATACGTCAACAAACACCAGGTCGTACTTGCGTTCATTTTGCGCCATGAATGACTCGGCGTCACGACACACAGGCTCGATATTCCGCGCGTCACCTTCGCCGAGAATCTCAAGCGCCCACCTGAGCACGGTCTTGTCCTTTTCCACCAGCGTGTAACGTGGGTCATATCCTCGTGCACGCATGACGTGCACGATGCTGCCGAGACCGGCTCCGAGGACGAGCACGCGTCTAGCTGCTGGCAAGAACTCTCTCAGGTGCTTCGCTAGCGCAACGGCCGGGTAATAGCGGTCGCCATCGGAGTAGAAGGCACCCTCGGTGAGGAGCTGGAATCGATTGTGGTAGAGGAGCAGCTCGATGCAACCACTGATGTCGCTCATTGACCGCTTGAGCGATACGGGTTGGAGATAGCTGAGCAGCTTGTGATGAAACGCGATGTGAATGACAGGCCTGCCGCTTGTGAAGCGTGGTTGGTGGGGGCGATGCATCCTTTGGACGTGTACCCCCGCACATGGCACCACGCATCGCTTTCACGTGAAGTATCGTTCAGTGAGCCGGTGCGCGCAAGGCCGTGACGCGCCAATCGAGGAGCTTGAAGGATGGACTTCGGGCGTGAGATATGTGGCCAACTGCACGACCGGCCCCGACCACCTGGATGCCAGCCTGCCGGATGGCATGGTTCCCGAACCCGGACGGAGACGTCAGAGAGCTGACGGACCGAATCCGGCCAGAGGGTGGACGGTTCTGACCACAAGGCATGGGCGGCGAGCCCGGGAACGCGCGGGTTCGGCGGCCGATAGACTTGGCATGACGTCTGCATAATCTGCAACAACCGTGGCCCTTGGGGCCCGTGCAGTTGACCGGTCGATCGAAAGGAGCAGTTGGATGTCCATTTCGCCAGCCATTCTCGTCGTGGATGACAGCCCGTTCGCGGCCAGGGCCCTGGTCCACGTGCTCGAGTCACGCGGCCTGCGGGCGCGGGCGGCCAGCACCATGGCGGAGGCCATGAAGATCTGCGCGGAATTGCACCCTGGGGTGCTGGTCACCGACGTCTGCATGCCGGACATCGATCTCCTCGATCTGTGCCGCCGGGTCCGGGCGGCGAGTGGGGGGCGGGCCGGCGTGTTGCTCTTCTCGGCGCACTCGCTGCAAGAGATCAGGGACATCCTCTCGGCCACGCAAGGTGATGATTTCATTGAGAAGCGCCACGGGGCGGCCGCAGTCGCCGATCGGGTCGAGGCTCTCTGTGCCGAGGTGGCGAGGCGGCAAGTGCGCCAGCCCCCTGCGCCCGTTCCTGGCTAGGAGCCGCGAAAAGATAACTCGTGCAAAGAGCGCGGCCGAGGCGCCCGGATGGCAAGGAGCGAGGATCGAGCATACCCGTCGGTATGTGAGGGACGAGCGACGCAGCCAGCCGGGATGGATCGGCCGCGCACCTGCTAGAGTTATCTTTGAGCGGCGACTTAGGGCGCTAGATCATGTCGAGGACGCCAGAGGGGCACTCCTCGGCGCACTTGCGGCAGCCATCGCAGGTCCACATCTTGATCGAGAAGTAGTGCCCCGGTGCAACGTCGGGCAAACGCTGCATGCACCCAGGTGTGCAGTACATCCAGCAGTTCTCGCAGCCAAAGCAGTTGCCACAAGACAAGCACCGACTTGCCTCGGCGAGGATTTCCGCCTGGCTGTGGTCGAGCTCGACTTCCGTCCGGAGATCGGCCAGGCGCTCCGCCACCGGTGCCAGCCGACGCTCGAGACGCTCGCGTGGCTGGTACCAATCGAGCTTGAGCCGCCTGGGCGATAGCTCGGGCATCTTCGCGGGTTCGCTGGGTGGTTTTCCGCGTAGCTCGGCATCGATCGACAGCGCCACCTGCCGTCCCTGGTTGATCACCACCGCCGCCAAGGTGGGCGTGACAGCATCACCGCCGCGCCAAACTCCGGTCAGCCGCGTCTTCCCGCCGGCGTCTGCCTCGAGGCATCTGGCATCGCCCGGAAGCAGGCTGCCAACATTCGGTTTCTGCCCGAGCGCCACGATGATCGCGTCCGCCGCCAGCTCGAAGCTGCTGCCCGGAATCGGCATGAGCGTCGAGCTTCCTTGGGAATCCTTCGCCTCCAGATCCAGATATTCAGCCACGATACGCTCCATCTTGCCGGCTTCGTCACGCACGACCGAGCTGATGGTGCCTCGGAGCTCGACGCGTATGCCCTCCTCCATGGCTTCTCTCAGCTCTTCCCCCATGGAGGGGTTTCTCCGGCGCAAGAGCGTGATGACGGCTTTTCTCCCCACGACGCGAGCGCAGATGCGTGCCACATCGATGGCTGTGTTGCCGCCGCCCACCACCACGATGTTCTGACCGAGCTCTGGCATCTGGCCCCGCGCGACGTCGCGCAAGAAATCCACGCCCTGATAAACGCCCGCCCCCTCTACTCCTGGCATCGACTGCCGGCTTGCCCCCGCGCCAGGGGCCACGAAGACCCCGGCGAAATCCCGGCGCAATTCGTCCAGGCTGACGTCACGACCGATTCTGGTGTTGGTGCGCAGCTCGACGCCGAGATCGAGGATGCGCCGAACCTCGCCCTGGACCACCCAAGCCGGCAAGCGGTAGGGCGGGATGCCGTAGCGGAACATGCCCCCGGGCTCTGGCATGCCCTCGAAGATCGTCGAAGCGTATCCGCGGCGCGCGAGTTGGTAGGCGCAGGAGAGTCCGGCCGGACCGGCGCCGATGATCGCAATCTTCTCGGGGTAGATTGTTCCCTGCCGGCAATCGGGAAGCTTGAGCCCGCGTGCAAGACCCCAATCGCCCACGAATCGCTCGATCGCGCCAACCGACACCGCCCCGTCTTTTTGCTGGCGATTGCAGCCTTCCTCGCAGCGATGCGGGCAGATTCTGCCCGTGGTCGCCGGAAAGGGGTTGGTCTCGACCACGAGCCGCCACGCCCGATCGCAGGCCTCCTCGTCGGAGAGCCCCAGCTTCTCCCGTTGCGCGAGCAGGGCGACGACACCACGAACGTCCGTGCCTGCGAGGCAGGCAGTCGAACAAGGGCTCGCCTTGGTGAGCCGCTGGGGACGCGCCGACACGACCCCCGCGCTCAAAAACCTGCCTACCCGTGGCGGAGCGGTCGTCCGTGGTCGGAACGGCCGCGTGCGTTCGACTTTTCGGAGCAGTGTCATGCCATCACCCTCGAGAGACTGCTTCTATCACAAGCTCTGCCATCGCTTCCGAGGAACCCTAATCCCGCGATAGCCGCAGAGGGTCGTGGCCGTAGACGTGGCCGTGGCCGTGGCCGGAGTGATCTCGTCGGCCACGGCCACGGTCCCCCTTCGGGGACTTCGGGACCTGCACCACCCCTGCCACCCCCGCTCGCTGCGCTCGCGCCCTCGCACGACCACGACGACGTCTACGACTACGACCACCATCCATCGCTCCAACTGGGTGGCGCGTCCGTCGTGGAAGGGCGTCTCTTTCTGCCGCCTTCCGCGACGTCGCTGCGCTTGTCGCGGGATAACGGCTTCCGCAAGCCTCTGGCACCAACCTGCTGCACCGCTATAATCGCGCCCGTTCGATGGCCGTATTCGCACACTGGAAGATCCTCTCCGCCTGGACCGTCTTTTTCGCTACCTACTCCGCCCTCGCGATCGGCTACGTGCCCCTCCTGCGACTCGATCGCACCGGCGCCGCCTTCGTGGGCGCGGTGGCGTTCGTGTTCGTCGGGGTGCTCTCGAGCCACGAGGCGTTCCTGGCCCAGGACTACGAGACGCTGGTGCTGCTCTTCAGCATGATGCTCATCGTCTCGTTCCTGGTGAACTCGGGCATCCTCGGTCGACTGGACCGCTTTCTGCGCCGGGCAGTGACCGGCCGCCGGGCATTGCTGTGGACCGTCGTGGTAGCAAGCGGCCTGTTCTCGGCTTTCTTCATCAACGACGTGGTCTGCCTGGTGATGACCCCGATGGTCATCTCGCTCGCCCGCCACCGCCGGCTTAACCCCGTGCCCTTCCTTCTCGCCGTGGCCATGGCTTCCAACATCGGCAGCGTCATGACTCCGGTCGGCAACCCGCAGAACATCTTCATCGCCTCCGCCTCGCACGTCCCCTATGCCCGCTTCGTGGCCGTGCTCGCCCCGGTCTCGCTCATCGGCCTGGTCATCCTCGGCCTTTACCTCGAATGGGCTTTCCGTGGTCGCTGGGCAATGGTTGGCGATACCGGCGAGACCCTGACCGAGCCACTCCCACCGCCGCCCCCCATCCGGGCTTACGTCCTGTGGCGAACCCTCGCGGTCTTGGGCGCCGTGCTGATCGCGTTCTGGATTGGCCTACCCATGGCCCAGGTCGCCGCCGCCGGCGCCGCGCTTCTACTCCTCACCCGCCGCACGACCCGCCGGGCGGTCTTCGCGCTGGTCGACTGGGATCTGCTGGTTCTCTTCATTTCCCTGTTCGTGCTCACCGCGGGCGCGCGCAAGGTCGGCATCATCGAGACCCTCTACGCGCAGATGAGCGTGCTGCGGCCCGACCACTTTCTCTCGTTTTCCGGCATCACCCTGGTGCTCTCCAACGTGGTTTCCAACGTACCGGCGGTCTTCTTCCTCGGCCAGGTCATCCCCGGCCTGCCCGATACGGAGTCCTTCTGGCTGCTGACCGCGATGGTGAGCACGCTGGCCGGCAACCTCACCCTCATCGGCTCCATTGCCAACCTCATCGTTGTCGAGAAGGCGCGCAACAAGGTGAGTATCAACTTCTGGACGTACACGCGGGTGGGCCTGCCGGTGACGGCGCTGACCCTGGGCGCCGGCCTCATCTACTGGCGGCTGATCGGGCCGTAGCCTACCAGGCCAGGCGTGCCTTCAGCTCGGCGGTGAGCAAGGTGGCCATCTTGGCGTTGGTGGCCGGGCTGGGGTGCCAGTCACAACCGTAGCCGTCTGCCGCGACCTGCACCGGGAATTCCAGGAACGACATCTTGGTGTCGCCCTCGCTGCTGCGGGTTTGGATCACGTTCTGCAGGTGGCCCTTGATGGCGGTGAGGTTGCTGCCGTCGAGCATGGGGCCGATGGTCAGCACGAAGAACGTGTTCGGGTACTTCTGGCGCAGGGAGCGCACAAAACTCAGGTACGCGGTCTCGTAGGCCGCGCCCGGATCCCCGCTGGTCGAGGCGTCGTTGGTCCCCAGATTGATGACCACCGCGTGCGGCTGCCAGGTGTCGAAATTCCAGACGCTCCCCGATTGCGAGGGCAAGGTACGCGCGTAGACGTACGGCATGGCATCCGACGAGGCACCCGTGACGCCATAGTTCCGGTACATCCCGATGCCCGACCAGGCAATGGCGTGGAGATCGGCATTGAGGTCCCGCGCCGAGATGGCGGCGTAGGTGAGGTAGTGATCCTCGGTGTCCGGGGTGAAGGCACAGTTCGGCCCAGCGCCATCCATGCCATAGCCCGCGGTGATCGAGTCACCATAGATCTCGATGCGACGATCGGGCGCCGCGGCGGGCGCTTGCAGTTGCCCGCCCACCACGTCGAGCCCAAGGAAGCGATTCTCGCCCTGGTTGCCCTCGGTGCGCTTCCACACGACCACGTCGTGGACGCCGGAGGCGAGACCCGTCGCCAAGCTGTATTGGGTCGTGCCGCTCACGACCTTGAGGACTTGGGACGACACCGTCCCGTCCACCACCACCGCGAACTGGTTGGGGCTGCCGTCGATACGCAAGGTCGCCCCCGTGCCCTGGAACCGCGCGATCATCGCGCTCCCGGACCAACCGAAAGAAGGCCGGGTGGCATCGGTGAAGTCGAATCGCCCTTCCAGGCGCACGGCGGCCGCCCCACTGTCGGTGGTGTCGGTCGCGCCATCCGGCGCGGGCGAGGTGTCGGGGGTAGTGCCGCCGTCGGAGGGTACCGAGGAGCCGCCGGTGCTCGATGCGCCTCCGGTGCCGGGTCTGCCTCCCGTGCCTTGCCTGCCGCCGGTGCTCGATGCGCCTCCGGTACCGGGCCCGCCGCCGGTGCGTGATGCGCCGCCCGTGCCGGATCTGCCGCCCGTGCCGGGTCCGCCGCCGGTGCTCGATGAGCCGCCCGTGCCGGGTCTGCCTCCCGTGCTTTGACCGCCTCCAGTGCTCGACGCGCCGCCTGTGGCTTGACTGCCGCCCGCGCTCGATGCACCGCCCGTGCCGGATGCGCCGCCCGTGGCTTGACTGCCGCCCGGGTTCGATGCGCCTCCCGTGCCCGGTGCGCTTCCGTCATGGATCGCGCCTGGATCCCCGTCGCCGCCGCAACCCGCGAACAGGGGGAGGACACCCAACATCCCAACGAGTGCGAGACGCACCTTGGCGAACGCTGCATACGTCATGGTTGTTCTCCTACTTCAACAGGTTAGCAGTATCGCGAGGCTGATGGGGAACCAGAAGGGCTTGGGACGACCCCGACTTCCCGGCAGACCTCGTGAACCATCCCCGTCGGCGCCATGATGCGATTCGTGCTAGATGGCCACGGGCGGAGATACCCGATGATGACGACTCTCACGACCTTTTTTGCACGCGCTCTTGGACGGTGCACTGACCACGCCTGTCATACCCTTCTGTTGGTCGCCCTGGCCTGCGGCTTGATCGCCGGTTGCATCGGCCGGCCACATGATTGGCCCGCGGCCAAGGGGGGAAAGGCGATGCATCGGTCCGATGTCACACCGCTCCGGCAGGCCAGCGCAGGAACCCACCGGCGGATAGGGACCGCAGTCAGAAGTGGACATCTCACGGATCCGCGGCTGCGTTCCCTGGTGGCCACTCATTTCGATTCGCTCACCGCGGAGAACGAGATGAAGTGGGGAAACACCGAACGGCAGCCGGGCTCCTTTTCCCTCGGCGCTGGCGACCAGCTCGTGGCGTTCGCCGCTGAAAACGGCATGCGGATGCGCGGGCACACGCTGGTCTGGCACTTGCAACTCGCGAACTGGGTGAAAGACCTGTCGGGCGATGCCTTGCGGGAGGCCATGAAGCGGCACATTCGAACCCTGGTGGGTCACTGGCGAGGCCAGATCGCACAGTGGGACGTGGTCAATGAGGCGTTGGCCGACGGCAGCGACGGCAAGCTGCGAGATTCGCCATTCCTCAAGCTGGGCGAGGGCTATCTCGACGAAGCCTTCCGGACGGCGCACGAAGCGGATCCGGAAGCCCTGCTTTTCTACAACGACTACGGGATCGAAGCGGGCGAGGGGGATGCAAAATCCGACGGCGCTCTTCGCCTTTGCACACGCCTGAAAAAGGCGGGCGTCCCCATCCACGGTATTGGCATGCAGATGCACGTGGATCCCCGCCATTGGCCGACGCCGGAGGAAATCCAGCGCAACGTCGAGCGATTCGCGGCGCTGGGCCTGTTCGTCGAATTCACGGAAATGGACGTTCCCGTCGGACGAATCCGTGGAACCTTGGACGAGAAGCTGCAAAGCCAGCGCACGATCACCCACGATATCGTGGCAGCATGCTTCAGAGTCGAGAAGTGCACGGGCATCACGTTGTGGGGCATAAGCGACGCCAACTCGTGGCTCAACGACCCCCACTGGGGCTCCCTACGCGGTCGTGGCCCCCACTACCCTCTCGCCTTCGACGAGGTCCTCGAGCCCAAACCCATGCTTTTCGGCATCCTCGACGCCTTCGCTGGAAGGTGAGGGGGCACCCGCGCCTTCCGCAATCACGATTTGGACACGTCGATGCCCACCAGACGCATGAGGTCCAAGGCGTTCCTGCGCGTCACCACGCCGGGCCGCAGTCGGTAATCGAAAAGCAAGCGGTCACCTTCCAACGTATCTTGAAAGTGGACGTTGGCGCCTGGGCTGCCTTGCCTGTCGGCCAGCTCGCTCAGGGCCAGGTCGTGGGTGGTCACCAGGCCGACGGCGCCGCGTTCGAGGAGCTGGCGAATGACGGCCTCGGCGCCTTCGCGGCGGTCCTGCGAATTGGTTCCGTTGAGGATCTCGTCGAGCAGAAAGAGTACGGGCGGCAGGTGCGCGGCCATGGCCAGGATGGCGTGCAGTCGTTTGATCTCGGCGAAGAAGCGCGACACGCCCGCCTCCAGGGAATCCTGGGCACGCAGGGATGCGCCGATCTGCAGCGGGGTCAGGGTCATGCTGGCCGCGCACACCGGGGCGCCGGCCTGGGCCAGCACGGCGTTCACGCCCACCGTGCGCAGTAGCGTGCTCTTGCCCGACATGTTCGAGCCCGTGACCACGAGAAGTCGGCAACTGGCATCGAGCCGCACGTCGTTGGCCACGCGTGTACCGGCTGGGATGAGGGGATGGCCCAAGGCGCTCGCCAATAGGGACGGTTCGCCTGGTTCCGCGATGTGCGGAAACGGGTACTCCGGATGCTCGAACGCGAAGGTGGCCAGTGAAGCAAGCGCTTCCATTTCCGCAACGGTGGCAAGCCAGCGCCGGGCCGCGGCGCCATGCCGGGTCCGCCAGGATTCGATGGCGAAGCTCAATTGCTCGGGCAAGAGCAGAACCGCCGCCGGGATGGCGAATAGTTGATTGCGCCGCGACTCCAGCCAATTCACCATGCGCACGAGGCGAACGATGTGGCGGCTGGCCGGTTTGCCCTCGTCGGATAGGCCGGCGGTCAGGGCCACCAGGCGCGCGTCGGAAAAGCCCTCGCCGCAAAGGCGCTCGATGAACCGGGCGATGAGGCGCA
>PNBO01000246.1:29253-36643 GCA_003136095.1 Myxococcales bacterium
ACGCGCTCGTGCACGGTGCCCCCGGCCAGCCAGAGATCCTGACGCAACGACAACCGCGAGCTCAGCTCGGCGGCCGCGCGCTGCCGCCCGGCGATCTCGCCCACCGGGGCCGCCTGGGTCAGCCAACGCGCCAGCCTGGTCTGCCCGGTCCCGGTCCTGGCCATGCAGAGCAGCGAAAAGATCGAAGTCGGCCCGAAGATGTCTAGGTCGGCGGCGTAGGGATGCGCGGGATCGGCGAAGCGTTGCCCATCTGGCGCTCCCTTGACGGGGCGGCCCTGTATTCGGGCCTGTCCCTCTTCGCAATAGCAACTCCGCGCTTCGTGCCGCTGGTTCCGATGCTCGACCACCGCAATGGCGATGGAAAGACCGACGAAGGCGAGGGCGCTGGCCGCGGCAGCCAGACCGAAGGGACCGCGCCGCGAGCACGCCTCGCCGGCCAGGACGACGCCAACCACGAGGTCCGCGATGCGCACGCGCACGAGCCAGGTCAACCAGCGCCGCAGGCGACGGAGATGCCCCTGCTCCTCGGCCAAGCAGCGCGCGTACGTGGCGCCCGGATCGTCCTCGCTTTTCATGTTGGCCATCCTGTCCTCTGAAATAGATGGCGAGCCTGTCCGTTGGTACCCAGGTCGCGACCAGCTCGGCTGGCCGCGGGCGTTACTCAAAAGACATGCAACCGCTCCGGCAGCCGTTTACCGCCTGGCTCCCTTCGTCACAGATCTCGCCACCATCCAGGATTCCGTCGCCGCAGCGAGGGGCGGTGCAGTCGAGACGGCAGGGGCTGGGGAAACTGCGAGCCGTGATGGTCAGCGGCTGGGTCAGATCGAGGTTTACCAGCGAGCCATCGCTTTGCACCCAGGCCCAGGCGGTAATCCCAGTAATGAACGTCGGTTGGATGGTGATCTCCCACTCGCCGGGGAATGGCAGCCCGGCAAGCACACCGCCGTCCGAGTTGCTGGTGAACGTCCATAATCCGGTTGCGGTGGTCGACGATGTCATCACGAGCTCGTCAGAATCGTCAGACACGTCCACGAACGTCGTCGGGAGGCCGCTGAACAGCATTTGCACTTGCGATCTTGGCTGGTCCAGGCCGGTGGCGTCCTTGTCCACGCCATGGAAGACGACCAGGCTGAGGGCCAGCGTGGACTTGTCGAGGTAAAGCAGGACGCGGCTTTCCCCGAGTGCTTCGAGGCCAGTGTGCGCGCTGGATGAGGAGTAACTGTAGAAATCGGGGCAGGTGGCAGATCGCATAAGGGGTACGGCTGCGAAACTCTGACCAGATTGGGTGACCCCAAAGGCCGGTGCGGCCTCGTTGTCGACGCCGAGATCACATTGCTCGCCTGGGTCAACCATCCCGTTTCCGCAGGATCCGCCCGTGCCTGTAGTCCCGCCGGATGTCGTGGTTCCGCCGGCGGACACGGCGCCACCTGCCGCAGACCTTCCCCCCGTGCCCATCGCCCCTCCCGACGAACCGCCGGATCCCAATCGGCCCCCACTGCCAAGCGAGCCGCCGTGCGTGGCTGCGCCACCAACGCCAGACACTCCGCCGGTCGCCATCGCACCGCCGGTGTGGAAGAAGCCGCCGGTACCGCCCCCACCACTGTTACCGGCGGTGGCACGGGTCCCACCCGTCGCGGACCCACCGCCCGACCCCACGGCGCCGCCCGTGCGATTCGTGCCCGCGGTTCCACCTGCACCGCCGGTACCCACCCTCCCGCCGGTCACCATGGAGCCGCCGGAGCCCGGCGCTCCCCCATTGCCGACGGCCGACCCACCCGTACCGACGGTCGTGCCTTGTGTCCGACCGCCGGTTCCGTTCATGGCACCGCCGGAACCGCCGGGGCCATCGCCGCCAGTGCTCGAGTTGGCAGATCGCGGCTTCACGAGGGAGCTCCTCCCACACGCAGTCACGGTGATGAAAAGTGCCGTGACAACAATACTGGAGGCGCGCATAGGCAAGAAACTCATTCTAGTAGGTGTCCTAGGTGTCCGCCAGCGCAGAATACCGGCTCACCGGCGCCTCTTCCCCCCACCAACCCGCCGCCAGCAGCGACTGCTCTGGTCCTTGTGTGTAGACCTATTCCCCGGCGATCAGCAATGCCCGGGGGCTACGGCCGCCACCTCTTGTCCAGGCGACCGCCGAAGACGCGCAACTCGGCCGATCCCGCGCTTGACGAGAACCAGCACGGATGCGCTCGCTTGCTACCCTTATGCGCCACCGCTACAATGCGGAAGGCATGGCTAGTATTCGCAGTGTCGTGGCCACTTTAGTCTGTTGTCTCACCCTGGCGGCGTCGGCGCCATCCGTGGCGGCGGCCGATCCCGCGCAAGGCAGGGTAGCATTCGACGAGGGGCAGAGGCTGTTTCTGGCCGGCGACTACCGTGAGGCGCTGGCTTGGTTCAAGAAGGGCTTCCTAGACACGGAGGACGCGGCCTTCTTGCTCAACATCGCCCAGTGCCACCGCTTCCTGGGGGAGCCCAAGGAAGCGTTGCTGATGTATAGGCTCTATCTGAGGTCGGCGCCGGAGGGCGTGAACCAGGAGGCCCGGGCCGTTGCGAAGAAAGCCATCCGCGAGTTGGAGGGCGAGGCCACGGCCCGGGCCGCGGCGCCTGCCGTCACCCCAGCGGTAGCGGAGACACGGACTGCGGCGCCATCCGTCGCAGTACCCGTGCCGGCTGGATCCGCGGCAGCACTTCCGGCGCCCTCTGCCACCCCGTCGCGGCGCGAGTTCCAGCAAGGCGCGGGCGGTTTCCCGGTCCTGGAACCACTGCCGGAGGTCGAGCTCAAGAAGCTGCCCGCAGCGCCGGCGATCCCGCCGGACAAGCAGGAGTCCACCGTCCGCCACCTGCGTCTGGCTGGCATGGTGTGCGGCGCAGTCGGGCTGGTTTCCGTCGGTGCCGGCGTCTATTACTGGTCGCGCGCCAGCTCGCTTACCGATTCGGCGAACAAGGCGACCGCCTACAATCAGGCTGACTACGACCAGGGCAAGCGGGCCGAGACCATGCAGTGGATCTTCTACGGCGTGGGCGCCGTGGCGATCATGAGCGGGGCGGGCCTGTACCTCTACAGCAGGTGGTTGCCGGCGGCGAAGCAGGCAAGCGTGAGTCTGGCGCCCATGGTGGGGCCGGGCACGGCCGGTCTACAGGCCCACCGAGCGTTCTGATGCGAATCATGTCGGTCATTCGCGCGCAGCTGCTGATCGCCGTCACCGCGTCCGTCGCTGCCTGCGGCTTCGATCCGCAGCCGAAGAGCGGAGTGGTGGCGTGCAAGCCCGGGGGAGCAGCCTGTTGCCCCGAAGGTTACATTTGCGTCGGGCGGGGAGCGATCACGGCCGCGGGCCCCTCGCCCGGATCATGCTGGTACAAGGAGGACCTTCCCCTGCCGGCACTGGCGGCCACGCACGACTACACCCCGACGCTTCCGAACGATCCGGCTTGTCTGGTGACGGATTGGGTGCCGCCCGGAACGGGTGGGGCCGGCGGGACGCTGGACGCCGGCACGGCAGGGGTCGATGGGGTGATCGACACCGGCTGGATGGGTTCAGGCGGCGTGGGCGGTGCTGGGGCCGGGGTCGACTCGGGCCCCGACGCGCCGCTGGTTCAGGACACCGCCCGCGATGTGGCGACGGGTGCCGGTGGAGCCGACGGTGGTGGCACTGGGACGGATGGCGGTGCTGGGGATTCCACCGGCCGGGATGGCGTGGCGGTGGATGCGCCAGCCGTTGACAGTCGCGACGCCGCTCGCGACGTTGCCTTGGATATGCCGGTCCCGCTCATCGATGCTGCTTTCGACGTTTCCGGCCCGGAGGTTTCCGCCACGTGGGATTCCCCGCCAGATATAGTCACGGGTGGTGAGGACGCCGGCGTGGACGTGGGTGCGAGTACAGTCAGAACCATTACCAGTATTGCCGCCGGTGATGACCACACCTGTGCCGCGGTCAACGGCGCGGCGCTATGCTGGGGCGATAATTATGAGGGCGAGCTCGGCGACAGCACGACGACAGCTAGGAAATATCCGGTCCAGGCGGTCGGTCTGGAATCCGGCGTCACGGCCGTCGCCGCTAGCATGAGGTTCAGCTGTGCGGTGGTCAACGGCGGGGCGAAATGCTGGGGCTCGGGTGACTCTGGCCAGCTCGGGGACAACAGCACCGCGTCGACCTATAGGCTGGTTCCCGTCCAGGTGGTTGGCCTGGAATCCGGCGTCACCGCCATCAGCACTGGCAGCACCCACGCCTGTGCCCTGGTCAACGGCGGGGTGCAATGCTGGGGCAACAACGCGGGTGGCAAGCTGGGCGACGACACCACGTCGACCAGACTGGTTCCTGTCCAGGTGGCTGGACTGGATTCCGGCGTCACCGCCATCGCCGCCAGCGGGAACGACACCTGTGCTCTGGTCAACGACGGGATGCGATGCTGGGGTCTCAACAGCTATGGCGAGGTTGGCGACGACACGACGTCCGCACGGCACGTTCCGGTCGAGGTGACGGGCCTGAACTCGGGCGTTTCAGCCATCGCCGCCGGCTTCGATCTCAATTGCGCCGTGGTCAACGGCGAGGCGCAATGCTGGGGCGACAACAGGTTTGGCAAGGTCGGCGACAACACCACAACCGATAGGCATGTTCCGGTTCAAGTCGGGGGACTTGGGGGGAATGTCACGGCAATTTCCAGCCAGGACTTCCACAGTTGCGCGCTCGTCAACGGCGGGGTGAAATGCTGGGGCTGGAATTTCAGCGGCGTGCTCGGTGACGGCACTTCAAGCGAAAGCCATGTTCCCGTTCAGGTCGTGAATCTCGCGTCCGGCGTCACGGCCATCGCCCTCGGCGGCAACCACGCTTGCGCCGTCGTGGCCGACGGGATGAAATGCTGGGGCAACAACATGTTCGGCCAGCTCGGCGACAACACGACGATCGACAAGTTCACTCCGGTACAGGTCAAGTTCTTCTAGAGCCATCTTCAAGAGCCGGGGAGATTGGGCAACGGTCGCCCTTAATCTACTACCTCCGAGATTCCTCGCGTGGCGCGACGATTTTTTCAGCGGTCGTGTCATGAGGTTTCAGGCTTCAGGCTCCAGGCTTCAGGCTTCAGGCTTCACGGTATAGTGCAGGCGCGTGAGTCGAGATCCAGCGAAGCTCAAGGTCTTCGCCATGGCAGACGATTGGTTCGAGCGTGTCTAGCGCGCGACCGCTCGTTTTCTGTCCGAGGAGCGCTTCGGGCTGCAAGCACAGATCCGGCGGGCAGCCGTCTCGGTCCCGACGAACATCGTCGAAGGCTCGGCCCGTAGGTCGATGAGGGACTATGGAAGTGTCCAGAAATCGGGTTAGGCGCGTCTGACAGGGGAACTTTCCGAGCGCGCCTGACTGATCTTCGCTAGGTCCAATGTCTGCGTCGGCGCGCTCGGAAGGTTGCCCTGCTGGGGCACTCGCGAGATCTCGTCGAATACGGTGCTGACAGGTCGCCGTCGCTGAGGTCGTTGGAAAAGTCGAAATTCCTGGATCAAATCGATCACCTACAACAAGGGGATCGACGAGTCGATCAGGATGTGATCTATCCATGGGCATGGAGAAGACCCCCTGGTTGTTCGAGGATTCACCGCACCTTGATGATGGCGCCCAGACGGCCAAAGCTGGCGTGGGCAAACCGCGGATCGAGGAGCCACAACGAGTGAAGGGGGAGATGCGTTGCGAATTCCC
Organism: Myxococcales bacterium; assembly: GCA_003136095.1. GTDB lineage: Bacteria > Myxococcota_A > Polyangia > Fen-1088 > Fen-1088 > Fen-1118. Next base: position 34,944 of record PNBO01000246.1, read on the forward strand.
CGAGGTTGCGTTGGAGCCGTCGCATACCGCTCGCATGATCTGGAACCTGCTGGGATTGATGGACCTGTCCACCTTCAGCAAGGGCTGTGAGTCGGTGGAAGGGGCGGCGCGCCGCTCGCTGAAAAGTCCACGGATACTGCTGGCGCTCTGCGGAAGTTGTACGCGCTGTCGCAAGCGGTGGACAGCGCGCGGGAGATTGCCCGACTGGTCCGCAGCGACCTGGCGTATCGATGGATCGCGGGCAACGTGGATGTCAGCCATCAGAAGCTGTCGCAGTTTCGCGTGGGTTACGGCGAGGCACTGAAGGAACTGATGACCAACATCCTGGCGACGCTGATGGACCAGGGGTTGCTGTCACTGGTGGTGGTGGCACAGGACGGGACACGGATTCGAGCGGCGGCCAGCCGAATGGGCGTCGACGTCATCGTCCCGCCCGCCGAGACGGCGAAGACGATTGAGGAGATCAAAGCCGAGGGCGCTGACACCGAGGTCGTCGCCTGGCGGGAACGGATGGAAACCGACGAAGCCAGGCAGCTCTACCGAGGCCAGGCGGGACTCGCCGAGCTTGCCAATGCTCATCAGAAGACCCATCACCGCATCACGCAGGTACTCGTCCGCGGTGCCGCGAAGGTCACCTGCGTGATCTTGCTCAACGCGATTGCGTCCAACCTTCTGCAGCACGCTTCGCACCTCCTCGGCTGACACCGCAGCGACGGTGAATTGCACCGGAAATCACCCGGACATCACCTCCCGCCTTACTTCCCGACGCATCCTCGGCTCTCGGCGAAGAAATCGACATCGCCGGAGACGGCCAGACCGGGCCGGTACGCCTTCACCCGCCCCGAGGCGAGCACGTACCTTCACCGCGCCCCTGTCCGCCTCGCCTCGATAGATGGACACGTCTTATGCTCTGGTTCTGCGGCTTCCTCGGCTTGAAGACCTCGGGGCTGTCGTTCACCATCGAGGTTGCGGTGTAGCGTTTGGAGTCGATGGCGGCGGCGTAGATTGCGAACTCGGTGGGGTCCACTTTGTGGACGGCTGCGCCGAGTGTTGACTCTCTCGTAACAACCCCCAAATGAGCCCAAAATGGCTCTCCAAGTACGTGGAATCATTAGGGCGAAAATCTGGAAAATGGCTTTTACGAGTTGATCAATGTTCCCTGGTTCTACCTCCTCGGAGTCTGCAATCTAGTGGGCCAGGCTGGCTGGCCGAATTCGAGCGGGAACGTCACGATTCTAACCCTGACGCATGATTCCCCAGACTCAGTAGGCGTCTAGGCCGAAGCCGCCTGCTCCCGGGAGGCGTGCTCGATGGACAGCAGCTTTCGCCGGGTGCCAATTTGGGGCATGCGGACGACATGCAAACCTCGCGCCTTCTTCGTGGCCGCTCACCGCCACGACGCTCGGTTGTGAAATCCCTTGTGGTTGAGATGAGTTTTTACGTTGCTGGCTCCTTGCGGTTGGAAGTCGGCGAGGCACCTGGGGAGTCGCGCGAGCGGGATCGGTTTCCGTGGCCCTGCCCGGTTTTGTTCGCTTCTGCCGCAAAGGGCCGATGTTTGTCATCTCAGCGGGACCGTCAGCAACGTGCCATTGAGTGGTTTTATCAATGAAGATCAATTAGATACGCCCTGATCCGGACGCCTTCCCCGTGGTGGCACAAGGGCTGCATGAGGACGCGCAGGAGGTAACCAAAATGACAAT
>PNBO01000217.1 GCA_003136095.1 Myxococcales bacterium
CCCGCCCACCTCCGCCGGCCGATCGGCAGGCGCGGTACGTGGAAGACTGGCTCAACTGAGCGGGGCGACCTCGGAGAAGGCGTGCTGGAGTAGACTATCCCGCGTGACGTCGACCTACCGTTCCAGCCCTCCGCCAGCCCCCGAATCCGCCTCGACCTGCCCGCCCCGACCCACCTCGGGGACCGCACCGCGGTCTCTCGGTGGGGGCGAGCGTGGTGGGGGAAGGGTTCTTCGACGCAGAGAAACCCTATTCGATTCACCTAGGCACAGGCGCATCGTGCTGATCAACGCCACCACCAGCCCAGGGCTCGCATGGGTGAAGCAGCAGATCCGGCAGGTGACAGAATGGGCCAGGTGCCCTCGGTTCGGCCTCCGCAGCGAAAACATGGCATGATGGAGCGGATGGATCGCACCGCGAGAAGCCCTCGAGCCACTCGCATCAACCTGGGACTGGTGGCCGTCCTGATCGCGCTGCTGGGCCTCGAGGTCGCGCGCGGGGTCCGCGACCTGCACAACGAGCTCCGTCTGACCAAGGCCGCCGCAGCCCAGGCCGCCCGGGCGGGTGCGCCTGGCGGACCTGCGAGCAACCAAGCTCCCGCCGATCTCCTCGCGCCCCGACTGCTGGACGAGCACGATGACCTCGAGAGCTTTCTCGATCAGTTCCCGAGAGAAAGATACCGGGTCTTCGCCGTCAAGGGACAAGGCAGCTTCTATTTCGACGACGGACGCGACGAGCTCAAGGACGTACTCAAGACGGGCCGCATGTGGAAGCCGCAGCTGCAAAGGCTGATTGCGCAAAGGGTCCGGCCAGGATCGACCGCGCTCGACGTGGGCGCGCACATCGGAGAGCAGACGGTGGCCATGGCCTGGGCCGTCGGCCCGCAGGGGCGAGTCTATGCCTTCGAACCGCAGCGCAAGCTCTACCGGGAGCTGCACTACAACCTGCAGCTCAACCACCTGAGCAATATCGTGCCCCTCCGCTTCGCCCTGGGCGATGCACCCGCCGTCATCGAGAGCCCGCGCGGCACCGCCCGCCGCGAGGACGGTATCGGCCCGGGCGGCGAACGGGTCGAGAGCCGCAGCATCGACAGCTTCGGCTTCCACGACGTCTCGTTCATCAAGGTCGACGTCGATGGCTTCGAGGACCACGTCCTCGCGGGCGCGCGCCAGACCATCACCCGCGATCGACCGACGCTGATCGTCGGGATCCAGGGCGACTCGAATTTCGACACCGCCCGCCCCGAGCTACGGGCGAAGATCGTTCACACCATCCAGTCGCTCGAGCAGTTAGGCTACGTCGTCACCCGCCAGGGCATCGCCGACTACCTTGCCGCGCCGAGGGGAGAACCGTAATGGCAGACCCCTCGGCCGAGCCGCAAGCGAAGGGAATCAACCGCTGGTTGCTGGCCGCGGTGCTCGTGCTGCTTGCCATTGAGGGGCTGCGAGGGGTTGCGAGCCTGCGGGAAGAGCACCGGCTGGCCAAGCACGAGGCCGCGCAGGCGGCGTTGGCCGAGCGGCCCACCCGGACGCCGAACAACGAGGTTCCTTCCGAGCTGCTGGCACCCAGGCTGCTCGACGATCGCAAGGAATTCGCGAGCTACCTGGCTCAGTTCCCGAAGGACCACTACCGGATGGTCGAAGTCCGTGGACAGGGCCGCTTCTACCTCGACGACGGGCGCGACCTCATCAAAGATATCCTGCGGGCGGGCAAGATGTGGGAGCCCGAGATCCACGCCCTGCTCCAGCTGAAGGTCCAACCGGGCTCGACCGCGCTCGACGTGGGGGCGCACATCGGCACCCACACCATCGCCCTGGCCAAGGCGGTCGGCCCCGAGGGACGAGTCTACGCTTTCGAGCCACAGCGCAAGATCTTTCGCGAGCTGGTCTACAACCTGCAGCTGAACGACCTGCACAACGTGGTGCCGCTTCGCTTCGCCGCCGGCGACACCCCGGCGGTCATCGAGATGAACCCCACCGCAGCCGGGAACGAGGGCCAGACCTCGATCGGCGCCGGCGGCGACAAAGCCGAAATCCGAACCATCGACAGCTTCGGCTTCCGCAACGTCTCGTTGATAAAGATCGACGTCGAGTCCTTCGAAGACCACGTCCTCGAGGGAGCCCGCGCCACCATCCGCCGCGAGAAGCCAACGCTGTTCGTGGAGATCCAGTGCAGCGAGAGCTTCGATAGTGCCCCGCCCGAGATGCGTGCGAAGATCGTGCACACCATCCAGCTCATCGAGCAGATGGGGTACTTCGTCACCCGTCTAGACGGCGCCGACTACATGGCGGTCCCGATGGCCGTGAGCGCCAACTGACGGCGACCCCAGCTTAGCCCCGCGCCGTCCAACTATTCATCGCGGCTGCGTGCGAAGACCTTCCCGAGTTTTCTGTACGCAAGTGCGCCACCCTCAGAATCACTGAGGATTTCTCTGGCCGAGCCTCGGCGGGCGATGCTCCCGCGATGACCGTCTTCCCGGCCGCGCCACAGCCTCGCCGTGCCTACGACCACCGCCTGCGGGAGCAGGTGCTTCGCACTGGCGCGAGGGCTCTCACCAGGCATCTCGCGATCCCACGGTCCACCGTTTCTGCCTGGCGACGGCGTGGTCTGCGCCCGGTTACCACCATCGAGCCGATTGAGCAGGACCGGCAGCAGCTGCTCGACTCGGTCGCGAAACTCGACCGCCGAGCCCGAATCCTCGCGGCTCTTGTCAGCGTTCTCCTTGCACTGCTCCGCGCTTCCGGCTTCACCCTCGCTGGCGGGCGGCTGCCCGAAGGCGTGGCCAAGGCAGGGATCCTGCTTGCGATCTCCAGCGCAACGCCATTCCTCCCGCTCGCCGTGATCTTGCGGATCGCGCGCCTCGAATCCGGGCGATACCACGCATGGAACAGCCGCGCCTCCGCCCTGGCCTGCGGTCTGGACGACCAGTCCTCCTGCCCGCGAACAAGCCCGAGCCAACTCACACCCACCGAGGTGGCCGACATCAAGGACATGGTGTTGGCGCCCGAAAACCGCCACATGGCTCCGCGTACGCTGGCCCTCTATGCCCAGCGCATTGGCAAGGTGTTCGCCTCGCCTACCACCTGGGCCAAGCTCGTTCGCGAGCGAGGTTGGCGTCGGCCGCGGCAGCGCGTTCATCCGGCCAAACCCACCGTCGGCGTGCGGGCTGGACAACCCAATGAAGCCTGGCATGTGGACGTGACGGTTCTCAAGTTGCTCGACGGGACCAGGGCATATCTGCACGCGATCATCGACAAGTACTCGAGGAAGATTCTCGCTTGGACGGTGGCTGCGAGGCTGGAACCCACGGCGACGTGCCAGCTTTTTCTCGCCGCCGGCCGGCATCTCGTCTTCGCAGGTCGGCCGCTGCTGTACGCCGACTCCGGCGTCGAGAACGGCATCGGCGCGGTGGACACCACGCTGCTCGGCGCATGCCTGGACCGCGTCCTCGCGCAGGTTGACGTTGCCTTCTCGAATTCGCTGATCGAGGCGTTCTGGCGCTCGCTCAAGCATCCGTGGCTGTACCTCAACTCGCTGGACTCGATCGAGCGGGTCCGCACTCTCGTGGCGCTCTTCGTCGAGAAGCACAATGCCCAGATGCCCCATGCGGCTTTCCATGGCCAGACCCCGGACGAGATGTATTTCGGCACGGCTGCCAACCTGCCCGCGGGTTGGCAGCGGCCCGGGAGCAGGCGAGGGCGGCGCGTCTTGCGGCGAAGCGAGCGATGTCCTGCGACCGCTGCCCTGGCCAGCAAGCCAGCCTTGCCGTCGTGGAGATTCCCCGGTGATTCCAGCGTTGGCGCTGTTGCGTACATGAAAGTGCGGAAGGTCCTCGTACGCAGCTGGGAAAAACCCACCCCGGCGAGCTGCGCGGACGCGATCAGGTCCGTGCCGATGCGGCCCGCCGGGGTTCTCCGACCCTCAAAATCCGTATTCGAAATGACTATGGCCCCACCGACTTGATGTAGAATTTCAAGATGCGTCCCGTGGTCACAAACCAGTGCCCGGAAAAGGATCGCCATCCACGAGGCGGCTCAAATCCTCGACCCCAGGCTCGGTCCGCCAAGGCTTACTTGCATCACCGGGAGACCCGATGACTGTCTCTTCCTTCGCTTCGCGCTGCACGGGCTGCCCCCTCAGCCGCCGTGACTTCCTCCGCCAGGGAAGCGCCGTCGCCGCTGGCGCGCTCGGAGCGCTCGCCGCGCCTCGCTGGCTCCATGCCGCCCAGCTGGCCGGCAAGACGCGCATCCGAATCGTCTATGCCCTGCACGCCGCAACGCAACCCGTCCCTGACTGGCCGCACAAGGGCTTCGATTTCAAGCCCGTCATGGAACGCATCGAGGGAACCCTGACCCGCCAATGCGCAGGCTTCGAGTTCCTTCCGTCACTGGCCAGTGGCCCCGAGCAGGCCAAGAAGATCCTGGCCGAAGACCACGCCAAAGGCGGCATCAACGGCTATCTCGTCTATCAAATGAACGGGTGGAACCAGGTGGTCCAGACGATGGCAACCTCCGGCAAGCCGGTCCTCTACGCCGATTTCCAATACGGCGGCAGCGGAGGTTTTCTCACCTACAACGCCGTGTTCCTCCTCGACAAGATCCCAAACGTCGGATTTCTGGCGTCCTCGAATATCCAGGATCTGGTCGAGGCAGTGAAATGTTTCCAGGTGGTCAAGCGAGGTGGTTCCGTCTCGGACTTCGTCGCTGCGACCGCGCGAGTCCGCCGCAAGAGGACGCCCAAACCAGGCAATTTGGGCGGCAAGAAGGATGAGCCACGCTGTCTGTCTGCGGACGAGTGCATCAAGCGCCTCCGGTCCACCAAGATCCTCACCATCTATGATCAGACCGCTGGTTTCGAACCCCCGATCGCCGGCATCACGTTCCAGCGCATCCCCTTCGCCGAGCTGAATGACGCCTGGGCGAAGGCGGACAAAGATGTGTTGCGCGCGGTTGCGGACCGGTGGCGGGAAACAGCCCAGAAGATCGAAGGGGTGAAAGACGCGACGCTGGAAAGCTCGGCGGCGATGTACGTCGGCATGAAGAAGCTGCTCGACAAGCACCGCGCCAACGGCATTACCGTCGACTGCCTCGGCGGTTTCTCCGCCAAGCACATTCATGCCTACCCTTGTCTCGCTTACCACGAGCTGTGCAATGAGGGCCTAGTCGGGGGCTGTGAGTGCGACGTGTTCTCCGCCGCGACCGTGCTCATCGGCACAACCCTGACCCAGGGGCGGCCAGGCTACATCTCCGATCCGGTCATCGATACCGGCAAGCGCCAGATCATTTATGCCCATTGCGTAGCATCGAACAAGGTGTTTGGCCCCCAGGGGAAAGCCAATCCCTTCCAGATCCTCACCCACTCCGAGGACCGCCAAGGCGCGTCCGTGCGGTCGCTGCTGCCGACGGGCTACCTGACAACCACCGTGAAATTCGACGCGGAAAGGAAGCTGATCCTGTTCCACCAAGCCAAGACGGTGGCCAACGATCCCGATGACCGCGCCTGTCGCACCAAGCTCTGCGCCGAACCGATAGGCGACATCGAGAAGCTCTTCACGCAGTGGCACCAGGGTGGCTGGCACCGCGTGACCTTCTACGGCGACCTCAAGGACCCCATCCATGCCCTGGCAGAAGGGCTGGGTTGGAAGATCGTCGAAGAAGCCTAGGAGCGCGTTGCGCATTGGCGGACTGAAACCTCCCCGCCGGTCCTCGGCGGGGCCGGCCCGGTCCGCAGGGCCAGCAGCCAGGCCGAAACTGTCGCTCGGCGCGCCCGTGTTGGCTGCCTATCTCGTCCGCCAAGAAAACCCGGTGTCACGCGGCTAGCCTCTGCCTCAGTCCGGCTCTTTGTCCGCCGCCTTTCCCCTGCCGACGAGCGAGCGTGAAGAAGCGCCGGTACGCTCCCGCTCGTAGCGGCGGCGATGGTGATACTTGTCATGGTGGAAGGGCTGCTCCACCCCTGCTCGCCTTGACACCCGTGGCCCCTGGCCGGAAAGTTGCGGGCAGGAATGGAGGCAACGATGCGTTGGTACCACTACCTGGCGTACTTCTTCGGCGGAGCCTTCCTGGCGAACACGCTCCCGCATCAAGGGAATGGAATCTCGGGGCACCCGTTCCAGAGTCCATTCGCATCGCCGCCGGGGGAAGGTCTATCTTCTTCGACGGTGAACGTCTTGTGGGGCCTGCTGAACCTGGCCATCGGCTACCTGCTCGTGTGCCGCGTGGGGAAGTTCGAGCTACGGAACACCAAGCATGTGGTCGTGCTCGGAGCAGGAATCGTGTTCATCTCGATCATGTCGGCCCACGGATTTGGTCGGTTCCACGGCGGGCTCTGACCTGGTTCAACCGCTCATTTCCGCCGCACTCCGCGCGACACCCAGGCATCCGGAGGAAACGACAGGGGCAACGACGAGGAGGTCTCACGTGTTCTTCACCCAGAACCACGGCATAGGTTTGCTTACAGCTAGCGTGGGATTCGTTCTATGCTTGCTTTCTTCAGGCAACGCCTTGGCCCAAGCAAGTCCTGCTGGCCAAGCGTCACAAACCAGCCCAGCTCCCAAATCACTCGCTGACCATCAGGCTGGCATCGAGCAGCAGTTCCTGCGCGTGGAGTCGTCCCCGTGGAGCGCGCTCGGACTCAGGCTTTCGAAGAATGGCCAGGTGGTCGGGCCGAGGTGGTTCTCGGTTGTGCCGGACGAAGCCGTGGAAGGGTCGAAGGAAGCGAAGAAGCACGCATTCCACGCAAGGATATTTCATGGCGCTACCGCCGGCTTCGCTTTGGCCGCAGTGGGGCTGATTGTCGGGGGCATTGCGGTCGCCGATAGCAACGGAAAATGGACAAGTAACGCAAGGTTACTTGCCGCTGGAGGGTTGCTGGCCCTCCTCGCGGAAGGTGTGTGCGCTTTGTTCAGGGAGAGGGAGATCATGGAGACGGTAAACTCCTACAACTACGATCTCGTACGAGGCAAACTTGGTGACGGAGCGCTTGGGCAGTCGAGTCGGTGAATCGTGTGATCACGAACCTGCGGCGATCCTCGTCGCGATGCACCTACCAGCCTCTGTGCCCGAGCTGCGCCCGGCCCGCCCACCTCCGCCGGCCGATCGGGAGGCGCGGGACGTGGAAGACTGGCTCAACTGAGCGGGGCGACCTCGGAGAAGGCGTGCTGGAGTAGACTATCCCGCGTAACGTCGACCTACCGTTCCAGCCCCTCTGCCAGCCCTCCGCCAGCCCCCGAATCCTCCTCGACCTGCCCGCCCCGACCCACCTCGGGGACCGCACCGCGGCCTCTCGGCGGGGGCGAGCGTGGTGGGGGAAGGGTTCTTCGACGCAGGGAAACCCTATTCGATTCACCTAGGCACAGGCACCGGACCGCACCGCCGGAATCAACGGACGGTGCTTTGAGCATGGCGACTGCTACATGATGTGCTCCTACGACGAGTGCTTCCAGGACTCGGACTGCCCAGGCAACGTGCCCTGCCATTGTCGTGATTCGGCGTCCAGCACCGCCAACAACTGGTGCCTCGTCGACAGCAACTGTCGTGTCGATGACGACTGCGGCCCTTGCGGCTACTGCTCGCCGAGCCAGCTCAGCGGCTGCGTCCGAATGTGTACGGTGCCCTGTGGTGCGGGAACACACTGCTACGCGGGAACCACCGAGGTGCCGTGTTGGTGTGGCCGGAGTTGTGGCGAGGGCTACTTCTGCCATACCGCCGACGACACCTGCACGAACGACCGTGAGTGTACGGGAGACAGTGCTTGCACCCGCCAGCTTGCTGGGGGCTGGGCTTGCATGCCATGCTCCGGGGTCCCATGAGACTGGGGCACCTCAAGTGCAGGACCTACCTCTTCATCAACAACCGGCTGGAAGGCAGCGCACCCTGGACCATCCAGGCCATGCTGCGACTGCCCCGGCGATCAGCGCCATGGCGATTGGCTTCAAGCCCAGAGGGAAGAGGAAGGGGCAGCTCATGCGATTCCGGACGATTCTAGCCAATCCCGGTCGCCCGCGCAGGCTTGCCGGGAATGTCCGCGTCCGCAACGGCGCTACACCCGTTTCAGCAGCTCCTTCCCTAGCTCGTCATCGAGGAAGCACTCCGTGACCAGGCCTTCGGCGATGCATTTTTGCAGGACCGGGGCTTTGTTGCCGCCGAGCGCGACCACGAGTACGCCGGGACACTGGCTGGCTTGCGCTCGCGCTGCACACGAGCGAAAGGTTTCCTCGGACATGCCAAGCCAGTTCTGCTTGATTCTCGTGAATCGGGATCTATTCGCCATTGTCAGGCCCGGCATCTCCAGCAGGACGCCGCCGATATCGCCACAGCTAAGCGTGTGCAGAATCTCGGCACTGACGCCGCTCTGGGTGAGCTCCTGCGTGTACAACTTGTTGGGTTGGTCGTGGGTGCCAACACTGGTAAGAACCGCATCCAGCTCGGTCGAGGCTCTGGCTACTTCCCTGACTGGGTCGAGATTGTGGAAGTACCGCTTGACTGCCTTGGCGTCGGCCTCCCGAGTCTTGGTGGAGATGAAGGGCGGCACGCCCCGAAGCGACAGGGCACTGCCGCGCTTCACGATGGCCGAAACCAGCTTGTCCGCGAGCGCACTACAGGATCGAGATTCTCGAGCATCGGAGCCAACCATCTCTCCTGCCAGCGGAATCGCCGTCAAGGGTAGGCTCCGATCTCGCCAGGCCCGTTGCTGGCAAATGGCCTCGACAACCGACGAGACCGTCGTGCCCCAAGCAACACCGAGTTTTCGTGATTCGAGGACGCGTCTCGTGACCCGGGAAGCGGCGCAGTCGGCAAATGTACGGATGCGCCGCGACCAGTAGTGGTCCTCACCCTCCGACGGTTCACGAGGCGGCGTGACGTAGACGGTAATCCTCATCCCAAGCCGTTGCGCGAGGTCGTAGCTTAGCTCGTGGTCTATCGGCTGCGCGGCAGGGATGGCCCCCTTGTCGACGACGGTCTGAAGCACCTTCAATTCGATGGCCAGACTGCGCAGTATCGACACAGCGGGCTCCGTCTTGCCCATCGCCGCCGCGATCTGTTTGCCCGACATGCCCTGTGCCGCCATCTTGGCCACCTCACAGATCTGGCCGTACTGCTCGAGGAGGAACTTCACCTTCCGTTCCGAAATACCTCGAAGCACCGACGAAATCCGGCGTGCAACCTCCGCGTCAGCCGCGGGAAAGTCCATGCGAGCCCACTCCGTGGCGACGAGCCTGAGCTCATTCAGCCTCCGTTCCAAGGTCTCGGCTTTGGTCGTTCGTTCAGCCTCGGACATCCTTCCTCCTCGACGGTAGAGACACGACGATTGTCTACCACGCGTAGCTGCTCGTCCAGCTCCATTCTGGCGAAAGCCGAGTGGTCGCTGCGAGCAGCTACTCCAAGGCAAGGGGGGCAATTTCTTGCAGCATTCCCGACGGGCAGTTAAGTCTTCGACGTTGACGGTTCTAGCTTGTCGCCCGCTTTCGAGCTGGCCAAGCTTGCCTGCGAAAGGTCGAGATCGCTTTTCGAGATGCTCATCGGTGGCGCTGTGTCGCCGGAGCCGTGAGCGACACGCCTGGCGTCGTTCTCGGCTGCAGCTCCGCGCTCGCTCAACGGTCAGGCAAGAACCCTAGAGGAGGAAACATGAGATCTCTCCGGGCAGCCATCCTTGCACCAGCCGGCCTCGTTCTAGCGTCCTGTGGCCCGACAGCCTCCCCCCCTGAAAACAACTGCACGAACCCGGCCTGGGCCGGTGCAGCTCCTCCGCCCATCGTGGATGCAGCGTCTCTTCCCATCGCGATCGACGGCAGGGCGAACGTCGCGGACCAGCCGAACGATGATACCCACGAGGTGGGAGATCCGCCCTGCTCCTGCGATCCCTTCGTGGTTGCCATGGACGGTGGCGACCGGATCGATACCGGTCTCCTGGATGGTTCGACCGGGTTCGCTGACTCCGGCGGCAACGAATTGGTGATGTTCGAGGCTTGGAGCAAAGCCGACCGCTCCGATCTCGTAGCCGGCAATCTCATGCACCTGGCCAGCTCTTGCGGTGGGCCGCCATCCTATAGCTGCACCGTCTCGTATGTGGCAACTGCCGCCTCGTATGAAATCGACCTAGCAATACCGGGGGAAGCCAGCCGCAGCGTGCATATCGGGGCCGTGAGCTGCGGTGAAACCAGCAACCTGCCTTCGAGTGGTCGCACCACTCGCCTCCATCTCGCCAATGGAACGGTCCTCCTCGGCGTAGTTGACCAGGATTTTGATCTTCGCGTCGAGGACCCGATTTTCTCGTTGAACATCACTTTCGTAACGAGCGGAAGCACCGTTTGTTTCCGCCGACTCGGTTAGGAACAGCCGATGGCAACGATCTCGCCAAAGGCGCGGCAATCGAGCGCGGCGTCGGAGATGGCAGGCAGCGAGAGTGGCGCCGTGGCGCGCGATCGCCTTCGCCACGCCGACGAGAAACCTGTGCGGCCGCAGCCCAGCGGGCCGGGGGCGGCGCTTCGTCCGCCGGATACCTTGGCGGCCGCTCTCGCCAGCCCGATTCGCCTCGCGCGCCTGTTGCGCTCCGCGCATCACCACGCGGTTCGACTCGGGGCCGACGTCGTGCTGCCGTTTCATGTCCTCTATGCCGTCACCGTCGCGGTCGCTGAAAAGACCGGCTCAGCCGACCCGAAGCGAGAAAGCCTCCTGCTGCCGACCCTCTCGCTCCGGATGCTTGAGGAGCTGCATGCGGAATCTCGCCTCGCGCGGCCTTCGCCGCCGCCGTTCGCGGCGCCTGCCCTGTCGTTCTCCGACGAGGTGGGACAGGTCGTGGTTCGTGCGAAAAGACGCGCCGGCAAGGACAGGGCCGTGACTCTTCAGCACGTGCTAGCAGCGTTGGTCTGGATACATGACCCTCTGATCGATCGCGCCATGCTGGCCGTTTGGCGTAGCGCCGGTTTTCAGGCGGCACGGGAGACGCTGGCGCGCGTCGTGGAGCGCGCCGGGCCGCTCGCCGTGGCCGCGGCTCGACGCTGGCACATGGTTTCGGACGTGGACGAGATCCTCAGCGATCTCTACCTCAAGCTCGCCACTCTGCTCCTGTCCCGCAGCGTGACTGCCAGTGATCTCGAGAAGCAGCCGGGATCCTACTTTCGTAGGATCATCGAGAACTCCCTTTGTGACAATGCTCGGAGGCAGGCGAAGACACTGCTGTGCGACCCGTCGGACAATCTCTGGATGCGTTTCGCGAACGAGGATCCCAGTCCCGATACGCTTGGCGACGCGCTACGTTTGGAACGACAGGAAACCGAGCTCGAACGAGCGCTCGACCGCCTCACTGCCGATGAGCGCAAGTTCATTCGCGCGGTGTATGGGCCGCGCAAGGACGGCGTGGCGGCCATTTCTCGAGGTACCGAGGGTTCCCGATTTGTCAGCGGCTTCTACTACCGCGACCGGATCCTCAAAAAGCTACGCCGCTTCGTCGCATGAGCGTGCGAAACCCTTGCTCGATAGGCCCCGGCCCCACGAGGCGTGGCACGTAGTACGGCACTTCGTGGTCGTGCGCTGCCACTTCATCGCCCCGGCCTGGAGTAGAATACGTACCTGCAACTCTTTCCCGGGAGGTCGTCCATGCTCTCGAGCAAACTCCGTCCGATGGCCCGTAGCAGGCTGCGGGTCGTTCTCGCTTCGGGGCTGGCCTGTTGGCTGGTCGCCTGTGGTTCGTCCTCGGCCGGCGGCGGTTCGGGGGGAACGACGGTGGCGGGGACTGGCGGCGTGCCCGGCTCGGGCGGCGCCGGTGGCACGACGCTCTCCAGCCCTGCCGGCGGGCTCGGTCCCTGGAGCTTGACCGCGGACTACCCGCTCGCGGCAAACGATTGCTTGGGCACCCCGCCCGACTTCTACTGCGACCAGCAGACCTGCGTGGCGAGCTCGGGGTACGCCTACTGCATCGGAGGCGGCAGCACCTCCACCTATTACAGCCAGTTGTCTCCGGCCGGAATGGGGCCCTGGATTGCCACCGCCGACTACCCCGAACCCGTTCAGGAAGCGAGCTGCGTCGTTAACGCCAACTCCATCTACTGTGTCGGAGGCCGAATCGGCGCAACGTACACTCTCACTGCGGACGTGTACTACGCTCCGCTCTTGTCCCCGGGCATCGGCGCCTGGACCGCATCCACTCCCTTCCCGGAGGCCGCGCGGGACCTGCAGTGCATGGTCGATTCTGGCTACATCTACTGTATCTCCGTCGGGTCGGCAGCCTATTTCGCCCCCCTTTCATCGAACGGCGTTGGCGCGTGGGCACCGACCACCATGCCCCCGGCCGGGACGAGGTGCTCTTCCGTGGCCGGCTACGCCTATTGCGTCGGCCAAGCGGGCTGCCCCCCCAATGGGCCGGCGAGCGACTGCTACAGCCCGTCCGCCTACGCGCCTCTCACCGCGAGCGGGATCGGGACATGGCTGCGTACGAGCGAGCTTCCGACGGCGGTGTCCGCAATGAGTGCCTTCGCGGGCCCCTACGTCTACTATCTCTCGATCCCGGTCTTCTTCGCGAAGGTCTCCGCTGACGGGATAGGGCCCTGGCAGACGACGACCAACTATCCCGACTCGCTCTACCCGGCGAACTGCTTCTCGGACGGAATCAACCTCTACTGCGCGAGCGGCGTCGCCGCCAGCTCCTATTTCGCGCCGATCGGCGCCCCCAATCCCCAAGCCTTCCAACTCCAAGATGCTCCTCCGTTCCCGAGGTCCGAGTACCTCATGCCCGCCTCGACTCGGGAGGGTACCTGCAGTGTGTCGGTAAACGGTGTCGGCGCCGGCGCTCCATGCTTTGGCAAGAACATCGACGAGGCCGCCGTCCTCACCTGCGGGTCGGAGGTTTCGACACCCTCGGGGTGCAAGACGACGGTGGCAAGCGCGGACGCGGCATACAACTACGATGTGACAGTCTGGTATCCATGCAAGGGCCAGACGCCGGCAAATGCGAACTGCTGCTTCCTGCCGGCGCTGGGCTACCCCGATCCTTTCGATGCCTGGTGCATCTCCATTGGATCGAATTCATTCATCATCGCACAGCAGATCACCATGCAAGAGGGTCAGTAGGATCGGCGAGCGGCCCTGCCGATCCGCTGGGCGTGAGCATAGTCCGAACAAGTGCCATTTCTCCTTCGCCGAATCGCATCCGCAGAAGGTCCGATAACCGAGATTCTGTAGACTACAGCCACCTACACGCCCAAACGACCCCTCTACCCAAGGCGCCGACGGACGCGCCTCCCCATGATATTCTGGTAGGTCAAAACGGAGGCTCCCCATGAAGAGAACGGGTAGGTCCGGTTGCGTGGCATTGGTTGGACGCAGGCTCGAACACAATGACCACTTGGGCATTGGCTATCTTGAAGCAGCCTTGGCCGCGTCCGCCGTGCAGTGCCGCACTCACGTGCTCAACCATATCGAGAACGTGATGCCCATTGCCCGGGCCATCTGCGCCCAGCAACCAGACGTGGTTGGTATCTCTCTGCAAGATGGCGGTTCGGCGGTGCTGCCACTTGCGCTCGGCGAGTTGCTCCGACGGAAGGGTTATCGCGGCCACATCACTGCGGGTGGGCCCTTCGCGACGCTCGCGCGGGCGTGGCTACTCGACCGCTACGCTTGGCTCGACAGCGTGGTCCGCTTTGCGGGGGAAGCCCCCCTGCTCGCGTTGGTTCGCGCCTCGATCGAGGGGGATCCGATCACCTCTGTCGCAGGCGTCTCGACCCGAGCCGGCGACGGTCCGCCCGCCGACGTCTTGAATCCACTGCCGATGCAACTTGCGCCGGTTCGACACGACGGCATGCGCATTCTCGGCCGCAAGGCGGCCCATCTGTCTGCCACCCGCGGCTGCGCCGGCCGTTGCAGCTATTGCGGTCCGGCAGCCCTGCAGGAAGCTGAAGTCGAGGAAGGGCTGCGCGGGGGACACTCCAAGCAGCAACTCGCCGCTGCGGGTGTCGGTGGAATTCGTCGGCGGAGCGTGGCCGATGTCGCTGTCGAGATGGACGAGCTTGCCCGCGCGGGCCACGGCTACCTGTATTTCGTCGACGAGCACCCTCTGCCCTCTCGCGAACCAGACGCAGTGGCCTGGCTCTCGGAGCTGCAGCTTCGCCTTGCGGCCGCCCGCACACCCGCATTTGCCACGGGCTGCATGCTGCGAGCGGAGCGAATGACCCGAGACATCGTCCACAAATTCGCCCAAGTCGGCCTCGCACGCTGCTATGTCGGCGTCGAGTTCCCGAGCGCCGAACAAGGCAAGCTGTTCAAGCGAAGTTGCCGGCCCGCGCACGCGCTCTCGATGTTGCGTGAGCTCGATGCATGCGGCGTGGCCACCATGAGCAACCTGATGCTCGTCCATCCCTATTCGACCGCTTCCTCGATCGAAGAGGGACTGCGCTTCCTCGATGGCATCGAGCACGGCCTTTTCGAAGCTACCCACATGAAGGCCTACCACGGCACCGTGCTTTTCCGGCGCCTCCTCGCAGAGGGGCGGCTTCGCGGCAATCCCCTGCGCTGGGACTACTTCCTCGCCGATCCCGTCGCGCAGAGATTCGCCGAGCTTTCAGTGCGGATTCGCATGGAAGTCTTCGGCAATCACAGCCTGGTCCAGCGCCTACATGAGTTGCACACGGAACTGGCGGTAGCTCGCCGCCTGGGACTGAAGGTCGAGGCCGGCGACACGGCTCGGACGCTGGAAGACCTGGGCTCGCGATTGAGCCGCCTTGCTGCCATGGCGCTGCACAAGGCGCTGGAGGTGGCGCGCAGCTCGCTCGACCGCCAGCAGGTGGGCGATCTCATCGGCGAGCTGGCAGAACTGGCTGCTCTGTTCGATACCGAAATCGAGCAATTCGAGGTGGACTTTCATCGCGCGCTCGGCGTGACCCAACGGAGATTCTCGCCCGTAGTCGCGGTGGCAGCATCGAGCTTGTTCTTCCTCTTCGCGTCGGCGAGCCCTGGTTGTGCCTCACCGAGGGCGTCGAGGCAAGACGCGGCCGTGATGCAAGACACTTTGACGCTGGCCGATGCCGAAATCGCGATTCCGAGTTGCGGCACCGCAATCGCGCAAAGTGCAGTGGATCGCGTTGTTGCCGCCGTGCCATGCTTTTCCGGTTACATCTCCGGTTACATCGGACAGAACGCTGCAACCTTCGGCCTGTCCACTAACATTACCGTCCGCCCTTGTGACGGCAACACCACCGCCCGCTTCTCCGAATTGGCGGACGCCGCGAGCGCCGCTTTGCAGGGACTCGATACCAGTGGTTGCTCCCTGTACACCACGGTCGAGAATCAAGACGACGCCAAGTTGGTGCGCGCAATTTCGTCCTGCAGCCCGGCCGGCTACGGCGCCGGCTACGCCGTCGTCCTCGATGGCAACGGTACCGTCGTCGACGTACGCGCAACAGCCGACGGTGGCACCGACTCCGAAGTTCTGAATTGCATTCTTGCCGCCGTGGGTGGCCTGACCTTCCCGTGCCTGTCCAATAACCAGATTTGCCCCGAGCAGATCGTTACGGACTATTGACGCCAGTCATGTCGGCCGCGCCATCGGCGCGCCGTGCCTACGACCATCATCTCCGTGAGCAGGTGCCTCGTTCCGGCGCGAAGTCAGGTAACAGGCATTTGCTTGGGGTCATTGTTCGTTTCAGGGTGGTCCGTTTCGTGCGGAGGCCCGTGCCATTGGCTCTGGGCGAACTAGTCCGCGGCATCCCGGACTCAGCGGGAGCTGCCCGAGCTCGTGCCGAAGATCGTTTTCATATCCGGCGGGACCTTCGGCCCCGAGGCCCGAGCCTTCCTCGCCAGCGTGAAGCCGAAGGGGTGGATAGGCATTTTAAGCGCCATTTTGCCTTGACCAAAACGCATCCGCAGCAAGTGTCCGATAAGAAGCATTACGTCAACTACAGGGACCTACACGGGACTTTCCCCCAAAGTATCCCTATACCCAGGGCTTTTCGCGGCCTTCCCGACTACCTTGTACTACGCTCAAAAACGGCCATCTGGCACTTTTCAGACGCCCTCTTGGAGATGCGATGGTCAAATCTGGGGGCATCGTGCGGTCAACCAGACGGACTTCCGTGGCTGCCTCCACTGCCTGCATGAAGTCTCTGTCAGTAGCTGGCGATAGCAATCGTGGATCACGGGTGGCCGTGCCGGTTCTATTCGCCGGTTGCGGTCACTCTTCATGGCCACGAAGCCGAATACCTCCACACAACAAAGAGGACGATCATGAGAAGTTCAGTCTTGTCGCGACGAGGCGCCGCCCTACTTGTGAGCATGTTTTGTCTCCCGGCCTGCGGGACCAGTAGTCACCCGAGCAACAACGGATCCGGCGGCAGCTCTGGTCCGGGAGCGAGTGGTGGAAACACGGGAACCCTCGGCAGCGGAGGCACGGCCGGTAAGACTGGCAACGGAACCGGAGGTGCGGCGGCGGGAGGCCAGGCAGGCACGGGATCGGGCGGGACGGGAGCAGGCGGTAGCGGAGTTGGAGGGGCGGCAGCGGGAGGTCAAGCAGGAACCGCAGTCGGTGGGTCGGGACTGGCCGGCAGAGGGGGTGGCGGAGCTGGAGGGGCGACAGCGGGAGGCCAGTCCGGCACGGGAGCGGGTGGGACAGGAACAGGCGGGAGAGGCGGCAGCGGAGCTGGAGGCGCTGCGACAGGAGGCCAGTCCGGCACTGGAACGGGCGGGACAGCGGCCTCTGGAGGTGCCAGCTCTGGCGGCTCCGGTGGCGCAGGCGGTTCGAGCAGCTCGTCCGCGAAGCTTGTGAACAACTACGACGGCGCCCGATCAAGCACCGTGAGCTTCGATCAAGGATGGAAGTTCCACCTCGGCGACGTGACTGGCGCGCAGGCCACGACTTTCGACGACTCGGCCTGGACCTCTTTGGACGTTCCCCATGACTGGAGCATATCGCTGGCGTTCAACCAAGGCTCAAAGGCCGGGGGTGGTGGTGGCTACCTCGATGGGGGCACGGGCTGGTACCGAAAGACCTTCACGTTGCCAGCCGCGAGCTCGGGACAAAAAGTCTTTGTCCAGTTCGACGGCGTATACATGGACAGCACGGTTTACCTCAACGGCACCCAAATCGGCGCCCGTCCCTACGGGTTTTCCTCCTTCGAATGTGATCTAGGCACCAACGCCAAGTCGGGCGCGTCGAACGTGCTCGCGGTCAAGGTCAACAACCAGCAGCCGAGCAGCCGCTGGTACTCGGGAAGCGGCATCTACCGTCACACCTGGCTCAAGACCGTGAACCCGGTTCGCGTTGCCTACACCGGTGTGTTCGTGACCACGCCGCAGGTCTCGAGCACGAGCGCCACGGTGAACATCGCGGTGACGGTCCAGAACGACGCCACCACCGACCAATCGGTGACCGTGGCGAGCTCGGTTCGAGATGCCTCCGGAGCAGAGGTGGGCAAAGGCTCTTCCGCGGCGACGTCCGTGACCGCCGGCAAGACCGCCGACGTCACGCACACCGCGACCGTGTCCAATCCCAAGCTGTGGTCAACCTCTTCGCCGGCGCTCTACTCCGTGGTGACAACCGTGTCGGTCGGGGGTGCCGTGGTTGATACGTATACGACGCCCTTCGGAATTCGCACCTTCGCGTTCGATGCAAACAAGGGCTTTACGCTCAATGGTCAGAGCGTGAAGCTCAACGGCACGTGCAATCACCATGACCTCGGCGCCCTCGGCGCTGCCGTGAACAACCGAGCCATCGAGAAGCGGCTCCAGATGCTCAAGGACATGGGCACCAATGCGCTGCGCACGTCACACAACCCGCCCGCGCCCGAGTTCCTCGATATGGCCGATCGTATGGGTCTTCTCGTGATGGATGAGGCGTTCGACTGTTGGGACCAGGGCAAGAACACGTACGACTACGGACGTTTCTTCAACCAGTGGTCCAAGACCGATATCGGCGACATGGTGATGCGCGATCGCAACCACCCAGGCATCATTATTTGGAGCATTGGAAACGAGATTCCCGATGACAACAACGCCACCGTCGCACAATCCCTCATCACGGCGGTTAAGGCCAAGGACACCACGCGCGTGATCGGTCAAGCCTTTGCCTCCGGTGCCACCGGCGCCGCGACAGCTCCCCTGGAAGATGTGGTCGGCCTCAACTACGCTCCGTACTCGTATGCCGGGACGCACTCGAGCAATCCGACGTGGAAGCTCTTCGGCAGCGAGACGTCCTCCGCCGTCAGGAGTCGAAACGTCTACAAGACGCCGGTCACAACGAATATCCTGTCATCCAGCGACAACCAGTGCTCGTCCTACGACAACAGCGTGGTGTCCTGGGGGACGAGCGCCGAGAGTTCGTGGCAGACCGTCAACGCGGACGCTTACATTGCCGGCGAGTTCTTCTGGACCGGCTTTGACTACATTGGCGAGCCCACGCCGTACGGCTGGCCGTCCAAGAGCTCGTATTTTGGCGCCATCGACACGGCAGGCTTCCCGAAGGACATCTTCTATTTCTACAAGAGCAAGTGGAACGCCGCTGGGCCCACCATGGTCCACGTCGTACCCATGGACTGGACGAGTTGGACGGCCGGGCAGTCCGTGACTGTCTGGGTCTACAGCAATGCGGACAGTGTCGAGCTCTTCCTCAACGACAAGTCCCAGGGTTCAAAGACTATCTCAGCCACGACCGCCCACGCTCAGTGGTCGGTCCCATTTGCCACGGGCACGCTTCAGGCCAAAGCCACCAAGGGTGGCGCGGTCGTCGCGACCGATACCGTGCAGACCGCCGGGGCGGCGGCAGCTTTGGCTCTCAAGGCTGACCGCGCGTCCATCACGGCGGATGGTAGCGACCTGGCCTACGTCGAGGTGGACATCGTCGACGCGCAGGGAGTCGTCGTTCCCCAAGCCAACAACAAAGTCGATTTCACGATCAGCGGTGCTGGAGCCCTCGTGGGCCTCGATGCTGGAGACTCCACAAACCACGATTCCTACAAAGGCACATCGCATGCTGCGTTCAGCGGCAAGCTGATGGCGATCGTTCAGTCCACGACCACCGCCGGAACGGTTACGTTGAAGGCCAGCTCTGGCTCGCTCACGGCTGGCTCGGTGAATATCACCACGACCTCCCCCTAGTATTGGAGCGGATCTTCAAAAAGTGCGGGGCAGCGATCTCGCCGAGCGCGGGGCTATCTCTGTGCAGGCACCTGATTCTGTTCATCTTGACCACATGGGTCGATCGCGCCCAGCGCGATCGGAAAACCGCGCTTCTGCCTGATCCTCTCCGCTCAGGGCTACTACCGCCGCGCGAGAGTCAGCGTTGGCCGTTGGAACGCCACGTTCGCGTCGAAGGACGGCGCTCCATCGAGCAGAGCTACGAGGTTCGCTTCACGGAAGTAGTGGTAGCTTGGGCAGCGGAACGGAGTCATGTGCCAGACGCCTGCCGACTGGATCTCGCTGCGCACCTCGACCACGGTCGTCTCGGCAAGCAGCGTGATCTTGATTCGGTCGCGGATTCCTTCCGCGTCCGCAGTGGGCACCAGCGCTTCCAGTGTGCCCTTCTGGCGGTCGCCCGAAACAACCCTCCAATCCTCTTTCCCCACCAGCGCCTGCAAGGCCTGCCAGCGAGCCGCGACTGACGCCGTGGACGCTTGCTCCAAGGGCTGGTATTCGAGCACCCCACCGGTGGCGCAACCGCCGACGTTCATCCCCGCGAGCGCCAGGAAACACAGTATTCCAAGCGTCTGCGCGCCGGCAGCTCCCATTTCGCGGTGCTTTGTGAGCTCAGCCATCATGATCCTCCGGGTGCTCTTCACTGCAATCGCGCGACCAACCCAAAGTGGCGGAAAGCCGGCCGCTTCCGCCAGAAGCGACGGTCAGCCGACGTTCGGTGGCACGGGGGTCTTGGGAGATCGTCGGCGGGCCGACGCTGGTCGCGCGTCAAAGCCACCTCATCGCCGATGCACGGCCGGGTTTCGCGGGCTCCCCCGCGGCGATTCAAGGTGGTCCCGGATTTGCTAGCTTGGGAGCAGAGCAGCCACCCAGGCTGCCTTGACCCACCGAATCCCTGTGTTTTCTTCCCGACGCACGTCGGGCAAAAAAGGCCGTGGAAGCGCCACCCCACCACAAATCAGCTGGCACAGCGCCAAGAGGCAAGACCATGCACCAATTCGAGCTGACGCCCGATCTCATCACCGGAGTGACCGAAATCGATGCCCAACACCGGGTGCTGTTCGGTCTGGCCAACGATGTGCTCCAGATGCCCGATCTTGGGGTGAACCCGGCGCTATTCCGGCACGCCGTCTCGTTCTTTGCCAGCTACGTCATCGATCACTTCGCTGCCGAAGAGGCCGCGATGGCCGATACTAGATACTCCGGAGCTCGCTTCCACAAGGAGCTCCACGACCGTCTTCGCCGCGAGTGCGCCGCGATCGTGGCGCACTCCAAGCGCGAAGGGGGACGCAATGTGAGCAAGCTCTCCATCTACTTCATGCTTGAGGACTGGCTCATCTATCACATCCGCGAGACGGACCGCGAGCTTGCCGGTTTCCTTCGCGACCAATCGCCCAGGGCAACCATCCCGCAGCTACCCGACGTTCGCGTGGTCAGAGAGGCGGGACTCATCCCGGCGGGCTTTGACCAGAGCAACCTCGATGCCGCCGTCGGACAGTGATAACCCACGCACATTGCGCATGGCGGTTTTGCGTGCCTACACCGCCTTTCTCGATGGCGTCTACTCCCCAGACCGCGACGGCAAAGGCCAGATGTTCCACCCCGGATTCGTCATCGATGTCACGGGCGAGGTGCCTCGCTACGGTGGCCAGGCGACCCTTTGGGGCAACTACGCCCACGCCGGCGCCCGTCCCTGGGCATTCCCCCTATTTCCCTTCCTGCGCGCGCAGGCGGTGGTGGGGATGGGGTTCGTCTTCACCGGCGGACTCATGCTGAAGCTGCCCCTGCCGGTTTCGTGAGCGTGCGGCCAATCGTCACGGCAGGACGCTGGCGTCCAGCTTGGGTTGCGCTAACCTCAGATACGCTCGCGGTGTGAAGCAACGCTTTTGCCGCGGCTTGCCAGGAGAAATCAATCATGGGAAACCCATTCGTTCACGTAGAGCTCAATACCGACGACGTCGGCAAGGCCAAGAAATTCTACCTCAAGCTCTTCGATTGGAAGATCAGCACGCTGTCGCTCGGCTACACGGGCATCGACGTCGGCAAGGGCGGCGCCGGGGGCGGGATGCAGAAGAAGCCCATGCCCGGGGCGCCCTCGATGTGGTTGCCCTATGTGCAAGTCGACGACGTCAAGAAGACGGTCACCAAGGCGCGCAAGCTGGGCGCCGAGATCCTCGTCGACTACATGGAAATCGGCGACATGGGCGCCATCGGCATCTTCACCGATCCCAGCGGCGCCGCCATCGGCGTGTGGGCCATGGCCGCCAAGCCCACGCGCAAGCCGGCCAAGCAGCGCAAAAAGTAGATTCCTCTTACGGCACGCGACCGTCGCTGGTGCTTCGCTTGCTCTGGTCGCGACCCGTGATCAAGCGAGCCCCACGCCGGTAGGTCAGATAGGACCAGGCCCAGTTGATGATGACGAAGGTGCGATTGCGGAAATCGACCAGGTAGTAGATGTGGATTAGCAGCCAGATCAGCCAGGCAAGAAAGCCGCTCAAGCGGACCTTGCCGATTTCGGCCACGGCGCGACTGCGCCCGATGGTCGCCATCGAGCCCTTGTCGCGATAGACGAAGGTTGCCATGGGGCGGCCGTCGATGCGGCGGCCGATCTGCCGGGCCACGAAGCGTCCTTGCTGCATGGCCACGGGACTCACGCCGGGCAGCGGGTTCTTGCCGGCCGCGGGAACGAACGCGGCGGCGTCACCGATGCAGAAGATCTCGGGATGCCCCGGCAGCGAGCAGTCGCGCTCCACCAGGGCCCGGCCCGTCCGATCCACGGGCGCGGGCAAATCCTGGGGCAGGGGAGCGGCGGCCACCCCGGCGGCCCACAGCACGGTGCCGGCCCGGATACGCTCGCCGCCGAGCAGGACGCCGTCGTCGTCGATCTGCGTGACCAGGGCATCGGTGCGGACCTCGACACCCATGCCGGCCAGGCTGCGCAAGGCGCGGTCGGAAAGTTGAGGCGCGAAGGTGTTCAAGATGCGCGGCCCGCCCTCGAGCAGGACGACCCGAGTGCTCTCCGGGTTGATGGCGCGGAAATCGCGGGCCAGGACGTAGCTCGCCAGCTCGGCGATGGCTCCGGCCAGCTCGACCCCGGTGGGGCCGCCGCCGATGACGACGAAGGTCAGGTGGCGGCGCCGCGCTTCGGCATCAGGCTCCCGCTCGGCGGCCTCGAAGGCCAGCAGGACCCGCCGCCGAATGTCCACCGCGTCCTCGATGTCCTTCAACCCGGGCGCGACGTCGCGCCACTCCTCGTGCCCGAAATAGCTGGTCAGTGCCCCCGTCGCCACCACCAGAAAATCGTAGGCCAGCGGTGGCGCCTCGCGCAGCACGACCCGCCGGGTGGCGGTATCGATACGGATCGCATCGGCAAGCAAGACGCGCGCGTTCTTCTGCCGGCGCAGCACGCTGCGGATGGGGACTGCGATCTCGGCCGGCGACAACCCGGCCATGGCCACCTGATAGAGCAACGGCTGGAAGAGGTGGTGGTTGCGTCGATCGACCAGCGTCACCTGCACCGCCGTGCGCGCCAGCGCACGGGTTACCGCCAGGCCGCCAAAGCCGCCGCCGATGACCACGACCTGCCTGTGAAGCTTGTTCGGCACGACTACATCACGATCCGCCGCCGCAGCCGGTGGATGGCGTAATAGCCGGCCACCAGGGTCACCACGGCCAGGAAGGCGAGATCGGCGAGCAGCACGGGCGAGAAGCGGGCAATGGCCAGTGAGCGCGCCAGGCGGATGGCGTGGGTCAGGGGTAAAATCTCGGCGCAGGGGCGCAGGGCGCGCGGCAGGCTGTCGATGGGAAACACGGTTCCCGAAAAGAAGAACATCGGGGAGAGGAACCCGGTGAAATAGAAGTTGAAGTGATTGATGTTTCGGACGAAGGAGGCCACGACCAGCGCGAGCGCGCCGAACATGGCCCCGGTCAGAAAGCCAATGGGCACCGCGAGCAAGCCCATCGGCATGGGCATGGCGCCGAAGAGGGAGATGACCAGGACGACACAGGCGCTGAAGAAGAGACCTTTGCTGCCCGCCCACAGGATCTCGCCGACGAAGAGGTCGTTGACGGTAACCGGGGCGGCGATCATGCCGTCGTAGGCTTTCTGGAAATCCAGGCGCACGAAGGTGCCGAAGGTGCACTCGTAGGAAGCCGTGAACATGGCCGAGGTCACGGGTAGCGCCGTGGCGAGAAAGACGAGATAGGGGATGCTATCCATCGTGGCGATGTAGCGGCCAAGGCCCAGCCCGATGCCGACCAGGAAAATGACGGGCTCGAGAAAGGGTGGCAGCCCGTTGCTGAAGAGGTTGCGGGTGTACACGCGCATGTGGCGGAACCAGACGCTGTACAGGCGCGCCGCGAGCCGTGGCGGACGAATGTCACTGGCGGGCATCGAGCCTCCGGCCGGTCGCCTTGAGGAAAACATCTTCGAGGGTGCTCGGGCGCAAGTGGTGGTCGCCCGGCGGTAGCTCGTCGGCCACCGCCTTCAAGACGGCGTAGTCGGTGGCGTAGACGCGCACCGATTCGTCCGAAGGTTCGACGCGCGCGGTTCCCGCGGGCAGGCGTGCGAGGACTTGCGGCGCCAGCTTCACGTCGGTCAACTCGAGGACGTACGGTTCGATGTGACTGCCGAGGAGCAGCTTGGGGTTGCCCCGCACGACCGCCCTGCCATTTTCGATGATGAGGACATCGTCGCAGAGCTGGAAGGCCTCTTCCATGTAGTGCGTGGTCAGCATGATGGTGAGACCGCCGCGCTTGAGCTGGCGCAGCTTGTCCCAGATGGTATGGCGGACTTGCGGATCGAGACCGGTGGTCGGCTCGTCGAGAATGAGCAGGCGCGGCTGGTTGAGCAGGGCCCGCACGATGACCAGTCGGCGTTTCATGCCGCCCGACAGCTCACGGATGCTGGCGTTGGCTTTCTCGCGCAACTCCATGAACTCGAGCAGCTCGGCGATGCGGGACTCGGCTCGCTTGGCGGGGATGCCGTAGAGCCGGGCGAAGATGCGCAGGTTCTGGCTCACGTTCAGCTCTTCGTCCAGATTGTCGTCCTGGGGCACCACGCCGGAACGGCACTTGATCTCAAGCTCGTCGCGCTCGGGATCGAAGCCGAACACCGAGATGGTTCCAGGCGGCGTCGGGTCGCGCTCGGCCTTGCGATAGATGAGCTGCATGATGGTGCTCTTGCCGGCGCCGTTGCGCCCGAGCAAGCCGAAGCACGTCGAGGGCGCCACGTCGAAGCTGATCCCGTCGACGGCTTTCACGTCGCGGTAGGATTTGTGGACCTTGTCGAAGACGATGACGGCGTCTGCCACGGCCCGCTAGAGTTAGCACAACCTGGCCGCGATGGGAGGACTCACGCGCTCCCCTCGCTCGCTGTCCCGCGATCAACGACCGGCTGCGGCGGAAGCTCGACTACGTGGAGGAAGAGGGGCGCATCCGCCGGGAGCAACTTGACGCCGCCACCGGAGGCGCCGGCCTCCCAAGCCCAAGGATGTCCGCAAGCTCGTCGTAGAAATGGCCAAGGCCAACCCTGCCTGGGGTACACCAAGATCAGGGATGCGATGCGGATCGGTCTAGCGATCGAGATCGGGCGTACCACGGTGCCGGAGATCTTGGCTGCGGCCGGCATCGCGCCAGCGCCGGAGCGGGAGAAGAAGTGAACCTGGAAGCGGTTCATCAAGGCGCACTGGGACTCGCTCCATGGGTGCGACTTCTTTGCGGTCGAGGCTCTGGGACTCGGAGGAACGGTTCGCTACCTGGTCTTCCTCGTCATCTCGCTGAAGACGCGCGCCGGGGAGATCGCGGGGACACGCGTGGACCCCGATGGTGAGTGGAGAAAGCGGATGGCGCGCAACCTGACCGACCCGGTAGACGGCTTTCTGTGGCACGCGAGGTACCTAGTCCACGATCGAGACTCGCGGTTCGTGGAGGGGTTCACGGCTATCCTGCGGGAACGTGGGGTGGAGAGCGTCGAGACTAGTCGTCCTTGCAGCCGAAGGTGAGGGTGAAATTGAGCGAGGCCAGGTAGTCGTCGCAGGACTGCCCGCAAAAGGTCACCGATTTCATGTCGGGCGTAAGATCCCAACCATTCGCCCCGGCCAGCGAACAATCGGCCCGAGGCATGGTGCGCGGCATCTCCACCCCGACCGTCACCTCGGCGGTGGCATTGGCGGGGTCCGCCCCTTGAAAGTCAATGCCAAGCTGGAGAAAGCAAGTCCGGGGAAAGTCCCTGGCGTAGCCGATGCACTCATTCTCCGTCGGGCTATAGCCATCGAGAATGCACCGCAGTCCGGCCTCCAGCTCCTCTGTCGAATTCGCACCCTGGTCAGAATCCCAGAAGCAGTACCACGGAGGTTCCGCATCGGGGTAGCTGCTCCCGGGCGCGCCGATCTTGGCGATATTGACCAGCAAATCTCGCGCCGTGCCGGTGCCGGGTAAGGAGTAGACACAGGTCGGCACTCCCTCGGTCTGGGCTGCCCGAACCTGGTTCTTGATGGCCGAAATCGGATCGTCCTGGTCGCCGCAGGCTGGCGATGCGTCGGGGGCGCCCGCCGTGAGTAATACCACCGCATACACTCCCGAGAGGGTGAACCCATTGGGCAACAGCTTCGGCTGCGAGTCCGTCAGGGCGAGGGCGACGGCGGCGGCGGTTGGTCGAGCACCTGCCGGGGCATTGACGCCGTCCAGCGCGGCAAGCAACTGGGAGCGCAATTGCTCGGTAAATGGCGCCGCCGGTACGACGACGGGTGCAACCGCGCAGTCGCCTCGGTTCGGGAACAGCGTCAATCCGATGGACGGCGAGGAACCGAGGCCAAGCTCGGAAAACACCTTCTTGAGAGCCTCCCGGGTCATCTCCCAGCGGGTCTGGCCGGATTCCGGCACGATCTCTTGCAACGAGAGACTGGTGTCGACCACGAATTCCACGATCAGCGGGGGGCCGGAGCCGATCGACATGGTGCCACAGTTCCGACCGCCATCGGAGTCCGCCCCAGCGAGGTCAGGGGCATGGTTTGTGCCATCGGCGATGTCCGCCACGGACATCGGATCCCGCGGCCCATCCGTCCTGGCATCTGCAACCGACTGCGGGTTCAAAGCCGTGCGCCCGCACGCGAGCGAGAGCACGGCGCCAAGGCAGGGCAGGAACCGAGGACAATCCACGCGCACGCCCCAGTGTACCGCAATCATTGTCCGAATGTGCGAAGGCTCAAGGCCGGAGCGTGCTTCTAGCCGACAATCTGACTTAGAAATTGCTGGGGATCGGCGGTTGGCAATTCACAACGGCCTCGGGTACAAACATAGGCCGTGACTCGGCCATCGCGCGCGACCTTGTCCCGAAGCAGGGGGATGGACTCCGCGAGCCTCTGCCACTCCGGCGACCCTGGCTCGCCGACGAAGAGCACCTTGCGAGGACAGAAGGCGTCGCGTAGCCCTTGCTGGAACGGTTGCAGCGAGCCGGGGTCGTTGGCCGAACGGGCAATGATGATCTCGCGCAGCGGACCCGCCAAGAAATCCACGGCGAGCAGGGCCTCGGCCATGGCCATGGGGTTGGCTGCCAGCATCGGCCGGGAGAAGGCCAGCGCACGCTCCGTCACCTTCCGCCAGCGTTCGTCGTCGGTGTAGGCCGCCAGCCGGGCCGCATTCATCAACGCAATCGAGCTGCCCGCGGGCTCCGCGCCGTCGAACATCGGGCGCTCGCGGGCGAGCAACCGTTCATGCTCGTCGCCGACCATGAACCAACCGCCGGCGCGGGCGTCGGCGAAGCGGGCTTCGACTTGATCGCAAAGACGGCACGCTTCATGGAACCAGCGCGCCTCGTTGGTGCTCTCGAACAGATCGAGAAGACCGGCGGCGACGCAGGCGTAGTCGTCGAGGAAACCCGGCGCGCCCAAATGGCCCGCGCAATAGCTGCGGGCAAGTTGGCCGCTGGCGGGATCGCGCATCCGGCCCAGGACGAGCTCCGCCGCGCCTGCCGCCGCGTCGAGGTATCTCGGCTCGGCGAAGACTCGGCCCGCCATCGCGAACGCGCTCAACGCCAACCCGTTCCACGCCGCGAGGATCTTTTCGTCGCGCAGGGGTGGGACGCGCTGGCTACGGGCCTTCGCCAGCTTGCTGCGTGCGGGCGCAAGGCGCCGCGCGACCTCTTCGTTCGCTTCCACTTGGGCAAGCACGTTGCCCAACTCGTGGTTGCCACCCGCGGTGACGCCATAGTGGCGGAGAAAGAGCTCGGTTTCCTCGCCCGCGCCCAAGACAGCGCGGATCTCCGACTCGCTCCAGACGAAGTACTTGCCCTCTTCCCCCTCGGAATCCGCGTCGGTCGCCGAAAAGAAGCCACCCTCTGGCGAGGCGAAGGTCGCGAGCAGCTCGTCGCAGGTTTCGCGCACCACGCGCGCGAAATCCGCCCGCCTGGTCACCTGCCAGGCCTCCGTGTAGGCCACGATGAGCAAGGCATTGTCGTAGAGCATCTTCTCGAAGTGCGGAACCAGCCATTCGGGATCGGTCGCATACCGGTGAAAACCGCCGGCGAGGTGATCGTAGATCCCCCCCGCAGCCATGCCTTCGAGGGTGCGCACGGCCATGTGTAATGCCTGCGTGTCGCCAGTGCGTTGGTGGTGCCGCAGGAGCAGGCGGACTGGCACATGAGAAGGAAACTTCTGGCGCCGCCGCAAGCCGCCGTGGCGTTCGTCGAAGCCTCGCCGGCACGCATCCACGGCCGCGGCGACGAGGCCCACATCCGGCGTCGATCCGGCAGACGGAGCGGCAGACAACCCGGTTTCCATGCCCGCTTGCACGGCCACGGTGAGCGAGCGCGCGGCCTCGTGCACGCGAGCGCCGTCTTCCCGGTAGAGGCGCGCCAGCTCGGTCAAGAGATCGATGAAGCCAGTCTCGGCACCGCGCCCGCCGGCGTACGGTGGAAAGTAGGTGCCGGCGAAGAAGGGCTCTCGCTCCACCGTCAGCCAGACGGACAGGGGCCAGCCACCGGAGCCGGTCAGACGCTGCGCCGCGCGCATGTACACGGCGTCCACGTCGGGGCGCTCTTCGCGGTCGACCTTGATGGGGACGTAGTGCGCGTTGAGCACGGCCGCGATGGCTTCGTCCTCGAAGGACTCCTCCTCCATGACGTGACACCAATGACAGGTCGAGTACCCAATCGAAAGGAAGACCGGACGATCCAGTCGGCGTGCCTCGGCAAAAGCCTCATCGCCCCAGGGATGCCAGTTCACGGGATTGTGGGCATGCTGGAGAAGGTAGGGGCTGGCTTCCAGCGCCAGGCGGTTGGTGAAGCGCGGGGCGCCACTTTCTTCCAGATGGCGGCTGCGTGGCATCTGTCCGCGGCGATCCGCCAGGGCCGACCGCAAGCGCGTCTCTAGCTCGGCGGGCAGGGGATCGGCGCCTGGCAAGGTTCTCATCGCGATGTCTGACCATGTTCCGGCTGCTGGCCATGTGCAAGCAAGGGTGCTCCTGAAAGTCGAGGATCTCGGGGACAAGCTCCGGCTGGCGCTGGCGGGCTCGACCTGGGCGTCCGCAAGATGCGACCCGCTCTTACCGAGCCCGGCACCCTGGCAGCAGATTGACTACCTGAAGGCCGAGAATCGAACCCTCAAGGAAACGCTCGGCGACGGCTTGATGGGGCGTGATCGATTTCTGGCATCAGACGCCGTCGCTGACCCGAGGCGAACGGTAGCGCCAGCTTGTCGTACGCCGGAAACCACAAGGTAGGGATCGCGAATCCTTTTCGTCCGTGCTGGCTCCAAGTCGACGAATCGGCCAACATGGCCCTCTCGTGTGGACACCTGATGACCCGACCTTCTCCCCTCGTGCTTGAGTCCACGGTGGAAAAGCGCTACGCGGGCCTGGCCACCGCCTTCTGCTCGCTTTCATGCGGGGAGGCGCTCGCTCTTGCGGCGCCGGTGCTGGGCGAGGTCCTGGTCGACTTCGCTGGTCACACGGGGTTCACAAAGTGACATATGATCTCCTGCACGCGGCGCTGGCGACACGTGATGATGCGTTTAGGGGGCAAGTATGGTTCCACGGGTGACTTGCGGGCAAGATGGGAATGAAAGTTGTTGCCAACGTGGCCAAGTCGCCATACACTTTCCGCAGTCTCTCGGAGATCCACATGGGCGCAAAGGGCGACGACAACTTTCGGCGGCAGGCAAGAGTCCTCAAGGCTCT
Organism: Myxococcales bacterium; assembly: GCA_003136095.1. GTDB lineage: Bacteria > Myxococcota_A > Polyangia > Fen-1088 > Fen-1088 > Fen-1118. The sequence continues at coordinate 29,284 of PNBO01000217.1, forward strand.
GGCCAACGAGTCTCGGCTCAAGATTGTCGATCGACTGTCGCGAGGCGAATGCTCCGTGGGTGAGCTGACCGATTTGGTCGGTTCGGATCGTACGACCATCTCGAAGCACCTGGCTGTGCTGCGGGCCAACGACATCGTGCTCGATCGCCGCGAGGGGAATGTCGTGTACTACACGCTGCTGATCCCTTGCGTGATGAACTTCTTCTCCTGCGCCGCGCAGGTCCTGAAAGAGCGAGCATGAGCAGCGGGCTGCTTTTTTTTGTGTCAATGTTGCCAATGTGGCCAAGTAGCCACGCTGACGGGGCCTAATCATGCCTCAAGAAACCCTACAGCCGCGAGCAGAGATTTCGCCCGCCGTCGCCCAGTCCCGGCGGTGGCGGATCTTGTCGGGGCTGGCTCTCGTGCTGATCGGCGCCGCGCTGTGGTGGCTTGTGTACCAGAGCCTCCAACCTCTGGCCAAGTGGTTCACCTACGACCTCTTGAGGATGGCGGCCGGTGGCCGCCTGGCTCTCGCCGTCGAGTTCTTCATCTTCGAGGCGCCCAAGGTCCTGATGCTGCTAACCCTGGTCGTCTTCGGCGTGGGGATCGTTCGGTCGTTTTTCACGCCGGAGCGAACACGTCGCATCCTCGCCGGTAAGCGCGAGTCGGCAGGCAACGTCCTGGCTTCCCTACTCGGCGTGGTGACGCCCTTCTGCTCCTGCTCTGCCGTACCCTTGTTCATCGGCTTCGTCACTACCGGCGTTCCGCTCGGTGTGACGTTTTCCTTTCTCATCGCGGCGCCCATGATCAACGAGGTCGCGCTCGTGCTGCTCTTTGGCCTCTTCGGCTGGAAGGTCGCGGCGCTGTACATGGGCACGGGTCTGCTCATCGCCATCGTCGCCGGGTGGATCATCGGTCGCCTGCACCTCGAACGATGGGTCGAGGGCTGGGTCTACGAGACGAAGACTGGCGTGGGCCGAGCTGGCGACGAGGCGCCCGTGACCTGGAACGAGCGGGCGCGCGCGGGCCGGGACGCCGTGAAAGACATCGTGGGCAAGGTGTGGCCCTACGTGTTGGCTGGTATTGCCGTCGGGGCCGGCATCCACGGCTACGTGCCGCAAGACTTCATGGCCTCCATCATGGGCAAGGGGGCATGGTGGTCCGTTCCCCTCGCCGTGTTGCTCGGCATTCCGATGTACTCGAACGCAGCTGGCATCATTCCCATCGTGCAGGCGCTNNCTGCGCAAGGTTCTGAAGGTGCAGCTCATCGTGACCTTCGCAGGCGTGGTGGGCCTCGGCATCCTGGCCGTTGGCTACCTGTTCAATTGGGTCCTGTGAAGTGCCAGAGAAGGAGACGAGACATGAAGATCAAAGTGCTCGGTACGGGATGCGCCAAATGCAAGCTGCTCTATGCGGAGACGCAAAAGGCCGTCGCCGTGGCGGGGATCGGGGTGGAAGTGGAGAAGGTCGAAAAGATCGACGACATTATGAAGTACGGCGTGATGATGACGCCCGCGCTGGTCATCGACGAGCAGGTGAAGGCGAGCGGCCGGATTCCGCCTGCCCTCGAGATCGTGTCGTGGATCATGACAGCGGCGGCGAAGGCGTCTGCGTGACCGGATGCTCGACGGCCTCGTAGCCAACGTCGGCCAGTACGTCCACGCCAATCCGTGGCTGGCCCTGGTTGCGGTGTTCGTGGGCGGCATCCTCACCGCCTCGAATCCCTGCGTGCTGGCGATGATCCCCTTGATGATGAGCTTCGTCGCCGGCCGACGCGAAGAGGCGCCCAACCTCTTGCGGGCCTTTGTGCTCTCGCTGGTGTTCGTGCTCGGCCTGGCGGTCACTTTCACCGCGCTAGGGATGATTGCCGCGCTTGCCGGCAAGCTGTACGGCGACGTTTCGAGCGCGTGGAACTGGATCGTCGCAGCGGTCTGCGTGGTCATGGGGTTGCACTTGATGGGAGNNGCGCCCATCCTCGTCGTGCTCCTCACCTACCTCGCCGGATCGAATTCCTCGATTCCGTGGGGCGGTGCTCTCCTTCTCGTCTACGCGCTCGGGCACAGTGTCCTGATCCTGATCGCCGGGACATCCATGGGGGCAGCCCGGCAGCTCATCGAAAACCAGAAGGCCACCCGCGTGCTGGGGCTCCTGCGTCGAATCGCCGGTGCCACCATCGTGCTCGTGGGTGCGTACTTCGCATACAGGGGACTCGCATGATGACGATGAATTCGAAGACGGTTGTTCTCACTCTCCTGTGCGCGGCTATCGGATGCGACCGCTCGAATGCCGCTTCCGGGAATGGCCTAGCGAAGTCGGGGCGGGCGGCCCAGGTCGTATCCGCGAATCCCGCCGCACCGAAGGTCACGAGGATCGTCTTCGTGGGCAAGGAGCGCGCCTGCGACTGCACTCGCAAGACCGTCGACGCCGGCTGGGCAGCGCTGCAGAAGGCGCTCGGCGCACCGGCGAAGTTGCCGGTCGAGAAGCTGCAGGTCGACACGGAGGCCGACAAGGTCGCCCCCTACCGGCAACAGAAGCCGCTCATGGCATTGCCCGCGCTCTACTTCCTCGACGGCCAGAGCACGGTCGTGGAGCTACTTCAGGGCGAGGTCACCGCCGAGCAGATTGCCGGGATCCTTCAACCGAAAGGGGCGGCGCCGCGAGCTGACCGATGAGCTCTACCTCGGTTGCCACATGCGAAAGCCCCGGGCCGAAAGGCGCCCCAGATTAGCTCTGTCCACTCGAGCAGGAGCACTTGCGTCGTCGCGGAGGATCATCAGATCTGCAGTGTGAGACGGCGGCCGACCTCGGGACTATTTCCCAATCGATTCGGGAATTCGTCCCGCGTCAGCCGGGGATGCTCGCTGGGATGCTGCCATGCTCTCTGGTCGGATGCCGCAGGAGGCCGTTCACCATCTCACGGAGTTTGTCGATGTCGCGCGGTACGTCTACTACGGCCACCGCGCCAAATTGTCTCGCTTTCACATCCAGATCGTCGTCTTCGAAGGCAGTGATGAACACGAGCGGGGGGATTCTGGCCCATCCCTGCAACCTGCTGAAGGTTGGGAGCTGTGTCGCACCTAGCAGACGCCCGTCGGAGATCACGAGATCGAACCCTTCAGACCCGAACTCCGGGTGCAGCGAGACGGCCAGAGTTTTCAGGAGATCGTTCCCGCTCGCCGCCACGACCACCGCATGGCCGTCAGCCCTGAGGACCGCGAGCAAGGAGCCACGAAGGGTTGGATTGCCCTCGCCAACCAGCAGGCGATGTTTGTGGGAGGCATTCGCATTCGATGGTGCACTTTGTAGTACGTCCATGGGGGCCTCCCAACTGCACGATGGGTGCCAGTCCTGGGGCGGCGAGATCGAATCCTGGCGTCAGTCGCCGTGCTGAGCCTTCGCGACCGCGCTCTCCGCGCGGCAGGTGGGCGCCGAACGACTGAACGAGTTTCCGCCCGCGCAGGCACAGCGATAGGAAGAAATCCTTCCGCAGCCGGTCGCCACGTACCGATCGTCGCCCAGACTCTCCAGCTTGACCCGATCGCTCGAACAGGAAAGGCTGTAGGCCGCTCGGTCGCTGATGGAGCTGAAGTTTGCGTGCACCTGGACAGACCAGTCGGTCGATCCCCCCGAGCAATCACCACAGCACGGGTCACCACAGCACGGGTCACCGCAACACGGATCGCCGCAACATGGGGCACCGCAGCACGGATCCCCGCCGCACGGATTGCCAACGCACGGTTGGCCGCAGCAGGGATTCCCGCAACATGGATCGCCGCAACACGGATTCCCACAGCATGGTGCATTGGGATCTTTGCAGGGGCTGCACCTTGTCCTCCTTGGCACACGCCTTTCCGCCTTCCACACCCGCGCGACCCTTGCACTCGAGAACCTCGCCCTGCGCCAGCAGTTGGTCAACCTGCGGCGCACCTAGATCGCCGAAGCCTACCGCCTCTCATCTTTCGTGCTTCCAGGGAATCCTTCGGGCAACAGCTCCACTGGGCGGCCGTAATAGTCATAGAGACGTGTTTCGTACTCGCGATTAACGCCGGTCCCGGGCTTCCACTCAGGGCTATCCTTGATCTTTTGTCGAGACAAGTCCACGAAGACCTTTCTTTCAATCCAACTGATACGGCTTGCCCAGTGGGGCGCGAGCAGCACGCTCTTGCCTAGCCACCAGTTGCTGGTGTCGATCACCAAATAGCGCACCTTCCAGGTCTCATCATCCACGATGCAGTCTCGGATATGGCCGATCGCCTCGTCGCTTCCCTGAATGTGATATCCGCGGATCTCCTTGTCGCTATGCAGGTGGGCGTCACCAGATGGCTTGTTGGAACGCGCAGGAGATGCCTCGTTCCACATGCCGGTCGACAAAGCACTCGGATGGGCACCCATGCCCCAGAATCCGTCGTACTCCCAATAGCGAGGATATCCATAGTAACCGTTGTAGGTCTGTTCGTATTGGCGGGAGACGGGTTTGTCTACATCAACGCTGGGACCGCTTTTAACCTTTTCCGATGTCAACGCGAGGCGAAAGCGTCGGCTCGACCAATCAGCCTCCCGGAAGGAAATGGGCGAGATGAGGACCTGGCGCCCCTCCAGGGAGAGGAAGCCACCAGTTTGGACAACCAAATAGCGGACCACCCAGCGCTCATCGTCCAAGAGAAAGTCCGCGACACTCCCGATATCGCCGTCGCTTGCGGTCACCATGTACCCTTCGAGATCCTTCAGGCTTCGCAACATGTGCATTCTCCTTCGTCCTTCTGCTGAATTCTTTCCTGCGGGAGCGCAACGGGGCGTTCCCGCGCACGATGAGGCTCAAGTGCCCGAAAGTCTCGGCCACTACCACCACCAAACGCCTGTCTTGACCTTGACTCGGTTGAGTACAGTGGTCGCGCCACTCCTACGTGCGTCCTTGTCAGCCTCACCCCTGCCGATCCAAGTCCCGACGCTGCCGGTCAAAGTGGCGACCCCTCCATCCACGGCGACCTTGATGTCTTTGCTATGCACGAAGGGACTCCAGAAGAATGCGTCCTCGATGCTCTTCTTGATTTGTTCATCACTCAGGAATGCTTGCGGGCCGAATACCTCGGAAATGTAGTAGGGCGACTGGTCGTAGTAGGGCCAGCCGTAACCAAGGTAATCTGGCCAAGCGTAGTAGGAGAGCGCAAATTCAGGTTCAACCTTGAGATGATTGAGGACCGAGATCACACCCTTGGTCCGCGAAGCAACATCCTGGGCTTCTCCCTTTTGATAATTCGACGCCACCGAACCAGAAAGGTAGGCGAGGTGGTCCATGACTGCGACATTGATGGTGACGATGCCCTCACTTGTGCTGACATCGACATTACTCGGGAACACGCCCTTTTCGAAAAGCAGTCCGCGCTCGACGGCGGATGTGATGCCGTGGTCGGTGATTGCCTTTGGGGTAGTCGCCGCATGCAACGGTGGCGTGAGCGGAATTTGCGCTCCCGCCAAAATCAACAGCATCGTAAACCATCTGCCAATCCATGGACCGCGCGGACGGTCCCTAGGGAATTTTTCCCTCTTGATAGCGGAATATTTCCGTTGTGCGGATATTGCATCGATCTGGAACATGGCGTTTGTCATCTTGGATCCTCTCGTTAAGCCTCCTTGTTATATGGAAGGTGCGCTGTTTCGCGAGCTGCGTTGACAGGGGGCTCCCAAGCTCAGGCCCCGGATTTAGCAAGTCCTATGCCGACCCTGACGTGCTGTGAGCTCAGGTGCTTGAATCAGTTGTTTGAGTCGCTTACAGGGCCGGACGAGTAGTCCATCCAATCAAAATGAGGCACCGCATCGGTCAATTTGAATGGTTGGGATTGGCGTCCACGACGACCCCTGGCTTCTGGTCGCAGTTCATCCCCTGTGCGTCCAACTCAACGAGAAATGCTGGGCAACGGAACACGGAGCCGCGCTCAAGCCAAACGCGTCACGCTGAGCGCCGCAATCCTGGACCTCGGCGCGTGGTCCGAGACTTGCTTCAACCAGGAAGAAAGAAAGCGAGATAGTGATGATGAATTCATGGTGGATTTTGTGGATGGTATTCATGTTTCTGTTCCTCGTGTCTCCGGTTAGTTATGGTTGGGGCTACCGTGGATGGGGACCGCCATACCCGCGGTACATTCAGCGACGCCGCGGGTTGCGGGCGTGTGCGACGGGCCAGCCTGCCGACCTTCGCCACCAGTCTTGGGGTTGGGGCGGCGACTTCGTCTGGGTAGTGCTTCTGGTTGCGGGAGGCTGGGCCTTCGCGGGCCTTTTGCTGCGCTAAGGAGGTGCAGCGAGGATCTGCCCCATGCCAACGCCCCCTGGGAGACCCGAGGTCGAGCCGCAACCCTCGAAGCCGGCCACCGCCAAGGCTCCTGACATCGCCTCCGCGTCAGTTCCCGACACGCTGGCAGCGCTCAAGGTCAATCCCGAGATTGGACTTGCACCTGCCGACGTAGACACCCGGCGGAAAGAAAACGGCTACAACGAAGTGGCCGAAACCAAGAGCCACCCACTCGTCAAATTCCTAAAGAAGTTCTGGGGAATCTCGGCGTGGATGCTCGAGCTGATCATGATTCTTTCCGCCGTGCTCGGAAAATATTCCGACCTCGCGGTGGTGAGCGCGCTGCTCGTGATTAACGCCGTATTGAGCTTCATGCAAGAGAGTCGGGCCGCTGGTGTCGTGGCCGCACTGCGGCGACGATTGCAGGTCAATGCGCGCGTACGGCGCGATTCGAGCTGGCAGGTCATCCCGGCCCGTGAGTTGGTCCCTGGCGACATCGTGCGCATGCGTCCCGGCGACATCATCCCGGCAGACGTGAGGCTCCTCACGGGAGCGTTGAGTGTTGACCAATCGGCGCTTACCGGCGAGTCGAAGGACGCGGACAAGAAACCGGGCGAAGTACTTTCGTCGGGGTCCATCGTCCGCCGAGGCGAGGGTAACGGTGTGGTCATACTAACCGGGGCGAAAACTTACTTCGGCCGCACAACGCAACTCGTCCAGGAGGCGCGTCCGAAACTTCACATTGAAGCGGTGGTAGCCAAGGTTGTCCGGTGGCTCTTCGTCATCGTTGGTGCGCTGCTTGGCGTAGTGATTGTGCTGTCGCTGATTCGACACGTGCCGCTCGTCGAAATGGTACCGCTCATGCTCGTTCTGCTGATGAGCGCGGTGCCGGTCGCTCTGCCAGTCATGTTCACAGTCAGCATGGCCGTCGGGTCGAGAGAGCTGGCCAAGCGCGGCGTGCTGGTCACACGCCTCAGCGCGGCGGAAGATGCCGCGACAATGGATGTGCTCTGCGTAGACAAGACGGGCACGATCACCATGAATCAATTGGCTGTCACTGGCGTGATTCCGCTGGAGCACGCGAACGAGGCCGACGTGTTGGCCGCCGGCTCACTCGCGTCGCAGGAAGCCAACCTGGATCCGATTGACCTCGCGTTCCTGACCGCGGCAAAGGAGCGGCATGTCTTCGATCATGCTCCCAAAGTCACACCTGTCTCCTTCGCGCCGTTCGATGCGAAAAACCGCCGGACGGAAGCCNNGGCGCCGTGCGAACCGTCGCCGAAGCCTGCGGACTCCAGCCGCCGGCGATCGATGCGTTGGAGTCGCGGGTCAGTGAATCGGCGCGGAAGGGATATCGGACGCTAGCGGTCGCGCGCGGCCCGGAGACGGGTATGCCTGCATTGCTCGGATTGGTGACGCTCTATGATCCACCCCGGCCCGATGCCAAGCAACTCATCGTCACACTACACGACCTGGGCGTACCAGTGAAGATGCTGACCGGCGACGCGTTGGCGGTGGCGTGTGAGATCGGCCAGGGAGTCGGATTGCCCAACATCCGGCGCGTGGCGGATCTGAAGGCTGAAGGCGTTCAGACCGGCAACGAGGCGATTGACTTGTTGGCGGGCGCCGATGGNNGCGATGGCGTCAACGATGCGCCTGCGCTCCGTCAGGCCGAAGTCGGCATCGCCGTCAGCTCCGCGACCGACGTTGCCAAGGGTGCAGCGAGCGTCGTCCTGACCGAGGCGGGGCTGACCAACATCGTGGCACTGGTCGAGCAGGGGCGGACGATCTACCAGCGCATCTTAACGTGGATCGTCAACAAGATCAGCCGAACCATCCTGAAGGCGGCCTTCGTAGCCATTGCCTTCGTGGTGACCGGCAAGTTCGTCGTCTCCGCCTTGGCAATGCTGCTGCTGGTCTTCTTGACGGACTTTGCGAAGATCTCCCTAGCTACGGACCACGTCCGGTCGTCCAAGAGGCCGGAAACCTGGAATATCGGGGGATTCATCACGGTGTCCATCGTGCTTGGAATCGCAATGCTCGCCGAGACGCTATTCCTCTTGTGGATCGGATGGGCGCGTTTCGGTTTGGCGAGCAACAACAATGCCCTCACCACCTTCAGTTTCCTGACGCTGCTCTACTTCGCCGTATTCTCCATCGTGTCCGCGCGAGAGCGGAACTGGTTTTGGTCGACGGTACCCAGCAAGACCTTCCTGCTAGCCCTTGCAGCCGATGCGCTCACGGGCACCGTCCTGACCTTCGTCGGTCTCCCGGGCCTCGTGCCATTGCCTTGGACGCAAACGCTTGCGATCTTTACCTATGCCATGGTCTCTTGCCTGGTCGTGAACGACGCCGTGAAGGTTGCGATGATCAAGTGGCGCGTCGTGAACGCCGTGGTCAAGAAACCAGCGGATGTGACTCCACAGATCGCCAAGCGCGCCTATGAGCTGTACGAACAACGAGGCCGCCAAGAAGGCAAAGCTGCTGAGGACTGGGGGCAGGCGGAACGGGAGATTCGGAAAGGGGAAGAGGGATGAAGATCAATTCGAAGGATTTCCGCGTGCGGCCCAGAGAGGACGAGGCCAATGCGTCGATGTTCTCGGTCGTACTGACCGCAGTGGACGGATCCGAACGGTCGGCGGGAGTCTTGCGCGCGGCCGCTGAGATTGCGCGCCGGTGCAATGGTCGCGTTCACCTCTACCGTTCCGTCACGATCCCGCAAGAGTTTCCCGCGGCTGCCCGGATGCCGCTTGACAAACTGCCAGCAATCCTGGTCGAAGAGGCGCGCCGTGAGCTACAGGCTCTGGCCTCTGGCTACCCGGACGTCGTGATAGAGGAGCCATCAATGACCGAGCCTCCACAGGCGTGGCGAGGCATCCTTGAGACTGGGGCTCGTCTGGATGCGGATCTGATCGTGCTCGGCAGCCACGGGTACGGCGGGTGGGATCGAGTGTTGGGCACGACCGCCGCCAACGTCGTCAATCGCGCGCATCGGAATGTTCTCGTCGTCCATGATCGGCCGCTGGTACCAGGGATGGAGGTGTCGAAGGGCGATCCAGGGTAACAGCCCTCGACTTGAACTGGGGCGCCCGCGTTGGCACGTCCGTAAGTCATACAATCGCCCTCTGGGCAGGCGATTGCCTTGGTCGCAGACGCTCATGATTTTCGCCTATGCCATGGTCTCGTGTTTGGTCGTAAACGATGCCGTGAAGGTTATGATGATCGGATGGCGGTCACCTCTTCTATGACCCTTCGGCAGGGGAGATCTCATGGGTCGCCAAGTTGGAGCCAGTTCCGCTGCGTTGGATTCGCGAACCCTTTCGGCATCGGCTTGTCTCTAACAAGATGAACGGGTCAGACCCGCTCATGCGGTGATTCCTGACCAGGATGAAGGGAAGGTTGCCATGTCACGCTTGCTTGCGAAGAATGAGCATTTTGTCGACCGCGCGCTGCGCGTTGCGCTCGGGCTCGGGTTGCTCGGCCTGACGTTTCTGGGGCCGCACACCGCCCTCGGCTATCTTGGCCTTATTCCGCTGGCCACGGGGCTATGGGGTAGCTGCCCGGTGTATTCGCTCCTGGGCCTCTCCACCTGCCGCGTGCCCGCGAACAAGGGCTAATCCGGTCAGGTTCCGAAAACGAAGAAATACTGGTACGGAAGCAACTCGAGCTCGCGCTGCACCCGAAGGCCCGCGGCGTGGATCTGCGCAAGGCACTCATCGCGCGCAAGTTTGTGGTCCACGGGCGGTCCCACGGGCAGCTCGCGTTTGTGGAAGTCGATGATCGCCACGCGGCCACCGGGCCGGAGTGAGGTTCGCAGACGCCGAAGGTAAGCGGCCTTCTCCGGGACATGGTGAAACGCGTTCACCGTCAGGATGAGGTCGCACGTGGCTGGCGGAATCAGCGGGTCCAGGGGCTGGCCCAGGACCGGCGTGAGGTTGTGCACTCCCGCGCTCGTCGCGCGTTCGCGCAGCAGGGAGAGCAACTGCGGTTCCACGTCGATGGCGTAGACCCAGGCAGCCAGCTTTGCCAGGCGGAGCGCGAAATAGCCGGTCCCCGTCCCGATCTCGCACACCACGCTTGCCTGGGTGATGCCCAGGGCAGCCAGGACGACATCGGGCCGTTGCCACTCGTCACGACCCGGATCGTCCAGTCTGGCGATGTACTCTTTCAAGTCCTCGGGATTGCCGTGGTGATCGCGATGCTCGTCGGTGCTCATGGCGAAGATATTGGTCGATCGCGTCTCCAATGTCATGCCCGTCCTGGCGAATCCCCCGGTCCCGTGCGAACATTCACGCGATTGGAGGAGGTGTTCTCATGAAATCTATCTCAGCAATGGTGGCGGTCTTCGCCTTCCTGACCCTGACGTTCGCGTGCCGCGCCGGGGGCGCCGATGCCGCGGTCGTGCGCGAAAAGATCAAGGCCGGCGCGCTGGTGGTCGACGTGCGTACGCCGGCCGAGTTCGCGTCGGGAGCCTATCAGGGCGCGATCAACATTCCCCTCGACCAGGTGGAGAAGCGATTGGCCGACTTTGGCGCCCGTAAGCATGCCATCGTCGTCTACTGCCGCACGGGGAATCGCAGCGGGCAGGCCAAGGTTATCCTGGAGAAGAACGGATTCTCCGACGTGACCAACGGCGGCGGGCTCAAGGACATGCCCCCCCGCTGACGAATCCGCGAAAATCCCCGACTAGACGGTGGGTCCCTCTTTCAGCGCTTCACGAACCGCGAGGCGCAGGGATTCTTGCACATGCGGGGGCACCGAGGGCGTGGGCAAGGAGCTGCACACGGCCAAGGTACGTTTGAGCGAATCACAGAGGCCCTTGCAATGAGGACAGCCATCCACGTGGCGTTCCATCTCCGCGCATAGCTCGGGACTGACTTCCGCTTCCAGCTTCTTGGAGAGCAGCGTCAGCACGTCGGGGCAAGTTGGCGTCGCGGGTTCGCTCGGCTCGCCCACCACGGGCCGCAGCCGCTCGCGCAGCGACAAACGCGCTCGGTGCAGCCGGCTCTTGACGGCAGACACGCTCAGACCAGTCACCTTCGCCACCTCGGGCGCCGAAAGGCCCTCGATGTCGCGTAGAAGCACGATTTCCCGCGCCTCTGGTTCCATTTCATCCAGAGCCGCGGCCACGATTTCCCTTGCCTCGCGCCCGAGCAGCAGCTGCTCTGGACCGAGCTCCGGCTCGAACGCCTTCTCCGCCACGGCCCGGTCGAGCGGATCATGCCTGGCGGGGGCGCCCTTGGTGCGACGGCGCTTCTTGATGCAGAAGCTGCGCGCCACCGTGTAGAGCCAGGTCGAGATCGATGCATCGCCGCGAAAGTCGCGCAAGCTGCGGACTGCGGCCAGCAGGGTGTCTTGCGCGACGTCCTTGGCGTCTTCGGGGTCGCCACACATCTTCATGCCGAAGCCGAACACCCGCTGTTGATGTTTCTCGAGGAGCGTGGCCAGGGCTTCGCGGTCACCACCCCGCGCTGCCTGCAACAGCCGCTGGTCGTGAGCGCTGGTGGCGGCTTCTTGTCCGTTCATGACGCAATCCTAGCGCAAGTTCGGCGGTTGGCCCGCCTTCGCGCCCCCTCGGGTTCTTGCCGCATCGATTTCCGAACCCTTTCTGACCGCAGGTGGCTCCAAGGGTGTGAGAGGGGCTCGAACATGGCGATCATGGAGCTCGGACAGGAAAACTTCGGGATCACCGTGGAAAATGGCATCGTCTTGGTGGACGGGTGGGCGCCCTGGTGCGGACCGTGTCGGGTCTTTGCCCCGATCTTCTCTATCGTACGAACATGAAGACAAGAATCGTCATCATCGGGGGCGTCGCGGGGGGCGCAACAGCCGCGGCGCGGGCTCGCCGCATCAGCGAAGAGGCCGACATCACCGTCGTCGAGCGTGGGCCCTACGTCTCGTACGCCAACTGCGGGCTGCCGTACTTCATCTCGCGCGACATCGAGAAACGCTCCGAGCTGCTCTTGCAGACACCCGAGGGGTTCGATGCCCGCTACGGCGTGCGCGTGTTGCTTGAAACCGAGGCCATCGAGATCGATCGCTCTGGCAAGAGAGTCCTCGTGCGTGGCAAGGACGGCGAGTCGTGGCTGGCCTACGACAAGCTCATCCTCGCCCAGGGCGGAAATCCGATCACGCCTGCCATGCCCGGGGCCGACGCGCCCTACGTCTTCAAGCTGTGGACGGTCCCAGACATGGACCGCATGCACGCCACCATCGAGAAGGACAAGCCGCGCACCGCCGTCGTGGTCGGAGGTGGGTTCATCGGTCTGGAGATGGCCGAGGCGCTGAAGAAGCGCGGACTGGCGACGACCGTGGTCGAGCTCTTGCCAAGCGTCATGGCCACCATGGATCCGGAGTTTGGTCACCAGATCGCCTCGGTGCTGGCAGAGAACGGCGTGAAGGTCCTGACCTCCGTGAAGGTCGAATCGATTGACGACCGAGCCGTCGTGCTCGGTGATGGGCGCCGTCTGCCCGCGGATCTCGTGCTGTTCTCCGTCGGGGTTCGGCCAGAGCTGGCGCTGGCACGCAAGGCGGGCCTCGAGATCGGGCCAAGCGGTGGACTCCTGGTCGATGACCACCTGCGCACGACCGACCCCGACATCTATGCCGCCGGCGACATGCTTGAAGTTCTGCACAAAGTCTCGGGCCGGCGCGTGCGCGTGCCGCTCGCGGGTCCGGCCAATCGCCAGGGGCGCATCGCGGCCTCGAATGCGCTGGGCCTGGACATGCGCTACAGCGGCGCGCTCGGTACCAGCGCGGTCAAGATATTCGAGGCTACCGCGGCCATGACGGGTCTGTCCGAGCGCGCCGCGCGCGAGGCCGGTTTCGCCGTCGGCGTCGCGGTCATCTACAAGGGCCACCACGCCGGCTACTACCCGGGCGCCGAGGAGCTGTCGCTCAAGCTCGTCTATGATAAGAAGTCCGCTCGTCTGCTCGGCGCCCAGGCATTCGGCCGGGCCGGTGTCGACAAGCGCATCGACGTGATTGCGACCGCGCTGGCCGGAAAGCTCACGCTACAGGATCTGGCCGAGCTCGACCTCGCGTACGCGCCGCCCTACTCCACCGCCAACGACCCGGTCAACCTGGCCGCGTTCATCGGCCTCAACGACCTCTCGGGATTCAGCCCGCTGGTGTCGGCGGCGGAGCTGAAGGCCGAGCTGGCGAAGGCCGAGCCACCGCTCGTGCTCGATGTCCGGACCCTGCGCGAATATGAGATGTCGCATCTCGATGGAGCCATGCACATTCCCGTCGACGACCTACGATTCGAGAGCGATCGCCTGCCCAGAAACCAGCGCGTCCTCGTGTACTGTCGGTCGGGTTTCCGCGCACACTTGGCCGTCCGCATGCTCAAGGAGAAGGGCTTCGCCGACGTCGCCAACGTCACCGGCGGGCACCTCGCCATGCTTGCGGAGGGCGGCTTCAACTTGGAGACAACGTGAACTGGACGATTAGACAAAGGACCCTGAGAGGGTCCCTTAGACCCCCCGCGGGGAGTGGTGTCGGGCAAAGCCCGCCGCCACCCACGCGCTTATGACCTATCTCGCAATCGGCATCATCGCCGTCATCGTCCTCAAACGACTTCTTGGAGGTGGAAAAGTGGCATCGAGCATCGTGAAGCAAAAACTGGAATCCGGGGCCATGATCGTCGACGTCCGCACACCCGACGAATTCCGCGACGGCGCGTACCCTGGCGCGAAGAACATCCCGCTTTCCGACCTGAGCCGGCGGCTGGGGGAAATCCCCAAGGACAGGCCCGTGGTTCTCTACTGCGCCTCGGGCGCGCGCAGCTCGTCGGCCGCGCGGGCGATGAAGCAAGCTGGCTACTCCGACGTCATCAACGCCGGCGGTCTCGCCGACATGCCTAGCTGAGAGGACGAACGACTCTGCGGCCGGCGGTTCGCACGGGCGCCCCCGGGGAGGTGCTAGATTCCACACCGAACGATGGCCAATCACAGTGACACAGCCGAGGCTCTCTTCAAGCTGGGATACAACTGTGCCCAGGCGACGGCCGCCGCCTTCGCCGATGACTTTGGCCTCGAGACATCCTTCGTCTTGAAATCAATGGCGGGATTCGGCGCCGGCATGGGTGGTCTACGCGAAACCTGTGGCGCGGTCAGCGCCATGTCGTATCTCGCGGGCCTTCACATCGGAACCTACGCGCCTGACGACCTCACAACCAAGACCGCGCTCTACGATCTGGTCAAGAAGATGGTCCGGGAGTTCACCGAGCGGCACGGCACCACGTCTTGTCGAGAGCTGCTCGAGAAAGCAGGCTGCTTGCCATCGCCCGATCCTTCGGAACGAACAGCGGAATACTACGCGGCACGCCCATGCGCCCGAATCGTCGCATCGGCGGCGGAGATCATCTCGAGCAGACTGCTACCGCCGCGCTGAGGGCTCTGGCCATTTGCTAGGCGTCACCGCCCGACGCCTTCCTCAGGATGTCCCACAGATTCTTCACTACCGGCAGCTCTTCGATGACCGCGGTGGCGCCCAGGCGTTGCGCCCGAGTGGCGGTGGACAGGAACCCACCCGACGGAATCAAGACCAGCGCGCGCGTGACGCCCGGAGAAGCGAGGCGCTGGGCGAGCTCGGCATCTTCCTTCTCCGCGAACAAACCGCCACACAAGACCAAGTCGAGCGGTTTGCCCGTGCGTTCGCTATTCTCGTCGAGGCGAAGGCGCATGTCCTTGGCATCGGCCGCTTCCAGGACTTCATGGCCCTGCAGCCGCAACGCCGATGCGAGCCGCTCGCGCAGGCGCGAATCTGGCGCACCCACCAGGATGGAGAGGTGCTCGCCCCCTCCAGGTTCATCCGTCATGGCGGTGTTTGTGGACATCATCAGTCCCAGCCGCAGTTGCCACTTGCGCAGCCGCCCGCGGCGGGAACCCCACAGGTGGTCGTCGAGCAAGAGTCGGCTGCATGGCCGGCAGCA
Organism: Myxococcales bacterium; assembly: GCA_003136095.1. Classification (GTDB taxonomy): domain Bacteria; phylum Myxococcota_A; class Polyangia; order Fen-1088; family Fen-1088; genus Fen-1118. The sequence continues at coordinate 44,484 of PNBO01000217.1, forward strand.
CGGCTCGATCCGCCCGAACCGATGAAGGTCCGCGACAGGATGCGGCGGACGGGTTCCCCGGTGACCGGGTGCTTGGTGAGGGCAGGCTCGCTCATCTTCTGCGTGGTCTCGAAGATGCCCTTGGCGGTTCCGTTCGTACTTAGGATCTCGTACTCGTAGATTGGCATGATGGCTCAGCTCCAGATGGTTACGTGATAGCCGTTAGAGCCAATCGGTGACCGAGGGATTCGTGGCCGGCCCAACGCAGTCACAGGCAGCGTGAATCCTCCGGCCGGGTTCTGGCTCTTACCTGGCGAGGCACACATGGGCATCTTCTCTCATTCTGGCTCTGACTCATCACAAGGAGCGTGAACATGGCAACCAAGGCCCTGACCCAAAGCAATTTCGAGGAAACCGTGAAGAGTGGCATCGTGCTGGTGGATTTCTGGGCACCGTGGTGCGGACCCTGCCGCGTGTTCGGCCCCGTATTCGAGAAGTCGTCCGAGGCGAACCCCGACGTGGTCTTCGCCAAGGTCAACACGGAGGAGCAGCCAGGTCTCGGCGCGGCCTTTCGCGTGCAAGCGATCCCCACTCTGATGGCGTTCCGCGACGGCATTCTCATCCTCCAGCAGGCCGGGGCCTTGCCGGGGAATGCCCTGCAGAAGCTCATCAACCAGATCAAGGCGCTCGACATGCTCGAGGTTCGCGCCGAGGTCGAAGGACAGGCCAAGGAGTCCGAGGCGCGGTAGCCTTTTCAACGGATGGTGCCCGCGCGCGGATCGCGCGCCGCTTGCGGGTGTGGTAGGGATCCATCGAAATGGGAACGCCGGTCGCCACGCCCGCGCACGATTGCGTTGCGGGAGAAGTCGGCCACCGCGAATTGGACCGGCGGCTCTGGGCCACCGCCGCGCTGAACCTGGCCATCGCCGTCGCGGAGATCCTCGGAGGTGTCTTCGCCGGCAGTCTGGCGCTGCTCTCGGACGCGACTCACAACCTCGGCGACTTGGTCGCCGTGCTGCTGGCACTTTTTGCGCGTCGTCTCAGCCGCCGGCCCCCGACCATCCGACACACCTACGGCCTCAAGCGCGTCGAGGTCATGGCCGCCTTGCTCAACGCCGTGTTGCTCATCGGAGCGACCGTATTCATCGCCCGCGAGGCGGTGCTGCGCATCTTGCACCCGGCACCCGTGGTGCGGGGGATCATGTTGGTGGTTGCGCTCGTGGCACTGGTGGCCAACGCCGCGGCCGTCCTCTTGCTGCGACATCACGAGCTCGACGACGTCAACGTGCGGAGTGCGTTTCTCCACATGGCGCAGGATGCGTTTGCGTCCGTGGCGGTCGTGGTGGCGGCCTTGCTGGCCCACACCGCGGCTGGCGCCTATGTGGATTCCATCGCGGCGCTGGTGGTGAGCCTGGTCGTCCTGCGTAGCGCGCTGTCTCTTACCTGGCAGACCACCTCGACCATCCTCGAAGGCGCGCCACGCGACGTGGACATCGCCGAGCTGGCGGAGCGCGTGGCCCGGACTTTCAAGCCGGCCTGCCTGCACCACGTGCACGTCTGGGAGATCGGGCCGCAGCAACGTCTGCTCACCGCGCACGTCGCGCTCGGCAAGGAAATGGACGGCCGCGAGATCGAGGCGTTCCTGGCCCGGCTCAAGGAGTTCTTGCACCAAAAGTGGAAGATCAACCACGCGACCATTGAACCGGAGATCACCGGCTGTCCGGACGCAGATCTCCTGGGGCAATGGGAAGCCACCCACGCGAAGGGGCCCGGTCGTCCGCCGGAGTCCTCGTCGTAGCCCCGGAAATCGGAGCCTCAAGGCTTCCGGAACACCAGGAAGACTTGGTAGGGCAGAAGCGCGGGCTTCTCAGCGTCGAGCACGAGACCCGCCTGCTTTGCGAGGGCTATCAACTGGACGCGCGGAATCTTGGCGGCCGCCGGCGGCCCTTCGGGCAGCTTGCCTTCCTTGAACTCGATGAGCGCCAGTCTGGCCCCCCGCTTCATTTCCGAGCCGACCCGGCGCAGCCAAGCCGAGCGATCGGGGACGTGGTGGAGCACGTCGCAGATGAAGACCCAGTCCGCGTCCTTGCTGACCTCTGGATCGTCGGGCTTGCTGAGCACGGCCTGAATGTTCTTGATGCCCTCGCTCATCACCCGATGGTGGATATGGCGGATCATCTCCGCCTCGGTATCGGCCGCAATCACCTTGCCCCGGGGCAAGGCCCGCGCGAAGCGAAACGTGAAATAGCCCGAGCCCGCGCCGACGTCGACCAGGGTCTCCGCCCCCGTCAAGCCAAGGGCCTTGACGACCTCATCCGGCTTCTGCCAGATCGCCCGCTCCGGCTTCTCCAGGAAGGCGATGTATTTCTCGACCTGGTCAAACGGTCGCAGGTGCATCGGATCGACGCCCAGCTTGTGCAACGGACAATCGATGGGCGGGAGCGCCGGAGCGAGCGCTTGCGCGTCGATCGCGGGTCGGCCGCCGTGGCCGGTGGCAGGGGCCACGGCGGGAGTCGTCGTGCGCGCCTGGGCGCCAGGATCGGTGGGTCTAGCGTCTTTGTTCCGGCATGCCCCACCAAGCATGAGGAAAACCGCGGCAGTGGTCTGCGGAAACCACGAACGAACCAGCCTATGAATGGTAGCCATGAGCGGATTTTACTTGATGGACGGAAACACGGATCGCGATAGGGGACAGTGCAGCGGTGCCGGCGCCGCTGGCGGCTCCTCCACGGGATCGACGACGGGCACCGTGACCCTGCGGGCGAAGATGAGCTTCCCAGCGTTTGTGTAGTAGGAGAAGAGCGCCCGGCGCGCATTACGATGCACGAACGCGGCGCCGTTGCCGGAATCCATGAGGCAGAGGATGCTCACGTGGTCGAGGTAACTCTCGTTCGGATCGAATTGGTTTTCGCGTGCCCCTGGTCTCGTTCGAGTGGCTGAAGTCGTCCATCTTGTCGGGTTAGAGCCATGCTCCGCTGCAAGGGTTCTGCTGCGATCAAGCCAGCAAACCTCATTACCTCGCAATTGGACGCGAACTGTAGGTGTTCCAGAATAGCACTGTCTTGTTGGTAAACTGCCCCGCCCTCGCGTCGGCGACCAGGGCGGCGAGCGCCTTCCCCGTGTAGGTCGTTTCGAGGCGCAGTCCGTGAGCTGCCGCGAGCTCGACCGCCTCCTGCGCTTCGGTGGTGGGCATGGCGTAGCCGTCACCCAAGAACTCATCTCGCACCCGGAGTCCCACCTTCTCGGGCTCTAGCGTGGGAAATCCGCGATCGGATTCGCGAAGCAGAGCTACGGCGTCCTGCACGACTCGCCTGGCGAGCGCGAGGCTCGCAATCTCCGTCGGGACGACGCGCACACCGATGACAGCAATGGGCAGTCCGATCGCCGCGAATCCCGTGGCGAGCCCGCTGGCGGTTCCCATGGAGCCGAACGGGACGTAGATCACGTCGGGGCTGGGCAACTCTCCACGCTCGACCTGCGCCGCCAGCTCGAGGGCTGCGTTGACGAATCCAATCGTTCCTCGGGGGACCGTCCCGCCAAAGGGGATCACGAACGGATCAATGCCATCCTCGCGAGTGAGCTGATTTTGCAGCGCGGTACCGCGATCCGCGGATTCCCGGTACGAGTCCACGAAGTGCAACGTGGCGCCCGCGGCGCGATCGGCGAGGAGATTCGCCTCCAGATAGGGAGTTGGCGGCTGGGGTGTGAGCACGGCATGCACCCTCAGCCCAAGCTGTTTTCCGTAGACCGCCGTCGCTCGCACGTGGTTGGAACCGCGCGCCCCGAAAGTGAGGACGGACTTCCGCTGTTCGCCCAGCGCTTGGCCGAGCAAGAGCTCGAGCTTGCGAACCTTGTTCCCGCCGTAGGCTTCGCCCGAGACATCGTCACGCTTGACGAAAAGAGAGCGCAGACCAAGTAGCCGGGCCAACTCCGTCAACGGCTCGACCGGCGTGGGCAGGCACGCCAGCGTCACATGCGCCAGCGCCTGGGTTCCCGGGAAGCGATCGCGAAGTGGCGAAGTCACGGAATCTGCCTACTCAGGGGTCGAACGGTTCCAGATGGATGGCATCGCTGGGACAGCAGGGAATGCACAGGCCGCAGCCATCGCAGCGCTCGACACAGATTGCGATGCGCGCCGGCTCGCAGGGGACCTCGTAGGTCATGCAGTACTTCACGCATTTGGCGCAGCAGAAATTCATGGGCTCCTCGATCGCGTGATGCGGACAAAACGAGACACACATCCCGCAGGAGGAACACTTGGTCGCATCGAGAACGGCCCTTTGCACGGCCGTCGCCGTGTTGTTTCCTTCCACCATCTTCGCGGCGAGGGTGCCGTCAGCTCCCAGAAACTCACTCATCGCGGTTGCCCCCCGCCCCCTGACCGCGGTTGCGCGATTTCGACCATCGCGCCTTCGGCGTAGCGTCTGGCCAAATCGACATAGAGGTCCTTCGCCGTGTGAGTCATCATGTGATGGCGTTCGTCGGTATCCCCGATGACTCGTACTGGGACGCCGACCGCAACCTTGCCCGGCGGGATTTTCTGGTGATTCTTCACGAGTCCCATCTCGCCCACGATGGCGCCGGCGCCGACCTCGGCGTAGTCACTGATCACGGCGCGCATGCCGATGACGGCGCCGTCCGCGACCGAGGCATTGTGAATCATTGCGCCGTGGCCCACGGTCACGCGCGCGCCAATGTGCGTGCACTCGTCCGGACGAGAATGAACGATGACGCCTTCTTCGATGGCGGTCTCGTCGCCGATCTCGATGGCTCCAAAGTCGCCGCGCAGGACGGCGCCGTGGCCGACGTAACAACGCTCCCCGATGGTCACCTTGCCGATGATCTGGGCCGACGGGGAGACGTAGGTCGTCGCCCCGATGCTCGGCCGATGATTCTCAAATGCGTAGAGGGGCAACTGCGATCTTCTCCAGTAGATGGGCTGAGGTAACCGTGAGCAAACGGCAAGTCATGAATTCTCTCCAGGATCCGAACCAGCCTTGCGATGAAATCGCTCATCCGCGACGATGCGATTCTCACCGGCGGCATCGAACCAGCCGGCCTTCGCTCCGGGATGGGCGTCGAAGTCCGGCACGTAGGGCTTGATGTCGAGAAGTGGCGTGCCATCGAGAATGTCGATATCGGCCACGTGCAGCACCCGCCCCTCCCGGCGAACCAACCGGACCACGGATATGCCGATGGGGTTGGGCCGGCAGGGCGAGCGGGTGGCGAAGAGGCCGTGCTCCCGCGTGTCGCGGTACGGGGTGACGCGGGTCTGGAATCCCTTCACCCGATCCATCCAGTAGATCAGCCACAAGCGCGCGAAGCCTTCGATGTCGTCCAGCGCGGCAGCGTAAGCATCGTCGACCAGGATTTGGCCCTCGGCGCCCTGGGCATAGCAGGGCTGAATCGGAGTTCCCGACGCCTCGGCGAAGGGGCTGTGGATGACCCCAACGGTGCGAAGCTTGACGGCTGCAAGCTGTGAATCCTGATCGCGTCCCATGGCCGATGCCCTGATCTCTAGACGTGACCGTGGCGGTGGCCACCGCACGCCATGCCCGGCTGCATTGGCGCAAGCGTCCCAGCCTTGAAGGACTCGATAGTCGCCATGACCGTGGGGTGCGCCGCCCGGAAAACGCTGATTCCCGCCGCCATGAGCTTGTTGAGGGCGCCCATGCCGATGCCACCCACCACGATGCCGTCGAGAATCTCGCCCTGGAGGGAAGCAAGCGGCGTGCACATGCCGTGACTGTGATGCTGATTGCGATTGACGATTGCGCGGCAATCTCCGCTGTCGGTATCCACGATCAGGAAAGCTGGCGCAGAGCCAAAGTGAGCACAGACCTCACTCTGCAAGCCTTGGTCTTCGTTCACTGGAATACAAATACGCATTGTCTTTTCTCCTTGAGAGTTGGCATTTCTGGTTTTGCGCGAAGGCGCGTTCAGGTCATTTCTTCTTGTCGTGCAAATCGCAGCACCGCTGGCCTTCGCGTTGAACGGGGCCACCTTCGATACGCAGGGCCTTGCCGTGCACGAGGGCGTCCGCCACCTTGCGATGAGCCGACCCGACGATCCGACTGAAGGTCGGGCGCGACACGCCCATCTGCTCGGCGGCTTGCTCCTGGTAGAGCCCGCCGAGGTCGGCCAGTCGAATCGCCTCGAACTCGTCGAGGCTCATGACGACCAGCTCGAGCTCGGGCATGGGAATGCCCGTGGGCTTGAAAACCGATGCGGCCGGTTTCCCGGCGATGAGTCGGCAGCAGAACGGTCTTGGCATCCGAATACCTTGGGACCAATTATGGACATATGTGCACAACTGTCAAGGAGTATCTCCCTTCTCCGGCGCCCATCGCCCCGAGTCCCGTCGTCGGGTGAGTCCATGACCTTTCGAATGTAAATTTTAGACGACGCACGGTGTGGCTGGTTGACATGCAGGTCGGGTTCAGGAATCCTGCCAGGATGGACACGCGGGTTCGCACCGCCGTCAGGGCCACGCGGCAGCGGCTGGGAATGCAACAGCAGGTTCTGGCCGAGGCCATTGGCGTCAGCCGGCAGACACTCAGCCTGATCGAGGCTGGCGAAACCGTCCCTTCCACGCAGATTGCCCTGGCCCTGGCGCGAGAGTTGCGATGCCGTGTGGAAGATCTCTTCAGCCTGCATCGCGATGGACAGGTCATCGAGGCCGAGCTCGCCAGTGAAGCGGAGCCAAGCGCCAGAGGTGCCCGCAAGCGGCGAGTGTCGCTGGGGTGGGTCGCGGATCGCTGGGTTGCCCGCGCGCTCGAAACCGACGAAGCCTTGGCACTCGGAACGCCGGCCGACGGAATCGCCACCCTGTCGACCGAGAAGGGCAAAACCAAGGCGCGGGTTCGCCCCCTGCGTGACGTGGAATCGCTCCAACGCAATCTCCTGGTCGCCGGGTGCGATCCAGCCCTTGGCGTGCTTGGGCGCCACCTGGAAGAGCGCTTCCGTGGTCCCCGCCTGCATTGGATCGAGAAGGCCAGCCGGCCCGCGCTAGAGGAGCTGGCCCAAAAACGCGTCCACATCGCTGGGATGCATCTCCTGGGACAGGGCAGTGCCGGTGACAACGCCACGGCTGTGCGGGAGCGGTTCGGCTCGGAGCCCATGGTGCTGGTCACGCTGGCTTCCTGGGAACAGGGGTTCGTGAGCCGAGCCGAGCGGAAATACCGTAGCGCCTCGGACATGGAACGAAAAGGCACCCGCATCATCGCGCGCGAGGCGGGCGCCGGCGCGCAAGAGTTGCTGGAAGCCGTGTTTCGCAAAGCGGGCCGCGCGTGGAAGCACGACACGCCGGTGGCGATCGCGCGTGGGCATCGGGCGGTGGCGCAGATGGTGGCCATGGGCATCGGCGATGTCGGCGTCGCCACGCGATCCGCCGCGGCGAGCTTCGGGCTGCACTTCGAGGCGCTCGCGGAAGCGCGATTCGATCTCGTCTTCCCGGCTGCCCTGGCCGCGCAGCCGCAGGTGCAGGCGCTACTTGATTGCCTAGCGAGCGCGCGGTTTCGCCAGGACATCGCCGGCATGACCGGCTATGAAACCGCTCGCACGGGAATGGCATGCACGGAGGCGCAGGCTTGAATCGTCGCGCGGCTCTCCGCTTCTTATTGGTTGCGCTGTGCCTGGCCACGCCGCTTTGGGCAACGCCGGCCGTTGCGGCCGAGGCGCAAGAACTGACCGTGTTTGCGGCGGCCTCGCTACGCGAGGTCTTCCAGGCCCTCGCGCTGACCTTCGAAAAGCAGCACCCAAACGTCAAGGTCGGCTTCAACTTCGCCGGTAGCCAGGATCTTCGCGTGCAGATTGCGCACGGCGCCAAGGTGGACGTGTTCGCCTCGGCCGACTGGAAGAACATGAAGCTTCTGGCAAACCAGGGCATGGTCCTTTCTCCGGCGGTATTCGCGCGCAATCTGCCGGTCGTGGTCGTGCCGAAGAACAACCCGGCCAAGGTCGCCAACTTCTCCGATCTGCCCAGGGTCACCCACTTGGTTCTGGGCGCGTCCGAAACGCCGATCGGCGCCTACACGGATGCCATCCTGGCCGCGGCCGAGAAACTCCACGGCAAATCCTTCGGGGAGAAGGTGCGGGCGAGCGTGCGCTCGCGCGAGCTGAACGTGCGCCAGGTGTTGACCAAGGTGGCCTTGGGTGAAGGCGACGCGGGCATCGTCTACCGGACCGACGCGCTGACCATGCCCGACAAGGTCCAGGTCATCGAGATCCCGAGCGCGCTCAACGTCGTCGCGGAATATCCGATCGCGGCGCTCAAGGCCGCGCCCCGTCCCGACCTGGCGCGCGAGCTCGTGAAGTTGGTGCTATCCAAGGAGGGGGAGAAGGTTCTGAGCGCGGCGGGGTTCAACGCGGCCGAAGCGCAGGCGAAAAAGTGAGAGTCCAGCTCCTCTCCCGAGCGAGAAGTCGGCATCTCTATGGCGCCGTCATGGTCGGCCTGGGCGGAATTCTGCTGCTCTTCCTCGTGCTCCCCTTCGTGGCCTTGCTGCTCGACGGCGGCCCCGATTCCATCCTGCGCGGGCTCGGCTGCGCGTTGACCTGGCCGGCGCTGCGCCTCAGCCTGGGCACGAGCCTCATTTCGGTTGCACTGGTCGTGCTTGGCGGCACGCCGCTGGCCTGGTGGCTGGCGCGATCCCGCTGGCGCTCGGCGCGCTGGTTGGAGATCCTGCTGCAACTTCCCGTCGTGATTCCACCCGCGGTGGGCGGCATCGCCCTGCTCCTCGCCTTTGGCCGGCGCGGGCTGTTCGGCGAAACTCTGGAGCGCCTGGGCTGGACGCCCGCCTTCAGCTCCGTCGCGGTGGTCATGGCCCAGATCTTCGTTTCGGCTCCCTTCTACATGCAGGCCGCGGTACAAGCCTTCGGCCGCCTGGATCGCAACCTGCTGGCGGTCGGGCGCAGCCTGGGGGCCTCGCCGCCGCGCCTCTTCTTCCAGGTTGCCTTGCCGCTCGCCCGGCCATGGCTGATCGGTGGCGCGGCGATGACCTGGGCACGAGCGCTCGGGGAATTCGGCGCCACCTTGATGTTCGCCGGCAACATGACGGGCAAGACGCAGACCCTGCCGCTCGCCATCTACACGGCCCTGGAGCTCGACATTCACACCGCGCAGGCCCTGTCGCTCTTGCTGGTCGCTTTCGCCTTCGCGCTGCTGCTCTTCCTCCGGCGATTCAATCGCACCGTGGAAATCGGGCGAAGGCCGGCAGCATCATGACCGCCGCTCCCGTTCGCCGGCTCTCGGTCGCGGTTGAAGCCGCGCTGGGGCCATTTCTGTTGCAAGCCACGCTGGAGGTTGGCACCGAGCCCCTGGCGCTGGTAGGGCCCAACGGCTCCGGCAAGACCAGCGTGCTGCTGGCCATTCTGGGGCTGCTCAAGCTTGAACGCGGCCGCATCGCACTGGGGGACGAGATTCTCTTTGACCGGGACCGAACCATCGATCGGCCCACGGAGGAGCGCCACCTTGCCTATCTGCCCCAGGATTTCGGACTCTTCCCGCACCTGACGGCGGCGCAAAACGTGGCGTTCGCGCTCGCGTGTGGGCCGGACCTGGCGAGCCGAAAGCAGCGGCGTAGCCAGGCCATGGCGTGGCTCGACCGCTTTGGACTCGGCAGCGTGGCCAACCGGAACCCATCGCAGCTTTCCGGCGGGGAGCGGCAGCGCATCGCCCTCGCCCGCGCCATGGCCTCGTCACCGAAGGCATTGCTCCTCGATGAACCCACGGCTTCGCTCGACGTCGAGGCCCGCCTCGAGGTGCGGGCGTTCCTCGCCGAATCCATCCGCTCGCTCGGCTTGCCCACCGTGCTGGTCACCCACGATGTCATGGATGTGGAAGCGCTCGCGGGGCGCGTGGCGGTGCTCGAGAAGGGGCGAGTCGCGGCTTGCGGCCCGCTCGGCGACATCCGCAAAACCCCACCCACGCTGTTTGCCAGCCGACTCTTCTCCTCGCCCGCGCCGGTGGGCGCCGACGCAAATCCAGGCCCGCTCAACGACGGTCAGTTCCGTCACAACTGAAGTAGGAGGTTCCTGCCATGTCACGGAGTCATGCACGCAAGCTTCGATTTGTCACCACTGTGCTGCTGTCGCTGACCGTCGCAGACGTATTGCCAGGATGTGGCAGCGATTCAGGCGGCAAGACGGATACGGGTGTGCCACCGACCGATGCCGCGAAAGATGTGCCGCCCATCGCGGATTTGCCTCCCACATTTGTAGACGTAGCCGTGGCCGACACCTTAGCCAAAGACGACGCCCCCATCACTCCAATCGACACCGCCCAGATCGATGTCCCGCAGATCGATGCCGCCATAGCCGACCTCGCCATCGACACGGGATCGGGCGTGGATGTTGGCCCCGTCGTGGACAGTGGCGGCATCGATGGCGCCCCTGCAACTGCTTGTTCGTCGCTGGTGAATCCCCTCTATGTCATGAGTGGTGACACGCAGGTGCCGGTGCTGAAGGTTCTCGGGAAGGCCCTGCGGCAAAGCGCGAATCCCGTGACCCTGGTGTGGTACGCGACGGGCTCCTGCACCATCATCGACGCCGTCTACAACGGCACTCCGCTGAAGCAGGTACCGTCCTACATTCCCGCCGACGCCACCTGGGATCCCAGCGCCGGCGCGGTGCCGACCTGTGCCCTGGAAAGCTCAGGCCACAGCATCGACCTCGGGATTCCCATCGTCTTCCCCGAGGCATGCACCACGGCCACGCCGCCCGCTGATCTGGTTGCATTTAAGGGGCCGGTTCAGTCGATGATCTTCGTGGTCCCCCACTCCGCTTCACCCGAGGCCATCAGTTCGGAGCAGGCGAAACTGGTCTTCGGACAAGGCGCGGCAGGCAACATCGCGCCTTGGCTCGACCCGAACTTCTACTTCGTCCGCCCGCCAACCAAGGGCACGCAAGTCAGCCTGGGTGCGTTGATTGGCTTGCCGGCTGCGCAGTGGCTTGGACAGCAAATCAACCTCTCTCCCGATGTTGCAACCAAGGTGGCATCGTCGACCTCTCCCGAGAAGACCATCGGCATCCTGGGCAGCGAAATCTACGACAGCGCGACCAATCGGGCCAGCCTGAAAGCGCTGGCCTTCCAGGCAGTGGGACAGTCGAATGGGTTCCTCCCCGATTCCACGGCCACGGCCTTCGACAAGCGCAGTCTCCGCGAAGGGCACTACGTTGCCTGGTCGCACGTGTTCTACTTGACGAAGCTCGCGTCCGCTGACGGCGGCGCCGCCCAGCCGGTCAACGCCAGCGCCAAGCTGCTCATCGACATCCTGACCAATGCGCCGAATCCTGGAATCCCCTCCGGGATCGATCCGGTCGCACTGGTGGCGAACAAGGGACTCGTTCCCCTGTGCGCCATGACAGTGACCCGTTCCGTGGAAGGCGGCAATCTCTCGCTCTTCGCGCCACCCGATCCTTGCGGCTGCTACTACGAAAGCAAGGTCGGGACGCCGCCTGCCTCCTGCATCGCTTGCACGGCAGCCGCCCCCTGCGCAACCGCCACCACCTGCCGACACGGTTTCTGCGAGGCTGATGACGGCCGCACTTCTCTGAGCGATTGCAGCGCTCTTTCGAGTGGCGCGTCCCACACGCAGATTATCAACAACGCCTGCACGGCAGGCGCGCGCTTCGAGAGCGATCCGATTCCCTAGAATCGCAAATCTTGCGCGCAAGCTCGACCGAACTATTGAATTTGGAGGTTCTCACCATGCGCACCTGTTCCGTCTCGAAAGGCCTGTTGGCCCCTCTCTGCGTGTTTTCCCTGGCTGCTGCATTCACCCTGCTTGGATGCGGCAGCGATTTGGGAAGCCCGCCGACAGATGCCGCAAAAGATGTGCCGGCCGCGGTCGACTCAGCCAACTCCAACCCGAGCTTGGACGCGGCCGGGGCCGAGGTACTTCCAAGCGACGCCGCTCCCATCGACGCAGCCGCAGTCCCCATGGATGTCGCACCCATCGACGTCGCCGCCGCGGTCAATTCAGGCTCGGCGCCGGACAGTGCCGGGAGTGACACTTCGAACCTGCCCGCGTGTTCCTCGCTGGTGAACCCTCTCTACATCATGGCTGGTGACTGTCAGATTCCTGCTCTCAAGACTCTGGGAAAGATCCTGAGGCAAAGCGCGAATCCAGTGACCTTGGTGTGGCGCATGACACCGTCCTGCACCATCATCGACGCCTTCTACAACGGCACGCCGTTGAAACAGATTCCCTCTTACATTCCCGACGACCCAGCCTGGGATCCCGTCACGAGCACGGTGCCGAGTTGCGCCTTGGAGAGCGCGGGGCACGGCGTGGACCTTGGCATGCCCATCGGTTTCCCCGAGTCCTGCTCGAGCGCGGTGCCGCCGAGCGATGTCGTCGCATTCAAGGGGCCCGTGCAGTCCCTGCTCTACGTGGTTCCTCATAGTGCCACGCCGGAGGCCATCAGTTCAGGGCAAGCACGCCTGGTCTTTGGAACAGGCTCGACAGCCAATATTTCACCGTGGATCGACGAGAACTTCTATTTCATTCTCCAGCCCGCCATGATGGTGCAAGTCAGCCTAGGCGCATTGATCGGCGTGCCGGCGGCGCAGTGGCATGGGCAGCAGCAAAACGGTCCAAGCGTCGTGGCGAACGCCGTGGCCACGTCCACATTCCCCGAAAAGACCATCGGCATTGTTGGTGGCACGATATTCGATAGTGGGAGCAACCGCGCTATCCTGAAGGCGCTCGCCTTCCAGGCGACGGGGCAGGCGAACGGCTATCTGCCTGATTCCACGGCAACGGCCTTCGACAAGCGGAGTCTTCGCGATGGGCACTATGTTCCTTGGAACCAGATGGTCTACTTGACCAAGGCGTCTTCCGCCGACGGTGGACCAATCCAACCAATCAACGCGACCGCCAAACTGGTGATCGATATCCTCACCAATGCTGCCAATCCTGGGATGCCGGCCGGGCTGGATCCCGTCGCGCTGGTGGCGCAGGGAGGACTTGTTCCACTTTGTGCGATGGCGGTGACCCGTACCACGGAGGGCGGCAGTCTCTCACTCTTGGCGCCTCCCGATCCTTGCGGCTGCTATTTCGAGAGCACGATCGGCACGCTGCCAGCCTCCTGCAAGCCTTGCTCGGGCAGCGCGGACTGCGCCGCGACCGGCACGGTCTGCCGTCATGGTTTCTGCGAAGCCGACGATGGCCGTACGTCGCTCAGCGATTGCAGCGCTCTTCCCGCGGGAGCCACGCATACGCAGATCATCAACAATCCTTGCACCGCCGGGGCGCGCTTCGAGAGCGATCCGATCCCGTGAAAACCCGAATCCTCATTGCGGCTTTGAGCGGGCTCGTCCCGGTCGGGGCGCCATGGGGCACCTTGGCGGGGGACGCAACCGCGCCAACCGAAACATCGCTGGCGAGCCCGTCCTCCGGGTTGCTTGAAGGAAAGGACTGGAAGGTCGCGGCCGGCGGATTTCTCCAAGCCGATGCCGTGGTGATGGACCAATCTTCGCAGGACCAGCTCTCTCCGTCGGGCGGGGCGCCGCTCAACACCGAACGATTTCTGATTCGACGGGCACACCTTTCCGTCGAGGCCCACCGTCGTGCCCTGGGGGCCGTGATCGAGTTGGAAGGAAGTACGGTCAGCGGCATGGCGGTGGGGTTGGCGCGGGCAGAGCTCATGCTGGGCTGGGCGCGACCTGGGTGGAACCTCGAGCTTGGCCTCGGCCTGGTTCGCATTCCGTTTGGCCTGGAAGTTCAGGAATGGTATCCGGATCGATTCTTCTTGGAACGCAGCAACGTCAGCCGGGCGCTCTTTCCCGGCATCCTGGACCTGGGTGCGCGCGCGCAGGGTTCTTGGCGGTTCTTTCGCGTGCAGGTGGCCGTCATGAATGGCAACCCGCTCGGGGATGCGTCTTTCCCCGCGCGCGATCCGAATGCCGCCAAGGATCTCGTCGGACGGCTCGGGGTAGACTCCACCGTGGCGGGCAAGGTCCACATCAGCGCCGGGCTTTCCGCGTTGAAAGGCACGGGGTTTCATCCCGGCACGCCAGCGACCAAGGACGTCCTCTTCTGGCGCGATCAGAACGAAGACGGCATCGTCGAGCTCAGCGAGATCCAGGTGATTCCGGGCCGCGCGGCGACGCCTTCACAGAACTTCTCGCGGTTTGCTGTCGGGGCGGATGGGCGAATTGGCGCCGTGCTGCCCCGCCTTGGGAATTCGGTGGCCTTCGGTGAAGTGGTTTGGGCCGCCAATTTGGATCGTGGGATTCTTCCAGCCGATCCAGTCGCCAGTGGCCGTGACCTGCGGGAATTCGGCTGGGTCGTGGGGGTCAGCCAGGAGCTCACGTCGCGGGCCGCGCTTGGGATCCGCTATGACTTCTACAACCCGGACGTGGATGCCTATCGCCAGGTGCCCATGGTTCTCGTGCCCAAGGATGTGTCCTTGCGTACCTGGACGTTCGCACTTTCGTGGGGCGGGTTGGGTCGCAACCGCTTGACCCTTGAATATCAGCACAACCACAACTCCCTGGCCGTGGCCGCGGACGGATCGCCCACCGCCCTGGCCGCGGACACGTTGACCCTGCGCGGGCAAATGGTCTTCCCATGAGACGCAAGCGCTGCATGCTGCTTCTGGCTTGTCCTGTCGCCCTGGCCGCGTGCGGGGGCATCGCCAGTGACACGGGCTTGGAAGCCGTCCTGCGCGTGGCTGGCGGCCAGTTCTATCGCGGCTCAATCGACAAGCTGGCCGGCTCCGGTGGTCCCAACGTCGTGGATCTGCTGAATAGCCAGAGCGTGATCACCCCCGGCCTGCAAAACAAGCAGATCTCCGGCCGTCTGGATCCGAGCGCCATGGCCGTGGCCATCGGCCTGGCCGGCGACGTCGGCTACTGGATTCTCGCGACGGACGTGCCCGATGCGGACAGCCCCACGCAGCCGACGTTTCACGCCAGCTTGGCTTTTTCGCCATCACTGCCGCAGACCTCCTACGACCTGATGGTTCGTGCGATCTCCCCTCCCGATGCGATCGGTCCCGCCGCGCACGCGGCGCTGGACGTCCAGCAGACCCTGCCGCCCAGCGGGGCTCTAGTGATTTCACTGTGGTGGGACACGGAATCCGATCTCGACCTGCATGTGGTCGATGCCTACGGCGTAGAGATCTGGGCGGGAAACATCAACTCGTACGATCGGTATGCGGTGACTCCGACCACCGACGCTGGAGCCTGGAACGAGGGTGGCATCCTGGACTTCGATTCCAACGCAGGCTGCGTCATCGACGGCCGTTGCAATGAGAATGTCGTGTGGTCGGTGGGCCCGCCCGCCGGGGACTACGTGGCTCGCGTCGACACGTTCTCTCTGTGCGGAAATTCCGCCGCGCGCTGGACCGTGGAGGCGTTCCTTGACGGGACCTCCCTGGGTAGAGCCGAGGGCGAGGCTGTCCCGTCGGACCAGCGGTTTAGCAAGGGTCAGGGCAGTGGCTTGACGGCCTTGTCATTCACCATTCCACCGCCATGAGAGCGCGTGCGAGTCTCTTCGCGCTGGCCATGCTTGCGACCGCACCCATACGAATCGTCACCGCGGCCGAACGCTACGAGACTATCGTGATCGCGCCGCCGTCGGAGGAGGCGGGCGAGGCCGGCCTGCCGGCGAGCGAGCTACGCCAGGCTCCGGGCGCGCAGGGCGATGCGGGCAAGGCGCTCGAGAACCTGCCGGGCGTGGCCCGGCCGGCGCTCGGTGGCGGCGAGCTGGTGGTATGGGGCGCGACAGCCGAGGAGACGCGCGTCGTGGTGGACGGAATGGAGATCCCCGCGCTGTACCATCTTGGCGGACTGCGCTCGACCGTGCACACGGGCTTCGTGCGCTCTCTTGCCCTCGTGCCCGGTGGCTACGGCGCCGACCACGGCCGCGGCCTGGGCGGTCTGGTGCGCATCGCCAGCCGCGAGCCGCCGGTCGAGCGCTATCAGGGTGAGGCAGACGTGGACATCCTCGATGCCTCGTTCGCAGCTGGCGCGGCGGTCGAGAACGGTGGCGGGCTTCTTGCCGCGGGCCGCTTCGGCTATCTCGATCGTTTGCTGGGCGACGCTCTTTCGGCGGATACGCGCCGGCTTTCCCCCCTCCCGCGCTATCACGATTTTCAGGGCAAGCTCGTGCTCCCTCTGCGCGACGACGAAAGGGTCGAGATCATTTTCCTGACCTCGGCCGATTCCAGCGCCATCACCAGCAACAACGCGAGCCCTTCGTCGGTTGCCGACCAAGCACAGGATCGATCTTTCTCGCGTCTCGGGATCCGTTATGCGCGTGTTCTGCCGGATGGCTCTGGCGTGTCGCTGATTCCGTTCGTGGGCTGGGATCACACACGCCGCAGTCAGACCGCGGGGCTGGTCCAGGCCAGCGAATCCATCGATTCCACGGTGCTGGGTCTGCGCGGGGAATTCATCGCGCTATTGTCGTCACGACTGACCTTGACGCTAGGGTTTGATGGGCTGGTCACCCGCTCGACTGCGCAGCGCGCGGGTTCGGCAACCTTGCCCCCGCGGGAGGGCGACATCGTTGCCTTCGGCCAACCGATTTCGGGCGGAGCCAGCGGGGACGCATGGAGCACCGGGATCGCCAATCTGGCTCCCTATGCCTGGCTGGAGATCACACGCGGTCGCTGGCGCATACGTCCATCGTTTCGCTTGGACGGCGACGTGATTTCCACCAATCGTAGCGCGCCACCGAACGGGGTCACGCCACAGGTGGGGACTTCGCGCCTGTCCTGGTCGCCAGCACCACGCCTTACCGTCGAGCACCAGACCCGAGCGTGGCTGCGCGAGATCATGGCCATGGGGCTCTATCATCAAGCCCCTGCGCCGGCAGACCTGAGCGCGGTCTTCGGTTCACCCAGTCTGGGCGTCGAGCATGCCCTGCACGCGGTCGCTGGGGTGGACACGGATCTTGGACACGGACTGAGCGTACAGCCGACCTTGTTCTACCGGCGCATGTGGGGGCTGGTGATGCGCAATCCCGACCCGAGTCCCCCGCTCGCGCACGCTCTCGTGCAGGATGGCGTGGGCCGCGCCTATGGGGCGCAGGTTCTTTTGCGATTCGCGCCTCACCCAGCAGTGTTCGGCTGGGTGGCCTACACGCTCAGCCGTAGCGAACGCCGGTATGATTCCGAGTCTTCCTACCGACCGCTTGACCAGGACCAGACGCATCTTCTGACTGCCGTAGGAAATACGGCATTCCGTGGCTTTGTCCTTGGCCTGCGTTTTCGCGTGGCCACCGGCATGCCGCGAACCCCGGTCATCGGCAGTTATCTGGACACGACGACCGGGCAGTACCAGCCGATCTTCGGGCAACAGAATTCGATTCGGTTGCCGGTTTTCTACGCTCTCGATCTGCGCATCGAAAAACGCTTTCACCGCCGCTCGGTGGAGGTCGTTCCCTACCTGGAAGTTCTCAATCTCACCAACCACGCGAACGTCGAGGAATTCGCCTACGACGAGCAGTTCGCCTCGCGGTCAAACATCACCGGCCTGCCGATTCTGGCCGTGGCGGGGCTATCCATCAGGTTCTGATGCGTCGTTCGCAGGCTCTTGCATTTCTGTTGTTGGCCGGCTGCGTGCCAAAGATGGGCAATCCTGCGTCACTGATTGCGAGCGAAAGGCTCATCGGCGTGCGCGGCGATCCGGCCGAGGCAGGTCCGGGAGACACCGTTCAATACACCAGTCTCGTGGCTTCTCCTTCCGGCACCGTGGACGAGAGGACCTTGTCGTGGAGTCTGTGCAACCTGCGCAAGCCGGTGGCCGAGAACACGCCCGTCAGCCAGGCCTGTCTCACCGAGGATCTGCCGGAGTCGGCGCAGGGCGCGCAGGTCTCGATCCAGACGCCCAGCGCCGCCTGCGTGAACTTCGGACCGCTGGCGCCCCCCTCGAGCAGCGGCACCCTGCGCCCAACCGATCCGGATCCGACCGGCGGCTATTACCAACCCATTCGACTCGATCTCGGCGCGCAGCAGGCGATCTTCCGCGAGCGGCTGCACTGCGATCTCGCTGGCGCGTCGCTGCTGATGTCCCAGGAATTCCGCGCGCGCTACACAGTGAACCAGAATCCAACCCTCGTATCGCTGTCCGCGCTCGTGGGTGACCAGCCGGTGTTACTCGATGCACTGCCCGCCGGCCAGCGCATCCGCCTGGTTGCCGTTTGGTCGGCCGATTCGGCGGAGACCTACCCGGTCTTCGATTCCGCGTCGCAGAGCCTCGTCGATCAACGCGAGGCCCTGTGGATCTCCTGGTTTGCCACCGCTGGCGCATTCGACGATTCCACGACTGGACGCGGGGAAGACGACCCGACGGCCTGGAGCGATAACTCCTGGCAATCTCCTGCCGTTGCGGGAGAGGTCAGCTTGTGGCTCGTCTTGCACGACAGCCGCGGTGGCGTTGACTTTGCCACCTACACGATGACGGTGGCGCCATGAGACGGCTGACTAGCTCCGACGGTGGCGAGCTCGCGGCGAGACTATCTGCCCGCGGCGAAAACTGGCCACGGCGTCTTCCGCCTTGCCGGAGATGCCGGTGACGACCCGAATCCCAAGTCGCTCCGCGTTCGGCAGATAGGCGCGGTTGAAGGCTCCGCAAAGCAGCGTCCGCACCCCCATGGCAGCAAGGTGCGCGATGCGGCGTGGAAGCCAGGGCTCGCCCAGTCCAACCACGTTGCGCCGGATCTCCCGCCCATTCTCGAAGCTGACCACGAGGACCTGCTCGGCAAAGCAGAACCTGGGCGAGACCTCCTCACCGAAGAGGGCGATGGCAACACATGTCGTCACGGCTGCGGCCAAGCTCAAGCAAGCCGCGTACCGCGTTTACCCGAGCGCCCAGCCGAGACTAGGCCGTGCTCGCGCATGCGACGCCAGAGCGTGTTGCGGCCGATGCCAAGGCCGCGCGCGGTCGCGGTGCGGCTCCAGCCGTGGGCCGCCAGGGCCTCGCGCAGCTTCTGCGCCACGGGGTCGGCGGTGGCTCTCTCGTTCGCTGCCTTGCCCGACGCCTGCAACACGATTCTCTCCGACGGCCTCCGCCGGCTCGCCAGCAAGTCCCCATCCATTGCAGCGCGCTCCTTGGCGCGCAGGATCTCCGTCGGCAGATGGCCGAGCTCGATGCGGTGCTCGTGGCACAGGACGAAGGCCCTCTCGATCAGGTTCTGTAGCTCGCGCACGTTGCCGGGATAGTCGTACTCGCAGAGCGCGGCCATGGCCCTCGGCGCCACCTCGCGGATCGGTTTTCCGGTCTTGAGCGCCTGCAGACGAACGAAATGGTCCACCAGGAGCGGAACGTCCCCGCGCCGTTCCCGCAGTGGGACGAGCGCGATGGGCACGACCCTGATCCGGTAGTAGAGATCCTGGCGGAACTTGCCCTCGGCCACCATGGCCGCCAGATCGCGGTTGGTGGCGGCCAGCACGCGCACGTCGACCTTCACCGGCCGCGAGCTGCCCAGGGGCTGGACCTCGCCTTCTTGCAGCACGCGCAGCAGCTTGAGCTGGAACGCCGGGGTGATATCGCCGATCTCATCGAGCAGGATGGTGCCGCCGTCGGCCAGCACGAAGTGGCCGGGCTTGTCGCGGCGGGCGTCGGTAAAAGCGCCCCGCAGATAGCCGAACAGCTCCGATTCCAGCAAGCTGTCGGGAAGCGCGCCGCAGTTCACGCGCAGGAAGGGCTTGTCCCGCCGGGCGCTGAGACTGTGGATCGCGCTCGCCACCAGCTCCTTGCCGGTGCCGCTCGGCCCCTCGATGAGCACGGGCGCGTCCGAGGCCGCCACGTCGGGCAGCAGCTGGAACAGCTCTTTCATGGCCGGGCTGCCGCCCACGATGTTCTCGAACGAGCCCTGGTTTTTCAGCTCGTTGCGCAGGCTCTCGATGTCGGAGAGATCGCGGAAGATCTCCACACCGCCGAGCAGCCGGCCACCGCTGCGCAAGACCGCGGTGGAAACCGCGATGGGCACGGGCAGCATCGAAGCATTGAGCACGTCGATACGCACGTCGCGCAGCGGTCGCCCCGTGTCGAGCGTCTCCCGCAGCGCGCAGCCGCGCTGGCAGATGCTGGCGCGAAAGACCTCGTAGCACTTCTTGCCCACGGCCTGACGACGGGAGAACCCGGTGATCCGTTCGGCCTCGGCATTGAACGAAGTCACCCTGAAGTCCTGGTCGACGGTGAAGACCCCCTCGTGGATGCTGTCGAAGATCAGCGAATGCAACGCCTCCGGTGGTGGTGGCCCGGATGCGTCTGGCTTGCGTGACCTGATCATGTCTCACAAGTGGAACATAACGGTCCATTTTGTTCCAGATTGAAACACAATCCATGGTCGGGATGCCGCCCCTTGCCCCTCGCTGCCCGGCACGCATATTGCTGCATACTGACCAGCGTGATCCCTCAGACCGTTACCACCGCCCACCCTGCCCCTCGCGGACCCGCCTTGCGCGCGATGGCCCATCCTCGCTGCGTCGCCTGCTCACCGCAGAGCGAGCGAGGATTGCGGCTGGATTTCGAGGACACGGGCGACGGCGGTGTCCGCGCAACGTTCGACTGCGCAACCGCGTTCGAGGGCTACCCGGGCTATCTGCACGGGGGCATCATCGCCACCATCCTCGACAGCGCCATGGCCAATTGCCTGTTCGCGCAGGGCTACCAGGCCGTGACCGCGGAGCTCACGGTCAAGTTTCGAGCTCCGGTGGTTTTGGAACGCGCAACCGTCACGGAAGCCCGCGCCACGCGCGACCTGTTCCCGCTCTTCCTCATGGAAGCCAACCTGATTCAGGACGGTCAAACCAAGGCCACGGCCACGGCGAAGTTCATCATTTCGAAGGGACTTTAGAGAGACGCTGTGCGCTGGCTTCGCGCTGGCAAGCGAGTTGCAGTGTAGCCAGCAGGTTCTCTAGCATTTGTCCCTTTAAGGGAGAAAGAGGCGTTCGATGCTCATCAAGACGACACTGGCATTCCTGTTTGCGGTTTTCATCTGCCCAAGCCCGCAGGCCGTTGCGCAAGGATCTCGTGGCGGCGGTGCAGGCGGCGGTGGCTGGGGACCGGGATCCCAGTATGGACGCATGTACGACCCGAAGACGTTCGGGACCACCGATGGAGAAATCATCAAGGTCGAGAAGATCACGCCGGTGAGAGGAATGTCCCGCGGCGTTCACTTGGTGCTCAAGACCGACAAGGGCGAAACCATTCCCGTGCACCTCGGTCCCGAGTGGTACATCGACAAACAGGAGATCACCTTCAAGCCGGGAGACAAGGTGCAGATACGCGGCTCCCGTATCACCTTCGAGGACAAACCAGCGATCATCGCCGCCGAGGTCACGAAGGACGGTCGGACGCTGCAGCTACGCGACAGCAACGGCGTGCCGGTCTGGGCCGGCCGGGGTGGCCGAGGCCGATAGACCACGCGCTTCCAGCTCCAGCCGCGCCGTTGGTCACGCCCGTCGTTTTGCAAAGGAGAGAGGCAATGGCCCCACGATCTACCCACTCGATGCAGATGAGGCTTGCAGATGTCCTGTTCTTCTTCGGGCTCTTCGTGCTCGCCCTCCCGGCCGCGCGCGCGACGCTGGCATCGAGCCCGGTCGCGCCGCCCGTTCCCCCCGCCAGTCTGTCCGCCAAGCAACGCCAGCTCGTCGAGGAGCTGCACGCCGCCTACCATTCCTACGAATGCTGTTCGGACAGCTTGGCCTCGTGCCTCGGCAGAAAGCCTGTCTGCACGCTCGTGACGCGACTCGAACGTGCCATCACCCGGATGGTCGCGGCGGGCATGACCAGGCCCGAGATCGAGGCGGCCCTCGCGCACCGGCAGGCCACCATGAGGTCCGACCAGCCGCGCGCGAAGATCGCGCTGGACGACCGCTTCCGGGCGGGAAACGCCACGGCGGCCGTGGCGCTGGTCGTCTACGCTTGTCCACGCAACGAGGCCTGCGCCAAGCTGATCCCCGACCTCTACCGCGAGGTCACGGACGGCCGGCTCAAGGACAAGGCGGAGCAAGAAGGTGACGAGGACCGACGACAGCGAGCCCACGTGTCTCCTGTCTCACGGTTGCCTGGGGTCGAACCGGCCAGCCCTCATGCGATAGACGTAATGCATCCAACGTAGCGGCGGCTCGTCAGCCAAGATTCAGGAGACGAGCGCAGGTCACGACGACCTCGCCGCACACCCCCGACATGAAGCGTGGCGCGCTCTCGAAACGCGCGCTGGCGACCACCGCTTTCCTGGTGCGCGTGGACAATCGGGGTCACGTGGCCAATCGTCATGTTTTGCATTCGGTCACGGTCGGACAGAGTAGCCCTGACTCGTTGATGTCCGGCACCCCGAGCCTCGCTGGCACTGGCGATGCACGACCGAAAGGAAACCGGCCTTCACATGACCCCGGAAATTCGCTACCCGGTGAAGGAAGATGAAGACAATCGCAACACTTGCGTTCCTCGCTATCGGCTTTGCCGCACCGGCATTCGCCGACGACAGCCAATCCAGCGCGTCGCCACCCGATCAGTCGCAGGCCGCCACGCCAACAACACGCTTCGACTTTGATGACGATCAGGTTGAAGGCGACATCCAGCGGCCCGACGGAGAGCTAATCACCTCCATCGAGCAGGCGAAGGAAGAGAGTCTAATCGAGATCCGCAGGAACTTTGTGCCGGAGATCGTCAAGATGCTCGAGGATCTCTAACGTCAGCGACCACGCGCATGGAGATGGCCGCTGCTAGCGTCGGGCGGCCATCTCCGAACTTCACGAGACCGCTACCTCTCGCTGACCGTGGCGAGCCCGAGAGCCGCAGCGTGCATACGCTTACGGACTTCGGCGACTGGATCCCTTGCCGGTGAATCCAAGGTGGCACTAGCCATCTCCCGCTGGGCTTGCCTGGTTTCCTTTTCGGCCGCGGCAAGGTGAGCCTCCGCGCTCATGTCGTCCGGCCGGACCTGATGGGTGCATCCAACCGCGTAGGCACAGCTCCACAACGCGAAAATCGAGCATCGACTTGGCTTCATGACTCTTCCCTCCACTGCTCTTGGACAACGACTGAATGGAGGCTGCATTCGTCGTGCCACGGCCCAGATGGGCCCCAGCCGAATGGCCTGTCGTCCCCAGCGAAGGGGTAGGGCCTATTTCCCAATCGATTGGGGAATTCCTCCCATTTCATAGTTATGGGACGGAGACGACGAGTCCGGTGGTATGCCCAACCTTGGCAGGGTATATGCAGCGAGGACCGGGAAGGAGTAGCCATGGGATCAGAGTGCATACGTCTCGGCGCGCTCGTGGGCGTCGTCGTCTCGATCTGCGGCTGCGCCGCCAGCACGAAACAGAGGCCGGTGGCCCGCACGGCGGCCGACACCGTGCCCGAGGACGCCTTCGTCGCGGATGTTCTGCGGCATCATCGACATCACCATTTTGGCGGCACCTTGTTGCTCATCACGATGAGCCTCGACACGTTGGGATTGCCAGCCGACGAGCAACTCCGCATTGAAAAGATTCAATCGGACCTGATCGACAAGATGCGCCCCGCCAGTCAGGCCGAACGGTCCGTCGTGGCGCGGCTCGCCGACGGGGTTTCCGCGTCCGAGATCGACCGCACTCAGGTCGACGCAGCGCTAGCAGAGCTCGCGACCGCATCCGCCGCCATGCACGACGCCTCGATCGGTGAGCTGAATCGACTCCACGACGCGCTCACACCGCCAGAGCGAGCGGCACTGGTAGATAAGCTGGATGCCCATTGGGAGCTGTGGAAACAAGCCAACAGCGGCGAGCGAAGCCAGCTCGCGACCATCGGCCAGGAGATCGGACTGACGGCCCCGCAGATGGAGAAGGTCAGGAGGGAGCTTGCGGCAACGACCTCGGACTCGCCGCTGCGCAAGGGCGAAGTCGAAGCCCACCTGCGAAACTTCGGCAAGGCATTCCAGGCCAACGACTTCGATGCCAGGAGGCTGCTCGGCGCCGCCAGCGCGAATCGTCAAATGGCTGAGTGGGGCGCGAGCCGGCTTGTGTCGTTTTGTCAGGCAGTCAATCCCGTGCTCAACGACGAACAGCGCCGTACGCTCGTGGCTCTACTGCTGGAACATCTCAATCATGACGAAGGCGGAGCGAAGGAGTAATTCCATCATGCGAAGATGTTGGCCTGACTTCCGACCCAGGCGGCTGGCGATCTTGACGTTTGGCCTTTCCCTCGGTGGCTGCTTCGCCGACGCCGGATACGCGGTCACCGTGGATGGTGCCTATGTGGATGAGCCGCCACCCGGTTTCATTGCCACCGCTCCCCCCTTCTACTACGAGGGGCGTCCCACCTACTGGTATGGCGGCCATTGGCACTACCGCGATGCGGAGCATTGGAGCCACTACCATTCCGAGCCAGCCCCTCTGCGGGGTTACCGGATGAACATGGGCGGTCCCCGACGCGCTCCGCCATTCTACGAGCAATCCCCACGAGGCCGTCGATAGCCTGGACCAGGCTAGCGTCGTCCCGGTTTCGCGGTGGTGGCGATTCGCTTAACGCTGGACTCCTCACCAAAGAAGGCAGGAGATGTTCCATTGATAAGCTGTTCCACCAACAACCGCGTAGGCACCCCTACTTGTGAGGCAGGTGAAAGGAGAATTTCCCGATCGATTTGGGAATCCGTCCCGTTTCTGCATCGACCCCGCTCCACGAGGGACAGCACATCTGGCGGTCACCCTGGCACAGAGTTTGCTCGTCAACCTGTCCATACGCCATTACTCGCATTACGCGAGTCCGTACGGCGCCAGCCGTCAAGACTCATTGCCGGCGCTCAACGGCAAGGAGGCCTCGTCATGATCCTGACTAGGAGACTGCTCCCAATTGTTCTTTGTTGTGCCGGGTTTGCGGTCTTGCTCGTTGGCTGTGCGGTAAGTCGCGCGGTAGGAGCAGACGCAACCATACCTTCAGCCGCTCAATACGCCGCTATCGCAGACGACGTTTGCACGGGAATGCCCGCCAAGGAGCGGGCATTGGGACTTCTCGCATATCGGGAGGACATCGCGCGCGTTGCGCCGCTCTTTGACGATGGCCCATTGGGAAAGGTTGAGTATAGTGATAGGGGGGCTGTTATCAGGCTACGCGCGACGCCAGGCATGTCCGTGCCGTGGCTCGAACGGGTCAATCGTTGCCACGCCGCGCTGGTAGCGTCCGGGCGGTTGGTCGGCAAAGAGTCGAGGGAGGATCCATTTCTCGTTCCTGGCGCGACCCTTTGGGCGGCCGAGGTCTACGGTGGCTACTACGATCTGTCGGTTAGGAGCGCCGATGACGCCTCAGCGGTGGAAATCCTGCGGCG